>JAICVS010000170.1 GCA_025935195.1 Ktedonobacterales bacterium
AGAGGCTGGCGGGCTTGATTCCGAGCAGGGCGCAGGCTTCCTGCGCGGTGAGGAACTCTTCGCCTTCCATCACGATCATGAGATGCCTCCAGCGGGGAGCCGTTACGCGCCGCGCGCCCGGCGGCGCTGCTGTCGCTGCCGCCAGTATATCGCCGCCCGCAATGGGCCGTCAATAGATGCGATCAACATATAGGGCTGGACAAATCAACACAAATCAAGTAATATTGTCAGCGACGGACGCGACGGAAGCCACTTCACCATCTGAAGCTCCGGCAGGGGTCGCGCCGGCCACGCGGGTTCGCGTCATCCCACGTGGAGCGCCGGCGGGAGGCCGCCGAAGGTCTATAGCCGCGAGGCTCACACAGGTTCACAGCGGTTCACAGAGGAGCACGACGATGACCTCAGCAAAGGGGCTGGAGGGCGTGGTGGTCGCATCCACCGCCATCAGCCACGTGTTCGGTGAAGAAGGCCGGCTCGTCTATCGCGGGTACGCGATCAGCGAGCTCGCGTCCAAAGCGAGCTACGAGGAGGTGTGTTACCTGCTCTGGCATGGGCATTTGCCCAATCGCGCCGAGCTGGACGGGCTGAACGCGACAATGCGCGTGCGGCGGGAGCTGCCCGAAGCCGCGCTGGCGACACTGCGGGCGCTGCCCAAGAGCGCCGGGCCGATGGACGCGCTGCGCAGCGTGGCCTCGGTGGTGGGGGCGGCGCTGCCGATTGACGGCAAGCCCACCTACGATCAGGCCGTCCAGATCACGGCGATCTTCCCGACCATCGTCGCGGCGTTCAACCGCCTGCGCAACGGCAAAGAGCCGCTCGCGCCGGATGCGACGCTCGGCCACGCGGCCAACTATCTCTACATGCTGACGGGCGAGCGGCCGCCGGAGAACCACGTCAAGAGCCTGGACACCTACCTCGTGTTGCTGGCGGACCACAGCATGAACGCATCCACCTTCACGGCGCGGGTAATCGCGTCCACCGAGTCGGACCTGGCCTCGTGCGTGGTGGGGGCGGTCGGCGCGCTGAAGGGGCCGCTGCACGGCGGGGCGCCGGAGCTGGTGATGGACATGCTCGACGAGATCAAGTCGGCCGACAACATCCACCCCTGGGTGGATGACGCGCTCAACAGCGGCAAGAAGCTGATGGGCTTC
The DNA here is from genome assembly GCA_025935195.1 of Ktedonobacterales bacterium. Taxonomy (GTDB): domain Bacteria; phylum Chloroflexota; class Ktedonobacteria; order Ktedonobacterales; family JADMIN01; genus JAICVS01. Next base: position 1,152 of record JAICVS010000170.1, read on the forward strand.
GGCCACCGCGTCTACCGCACCACCGATCCGCGCGCGGAGATCCTGCGTGAGATGGCGCGGCAGGCCTCCTCGGCGGAGTTCTTCGCGCTGGCACGCGGCACCGAGCAGTACGCGATCCAGGAGCTGAACCGGCGCAAGCCGGAGCGCCGCCTCTACACCAACGTCGAGTTCTACTCGGCGGCGGTGCTGAACTCGGTGGGTCTGCCGCGTGACCTCTTCCCCTCGACGTTCGCGGTCAGCCGCGTGGCGGGGTGGACGGCGCACGTATTGGAGCAGCTCGTCGGCAACCGGCTGATCCGCCCACAGTCTGAATACACCGGCCCGGAAGGGCTGAAGTTCGTGCCCGTCGAGCAGCGCTAGACGGCAGGCGGATCGCCCATCCAAGGCGCCGCATCACGCTTCCTTTCCTATGGGGCGGCCGGGTGGCCGCCCCGCTCTCGTCTCCGCGCTCCCGACTCCACGGGCCGGCGATCAATGCGTGTCCATCACCATCAACAGATCACGGTCAATCAATACAAGTTATGTCACGCTTCGCCGGCGCGGTGGAGCTTGATGAAGTTGGTGCGGGCACGGCCGGCGATGGGCATGCCGCCGACGATCACGATCTCGTCGCCGGGTTTGGCGATCCCCTCGGCCTGGATGCGCGCGTCCGCCCAGGCGATCAGCTCCTCGGTGCTACCCATCAGCTCGCCGCGGCGCGGCGCGACGCCCCACCAGAGCGCCAGCCGGCGGTAGACCGTCTCGAAGGGGGTGTAAGCGAGGATGGCGGCGTCGGGCCGCTGCTTGGATATGAGATGGGCGGAGGCGCCGGTGCGCGTGAAGACGACGAGCAGGGACGCGCGGGCGTGCGTGGCGAGCGTGCAGGCGGATGCGGCCACGGCGTGCGCGAGGGTCTCGCGGCCGGGGAGCGGCTCGACGCGCGCGGCGGGCCAGTGGCCTTCGGCCTCGACGGCGATGCGCGCCATGACGGCGACGGCCTCTTCGGGATACTCCCCTATCGCCGTCTCGCCGCTCAGCATCACGGCGTCGGTGCCGTCGAGGATGGCGTTGGCGACATCGCTGGCCTCGGCGCGCGTCGGGCGCGGGCTATGGATCATCGATTCGAGCATCTGCGTGGCGGTGATGACGGGGATGCCCAGAGCGTTGGCGCGGGCGATGATGCGCTTCTGCGCGACGGGTACGCGCTCCAGCGGCATCTCAACGCCCAGGTCGCCGCGCGCGACCATCGCGCCGTCCGCCAGCTCCAGGATGGCGTCCAACTGGTCCAGGGCTTCGGGCTTCTCGATCTTGGCGATGATCGGCAGCGTGCGCTCGGCGGCGTAGGCTGAAGGGTGCAGCCCCGCGGGGCGCGGGCGTTCCGGCTCCGGCGCGGCGCGCAGCAGTTGGTCCGCCAGCGCGCGCGCCTGGCGCAGATCGTCGGGCGTGCGGACGAAGCTGAGCGCGACGTAGTCCACACGCTGGGCGACGCCGAAGGCGAGGTCGGCGCGGTCCTTCTCGGTAAGGGCAGGGGCGCTGACGGCGACGCCGGGCAGGTTGATGCCCTGATGCTCGGCCAGCCGGCCGCCGTGGACGATGCGGCAGGCGATGTCGTCGCCCGCGACGCGCTCGACGCGCAGCTCGATGGCGCCGTCCGCCAGCAGGATGCGGTCGCCGGGGGCGACATCGCGCGGGAGGGCGGCGTAGGTGGTGGAGACGGCGGCGGCGTCGCCGGCGGTGGGGCGGGTGGTGATGGTGAACGGCTGGCCGTCGCGCAGGGTGACGGGTCCGCCGTTTGCCAGCGGGCCGGTGCGAATCTTGGGGCCTTGCAGGTCTTGCAGGATGGCGACGGGGTGATCCAGCCGCGCGGCGGCCTCGCGCACGCGGGCGATGGTGGCGGCGTGCTGGTCTCGCGTGCCGTGGGAGAAGTTGATGCGCGCCACGTCCATGCCAGCGCGGATGAGCGCCTCGATGCGCTCGGCGCTGGCGGTGGCGGGGCCGAGGGTACAGACGATCTTGGTGCGGCGCGCGATCATGGCAGGTTCTCCGTATGTCTCCGTATGTCTCCGTATGCGTGCGCTATTGGGCGAGGATCAGTAGGCTAAAGCCGCCGAGGATGCGCGCGGCCACATCCTCGTCGAGGGCGAAGAGCAGCTTGCGCGGCATCCGCATCAGCCGCTTGGGCAGCTCGTGCGTGGGCATCTCGAGCGACCGGCGCGTGTAGACGTGATCCAGCACGCGGTAGCCGGCGTCGCGCACGAGCTGGAGGGCGATCTCTTTGGTGAAGTAGTGGATGTGGCCGTAGGCGACGCGTGTCTTGAGCAGGCCGCGGGGCCGCAGCACGCTCTGCACCGAGACATCGAGCGGCAGGTGGAAGATGGTATGTGCGGCTTTCGGGCGCAGGCCGCGCAGCAGGCCGAAATAGTCTTCCACGTGCTCCACCACGTCGAGCAGCAGCATCAGGTCGTAGTGGGCATCCGGATCCTGGCGAATGTCGGCCAGGCGGCATTGCAGCCGGGCGTTCGCGCGTGTCTGGCAGAGGGCGATGGCCCGCGGCGAGATGTCGTAGCCGACGAATGCGCAGCCGGCATCCATGCGATCTTGCAACTGCTTGAGCACCTCGCCCGCGCCGCAGCCCACCTCGCAGATCGTCTTGGGTGTGATGCCGTTGCGGCCGAGCATATGCAGAATCTGCTCCGCCTTCCACTGCGATTCTTCCACATGCCAGGAGGGATTCATCTCGGCGTAGCCGCCGCCGGTATAGAGGTCTTCATACATAGCGCATCCCCTCATCCCCACACGTCTCACCACGCACTCCACCACACGACACGCCGATCAATGGATCGTACGTTTCTCCACCACCCCACAGCCGCACCGTTCCGCGATACCTCTCCTGATACTGTAGCACCTCGTTCGTGTCTGCGCTGGAGAGCCCTCACCCCGGCCCCCTCCTTTCAAGGGCAGGGATGTAGCACGGGTTGGGGCAGAGAAAAGCGCGGCGGTTCGGCCGGGTATCCTTCAGGATCATGAATCATGAAACTGTGCTGAAGGAACCGGAGGTCGAGCATGGCTTGCTGGAAGGCAGTATCGCCGTGGACCGCGACGGTGTCAACACAGCTGCCGATGCTCTCGCCCGCCCAGGCGCGGGTGCTGGAGCGCGTGGAGCTCTGGGGTGGCCCTCACGCGGCACCTGGAGATCACGCGCGTGTACCCGGCATGGCCCACCAACCAGGCCCATCTCGCGCCGGGGGATGCTGCCCTGCCGCCGCTGGCCGATCACGATCCCTCCCCCCTGAATGAAAGGCGGGAGTTGGGGGTGAGGACTCCCCTTGCTGCCGCCTCACGGGACGATGCTCCACTCCGACGGCAGCTCGTACTGGAAGACTCGCCGGCTGAGGAAGCGCCCATTGTGGTAGTTGATCTCGCCGGAGCGCCGCAGCGGATCTTCAGTGTTCACGATCTGCACGATGCGCTTGCGTGCCAGATTGAAGAGGATGACGCCCGCACGCACCGGCTGGAGACTTGCCTCGCGCGTCGCCTCGTCCAGCACACGAAACACCGGCGCCTCGCGTGGCGGCAGCGTGGTGAGCTGCTCGCGAATGGCGCGCGTGTCGCCGGGTACGTTGTGTTCGTCGAAAACCGCTAGACCGCGATGCACCGCGTCACGCAGACTGCGGTCATACCGTTGCGACGCCGCCAGCAGATCGCCCAGCGTGGCCGGATTCTCCGCGCAGGCGGCCGTCAGCGCGTGCGCCGCCGAGGTGTGCGCGACGAAGCTAACCGTTCCCCGCGGATCAACCACCGTCAGCCGCATCACATCCAGCCGCACCACATCCATACGCATGACATCCACGTCGCACTCTCCTGCCTCTGCCATGCCTCTGCCCGCGTCGGCCTCCCACCAGGCCGTCACCGCATCCGCGGCACCCTCGTCTGCCCACAGCATAGCGCAATCTCGCGGCCAGCGCGACCCCGACGCACCGTTGCAGCAGGCATACGCCAGCACCTGTCTGAGCGTACCTACAGCCCGACTGGAATACGGCACTCGCTCCGCTTGACATCCCGGCAGGCGCACAGTATACTCCGCACGACGAGCGGACGGCGTGCTGATGAGCCGCGAGATGGCGCGAGATGGCGCGAGATGGGAGGTGCAGCGTATGGCAACCAAGGTGGGGCAAGAGGTCAAGGTAGCGCCGATGACCACCTCTGAAGCCGGACGCAAGGGCGGGACCGCGGTGCGCGACAAGTATGGCCCAGATTATTATCAGCGCATCGGCAAGAAAGGTGGCACGGCGCTCAAGGAAAAGCGCGGCAGCGACTATTACCGCGACATCGCCAAGAAGGGCGGTCGCGCCAATGTCGAGAAGTACGGCCCCGACCACTTCGCCGCGATGGGCAAGAAGGGCGGCAACACGACTAAGCGGAGCCAGCCACCGGACTTCTACAGCCGCATCGGCAAGCTCGGTGGCGCGGCCCGGCGCGGCAAGCGATCTACCGCCGGCACCGACACCTAGCGCCAGTCCGCGCTCTGAGCTTCTCACCCTCCAGCCCCTTCTCCGCGCAAGGAGAGGGGGCGTCGCGATCCGCGGACAACCGGCATATTGATGACGTATCGATCTCACACTCTCTCGCCGTGCTCCATGCGCGGCCCAAATTTCTCACTTCCTCAACGCGACGGAATCCCTCGCATTGCCGGAACGCCCGCGATAGCGCAGAATTAGGAAAGCGTTACCATCTCACCGTCTCAACATCACGCACATCGCTGCCCGTCGGTATCCTACCCCGGCGAGCGGCCCCTTCTCCTCGCGGGAAGGGGGTAGGGGAGTAGTTAGGTATGTCCGCACCATCGTCCGCTACTGTGCCTGGTGCCGTCCCCGCCAACAGCGGCGCCGGCTCCGCCCTCGTGCTCATAGACGGCCACGCCCTCTATCATCGCTCGTTCCACGCCTACGACGAGAAGATGACCACCATCTCCGGCGAGCCGACCAACGCCGTCTTCGGCTTCACGCGCATGCTGCTGGATGTCCTGCGCATCATCCATCCGGAGTACCTCGTCGTCACCTTCGACCGCCCCACCCCCACCTTCCGCCACCGCGCCTACGCCTCCTACAAGGCCCACCGTCCGCCCCTGCCCGAACATCTGCGCGCCCAATTCCCCCGCGTGCGCGAGATCGTCTCCGCCTTCAACATCCCCATCTACGAGCGCGATGGCTTCGAGGCCGACGACCTGCTCGGCACCCTCTCGCTCCAGGCCGAGCATCTGCGCGTGCCCACCGTCATCGCCACCGGCGACCTCGACACCCTCCAGCTCATAGACGACTGGGTGCGTGTCACCTTCGCCCGCTCGCCCAAGAAAGGCGAGTTCGAATACTTCGACACCGCCGCCGTCATCGCCCGCTACGGCTTCGTCCCTGAGCGCCTCACCGACTACAAAGCCCTTGTCGGCGACACCTCCGACAACATCCCCGGCGTTCCCGGCATCGGCCAGAAGACCGCCACCAAGCTCATCGAGCAGTACGGCACGCTCGAAGGCATCCTCGCCCACCTGGACGAGCTGACCGGCCGCACCAAGGCCGCGCTCGAAGCGCATACCGAGCAGGCCAAGCACAGCAAATACCTCGCCACCATCGTGCGCGACGCTCCCGTCACCCTCGACCTCGAAGGCGCCCGTGCCCTGCGCTACGACCCCGACCGCGTGCTCGCGCTCTTCCGCGAGCTGGAGTTCCACAGCCTCGTGGATCGCCTCCCCCGCCGCGGCGACGCCGCCACGTCAGCCACGCCAGCCGTACAGCCCGATACAGCAACATCCGCCGCCTCCGCCCGCGCGGATGCCGCCGCCGCGGCGAAGCCCGTCATCGCGATCGGCGACGCCGACGGCAGCGGCCCAACCGACACGCGCGGCGACGGCGTTCAGCTCAGCCTCTTCGACGAATCCGCGCTGCAATCCCTCGCCGAACAGGGCAGCGACGTGGCCTCGCCCAGCCTCTTCGGCGCCGCACCCGCGCGACCAGCCACCATCCCCACCACCGGCACCAGCACCCTCGTGATCGACTCGCCTGAATCGCTGGACGTGCTCGCCCGCGCGCTCGCCGCCGCGCCGATCATCGCCTTCGACAGCGAGACTGACACTACCGACGAGATGCAGGCCCACATCGTCGGCCTCTCCTTCTCCTCCGGCCCCGGCGAGGCCTTTTACATCCCCGTTGGCCACACCGCCACCCCCGACGGCGCCGAGCCAGGCCGCCAGCTTCCGCTGGCCCAGGTGCTCGACACGCTGCGCCCCGTCCTCAGCGATCCCGCCGTGCCCAAGGTCGGCCACAACGCCAAGTACGACATGATGGTGCTCTCCCGCCACGGCGTGCGGGTCGAGGGCGTCGCCTTCGACACGATGGTCGCCGCCTACCTACTCAATCCCGGCCGCCGCAACCTCGGCCTCAAAGAGCAGGCCTTCGAGAACCTCGGCGTCATCATGACGCCCATCACCGACCTGATCGGCACCGGCAGGCGCCAGATCACCATGGCCGCCACCCCCATCCGCGCCGCCGCCGACTATGCCGGCGCCGACGCCGACATGACCCTGCGCCTCTTGCGCCACCTAGAGCCACAGATCCACGAGCGCGGCCTGGACAAGCTGCTGCGCGAGGTGGAAGTCCCGCTCATTCCCGTGCTCGAAAGCATGGAGCTGACCGGCATCCGCCTCGATCAGGACTTCCTCCAGCGCATGAGCCATGACCTGGACGAGCAGCTCACCGCCCTGGAGCAGGACATCTACGCCTCCGTCGGCCACCAGTTCAACATCAACTCACCCAAGCAACTCGGCGACGTCCTCTTCGTCGAGCTCAAGCTTCCCAAGGGCCGCAAGACCAAGTCCGGTGGCTACTCCGTGGACGCCGATACGCTGGAGGGCCTGCGTGGCGGACATGCCGCCGTGGATACCCTGCTCGAATACCGCCAGCTCAGCAAGCTCAAGTCCACCTATGTGGACGGCCTGCTCACCCTCGTCAACCCCGACGACGGCCGTGTCCACACCTCCTTCAACCAGACCATCGCCTCCACCGGCCGCCTCAGCTCCTCCAACCCCAACTTGCAGAACATCCCCGTGCGCACCGAGGTTGGCAAGCGCATCCGCCGCGCCTTCCTCGCCGATGAGGGCTCCTACCTGCTCACCGCCGACTACTCCCAGATCGAGCTGCGCATCCTCGCCCACATCACCCACGAACCGGCCCTGCTCGCCGCCTTCGACCGCGACGAAGACATCCACGCCGCCACCGCCGCGCAGCTCTTCAAAGTCCCGCTCGCCGACGTCACCCCCGATCAGCGCCGCCTCGCCAAGACCGTCAACTTCGCCGTGCTCTACGGCCAGTCCGCCTTCGGCCTCGCCCAGGTGACGGGCATGAGCAACAGCGAAGCCGCCGAGTTCATCAAGAACTACGACGCCACCTTCCCGCTCGTGCGCCAGTACACCCAATCCACCCTGCACCAGATGCGCACCCAGGGCTACGTGCAGACGCTGCTCGGCCGTCGCCGCTACTTCGCCGACCTCGCCTCGCTGCCCGTCGTCCTGCGCCAGGCCGCCGAGCGCGAGGCTGTCAACATGCCCATCCAGGGCACCAACGCCGACATGATCAAGATCGCCATGGTCCACCTGCACCGCGATCTCGCCGGCCTCGCCGCCCGCATGATCCTCCAGGTGCATGACGAGCTGGTGCTCGAAGTCCCCGACCCCGAGGTGGACGCCGTCAGCGAGCTTGTCCGTGAGGCCATGGTCGGCGCCATGCGCCTCGACGTACCCATCAAGGTCGAGATGAAGCTCGGCCGCAACTGGTACGACGTGAAGCCTCTGTAGGGGCGCACCGCGTGCGCCCAGCACCGCGTGGGGGGCGGCCGGCTCACTCCCGCGCCGCCTCACCCTCCCCACGCGCCTGCCGCGACATCGCCCGGTCGTCCAGCAGCGGACCGATCAGCTTCATCGTCACCCCCAGCGCGATGATCACCGCCGCGTTCACCCCCAGCTCGATCATCGCCCCGCGGAAGTCGTCCGGCGTGAACGTCCCATTCTCCGTCACCGACAGCCGCGCGCCCACCGCCAGAATGCCCCGCGTCGCCGAGACCACGCCAATGAAGAGGAATGGCTTCAGCGTCGTCTCGCGCTTGCGCAGGTAGTGGACGACCGTTCCCAGCACCTCCATGATGATCAGCGTCAGCAGCAGATCGCTCACGAACTCGATGATATAGCG
>JAICVS010000098.1 GCA_025935195.1 Ktedonobacterales bacterium
CCCACTCACCAACGCCTTGACATCTCGTCTCGCCTGTGGTAATTTAGTTCTATCATCCGGCGCCACGCGGCACCGCTGGCACCTGAACAACCGCATATCGTGGCAAACACGCCGCCATCACCTGACGGCAGCCGCGCACATAGCAGTGTGGATGCGAGCGCATCATCTCGCATCCTTGCCGTTTTTGCCGCCAACCGTGCCATTTCGTTGCCGTTTCTTGCCGCTTTTGCCGCCCATAACACGAAACGTCAAGTTGATGCGAGGCGCAAACCCGCTTGAATTCGGCATCTGAGAGGAGAGCACCCATGACACACGGCCAAAAAGCGGCAAAAACGGCAATGGTGACCATCCCAGTCAACATTGCCGCGCACGAGGAGCGCACCTTTCCGCTGCTTCTGTCCGATGCCATCGCCGGCACGATCGGCGCGCTAAGGGCATCATCGGTGTACGTGCGCCAGACCGGGCATGCTTCTTGCTGCCCGGCGTCTCGCATCACGACCGAATGTGCCACATGTGTCACCACCGGCAGTTCCCAGCCAGTTCCTAGACCAGAAAGGACGCGCCAGCTATGACTACGGCCGCACGCAACGATGGCGGAGGCGGCATCGGCGGCATCCTGCGTCGCCATGCCGGCTTCGTACCCAACCCCATCAGCCGGCGCAGCAAAACGCTCACCTCCCGCATTCGCGACGCGCAGGTGCATATCTCCGTCTGCCCGTACTGCGCCGTCGGCTGCAGCCAGCGCGTCTACGTCAAAGACGGGCGCATCATAGACATCGAGGGCAACTCCGAAAGCCCTATCAACGGCGGCCATCTCTGCCCCAAAGGCGCCGCCACCTATCAGCTCCTCACCAACCCCAACCGCCCAACTAGGGTGCTCTACCGCGCTCCCAAGAGCGACCACTGGGAGGAGCGCCCGCTCGACTGGGCGATGGACCGCATCGCCGGACTGGTGAAGCAGACGCGCGACCGCGACTTCCAGGAGACCAACGGCGACGGCACGCGCATCAACCGCTGGGAGAGCATCGGCGGCATCGGCGGCGCCACGCTCGACAACGAAGAGAACTACCTGATCCTCAAGCTGTTCCGCAACTTAGGCGTCGTGCATCTCACCAACCAGGCCCGTATCTGACACAGCTCCACGGTGCCCGGTCTGGGCACAAGCTTCGGGCGCGGCGGCGCCACCACCGCGCAGTGGGATCTGGTCAACAGCGACTGCATCGTCATTCAAGGCTCCAACATGGCGGAGTGCCACCCGGTGGGCTTCCGCTTCGTCATGGAGGCGCGCGAGCGCGGCGCCAAGATCATCCACGTAGACCCGCGCTTCACCCGCACCTCCGCCAACGCCGATCTCTACTGCCCCATCCGGCCGGGAACTGACATCGCCTTCCTGGGCGGCCTGATCAACTACGTACTCTCGAACGACAAATGGTTCAAGGAGTACGTGCTGCGCTACACCAACGCCTCCACCATCATCAACGGCGACTTCAAGGACACCGAAGACCTCGGCGGCCTCTTCTCCGGCTACGACGCCGAGAAGCGCGTCTACGACCCATCCAGTTGGACGTATCAGGGCGAGAGCGTGCCCGCCGCCGTCGGCGCGCACCCCGCGCGCACCGGCGAGAGCTACACCGAGCGGCTCAATCGCACCGAAGCCGGCCCGCCCCCGCGCGACGAGACGCTGCAAGACCCGCATTGCGTCTTCCAGATTCTCAAGCGCCACTTCGCCCGCTACACGCCGGAGCTGGTGGAGCAGATCTGTGGCACACCCCAGGACGTGTTCCTACAAGTGGCCGAGGCGATCACCGCCAACTCCGGCCGCGAGCGCACCACCGCCTTCTGCTACGCCGTCGGCTGGACACAGCATACCGTCGGCGTGCAAAACATCCGCACCGCCGCCATCCTGCAACTGCTGCTCGGCAACATCGGCCGGCCCGGCGGCGGCATCATGGCGCTGCGCGGCCACGCCACCATCCAGGGCTCGACCGACATCCCCACCCTCTTCAACATCCTGCCCGGCTACCTGGCGATGCCCCACGAGGGCGACAAGACCCTCGACGACTACATCCACGCGAACCAGGCGCCGAGCGGCTGGTGGTATAACCAGCCCAAGTACATCGTGAGCCTGCTCAAAGCCTGGTACGGCGAGCACGCCAGCAAAGACAACGAATTCGGCTTCCAACACCTGCCCAAGCTGCTCAGCGAGGACGACTACTCCTACTATCCGATGTTCTTCAAGATGAAGGACGGCAAGATCAAGGGGCTGTTCGTCCATGGCGAGAACTTCGCCGTCGGCGGCCCCAGCTCCGGCATCGAGCGCGCCGCCATGCGCAAGCTCGCGTGGTGCGTCGTGCGCGACCCATTCCTGATCGAGACAGCCGACTTCTGGAAGCTGGACGGCGTGGACCCGGCGACGGTGGACACCGAAGTCTTCTACATGCCCGCCGCCTGGCCGCCCGAAAAGGACGGCAGCTTCACCAACACCCAGCGCATGCTCCAGTGGCACGACAAAGCGGTGGACCCGCCCGGCGACGCCCGCTCCGAGACCTGGTTCTTCGTGCATCTGGGCCGGCGCCTGCGTGAGTTGTACGCCGGCAGCACCGCCGCCCGCGACCAGGGCTTGCTCACCATGACCTGGGACTACCCGCTCGAAGGCGCGATGCAAGAGCCGCGCGCCGAATCCGTCTCCGAGGAGATCAGCGGCTACACCGTCGCCGACAACAAACAGGTCGCCGGCTATGCCGCGCTGAAGGACGACGGCAGCACCGCCTGCGGCTGCTGGATCTACAGCGGTTATATCCCAGAGAAAGGCGTGAACCTGGCCGCCAGCCGCGACCGCGACGCCCCCGGCGAGAACACCAACCACTCGCGCTGGGGCTGGGCCTGGCCGGCGAACCGGCGCATCCTCTACAATCGCGCCTCCGCCGACCCCGACGGCAATCCCTGGTCCGAGCGCAAGAAGCTGGTCTGGTGGGACCAGAGCGCCAACGACGGCAAGGGCGCCTGGACCGGCCACGACGTGCCCGACTTCGAGCTTCACAAGGCGCCCGGCACCCCCGTTCAGCGGCAGGGCGTCGGCATGGACGCCATCTCCGGCGCCGACCCGTTCATCATGCAGTCGGACGGGCGCGGCTGGATCTACGTGCCGTCCGGCCTGAAAGACGGCCCGCTGCCCACGCACTACGAGCCGGCCGAGTCGCCGGTCGGCAACCAGCTCTATCCCACCTGCGGCAACAACCCCTGTATGGTGACGTTCGACCGCCCCGACATGCCCTACAACGGCATGGAGAACCCGCGGTTCCCCTACATCATCACCACCTACCGCCTCACCGAGCAGCACACGTCCGGCGCGATGTCGCGCTGGAACACCTGGCTCGCCGAGCTACAGCCGGAGTTCTTCGTCGAGCTGAGCCCACAGCTTGCCGGCGAGAAAGGCGTGCAAACCGGCGACTGGGTGACGCTCACGACGACGCGCGACGAGGTGGAGGCGAAGGCGCTGGTGACGGAGCGCATGCAACCGCTGCGCATCGCTGGGCGCGAGTACCACGTGATCGGCATGCCGTATCACTGGGGCCCAGCCGGCGTGGTGACGGGCGACGTGGCGAACGATCTGATCGGCGTCGCGCTCGACCCCAACGTGAAAATCCACGAGGCCAAAGCCTTCACCTGCGATCTGCGCAAGGGCCGCAAGCGCATGGGCATGCCAGCGGCGGCGGAGCAAGACGCGCTGCGTGCGTCAGCGCCGGATGGCGGCACCATCGGGCGCTCCGAAAGCGAAGGCGCGGAGATGGCGCATGCCGCTCCGGCGGCGGGGAGGTGAGACGGCGATGGCGAAAGGCTTCTTCACCGACACATCGCTCTGCATCGGCTGCAAGGCGTGCGAGGTGGCCTGCAAAGAGTGGAACCAGCTCCCGGCCGACTCGTACAGCATGACCGGCATGAGCTACGACAACACGGCGCACCTCGGCGCCACCACCTGGCGGCACGTCGCCTTCATCGAGCAGTTCGACGACCAGACCGGCCACTTCATGGGCCTCGGCGGCGCGACCGCGGGCAGCGGCGGCCACGCCGTCGCCTCGCACGTTGGCGATGTCCAATCCAACGTTCAGGCCAACGGCGACGGCCGCACCCGGCAGCGCGGCGACGGCCGCGCGTCCACCGGCGTGCTGGATCGGCCGCGCGCCAGCACAAGCACCAGCCCCCGCCGCTCCGACGAGACGACCGGCGGCTTCCTGGGCGATCACCGCTGGCTGATGATGAGCGATGTCTGCAAGCACTGCTCGAACGCGGGCTGCCTGGAAGTCTGCCCGACCGGCGCGATCATCCGCAACGAGTTCGGCGACGTGTACGTGCAGCCCGACATCTGCAACGGCTGCGGCTACTGCCAGGTCGCCTGCCCCTTCGGCGTGATCGAGGTCAGCGAGCGGGACGGCCGCGCCTGGAAATGCACGCTCTGCTACGACCGCCAGAAAGACGGGCTGACGCCGGCCTGCGCCAAGGCCTGCCCCACGCAATCCATCCAGTTCGGCGAGATAGACGAGCTGCGCGACCGCGCGCGCGCCCGTGTCGCCATGCTGCACGAGCGCGGCGTCACCGGCGCCTACCTGTACGGCGTGGACGAAGACACCTCGGTCGGCCCGCTCAACGCCTTCTTCCTGCTGGCGGACGAGCCGGAGGTCTACAACCTGCCGCGCCAGCCGCACGTCCCCAACGCCCAGGTGATCCCATCGTACATCGCGACGGCGATCACGGGAGTCGTGCTGGGCGCGGCGACGCTACTGGCGATCTCAGGACGAGGGAGGCGGTCATGATGGGCATGCTGAGTCCGCTGGAGCAGGGCCGGGTGAATGAGCGCGCGACGAGTGAACGGAGTGAGCGCGCTGGACGCGACGGGCGCGATGTAATGCGCGCTTACGACGCGCCGCCGGCGGAAGTCCTGCTGCCCGCGCTGCGCAACGGCCGGCTCGACCGGCACACCCAGGCCGACGAATCCCGGCCCACCTACTACGGTCGCCCGATGATCAAGCGCCCGACCTGGCGCTGGTGGATTCCCGTCTACTTCTTCCTCGGCGGCGTCGCCAGCGGCGCGTCGTTCATCGGCGCGCTGGCCGAGTTCTTCGGCGGCACGGAGCATCGCTCGACAGTGCGCCACGCCCGCTACCTCTCGCTCGTGCTGGCGGCCCTCTGCCCGATCTTCCTGATCGCGGACCTGGGCCGCCCCAAGCGTTTCGTGAACATGCTGCGCGTCTTCAAGATCAGCTCGCCGCTCTCCGTCGGCACCTGGATTCTGATGGGGTTCGGCCTGCTCTCCGGCGCGCAGGCCGTGCGCCAGGCCGCGGAGGACGATTTCATCATCCGCAAGCGCAGCACGCTTGGTCGGCTGGCGCGGCTACTGCCATCGGGACCGCTGACGGCGCTGCACGGCCTCTTCGGGATGGGGCTTGGCGGCTACACGGGCACCCTGCTCGCGGCAACGGCGGTGCCGCTCTGGGCGGCGGCCGGCATCTTCCTGGGGCCGCTCTTCCTGGCGGCGTCGGCCACCTCCGGCGCGGCGGCGCTCGTGCTGCTCGGCGTGCTCTCCGGCCGCCAGAGCCGCGAAGCGCGCCGGCAGATCCAGGTAGTGGCGAACGCCGCCTCGGCGGTGCAGTTCGGCCTGGCAGCGGCGCACGAGGGCTTCACCACGGAACGCATCAACCGGCCGCTGCGCCGCGGGCGCTGGGGCAGGCTCTTCCGCTATGGCGCCGTCGGCGGCGGGCTGTTCCTGCCGGCCGGGTTGCGTTTCCTGGCCTGGCTCAGCGGTCCGCGCCTGGAGCGCGTCTTCTCCACCACTGCCGCGACCTGCACGCTGCTGGGCACACTCGCCGAGCGCGTCGCCATTGTCGAGGCCGGCAAAGAGTCGGCGGACGACCCGCTGGCCTACCAGGAGCTCACCGCCGCCCGCCCCGGCGAGGCGCGGCCCACTCCTGAGCAGCAGGCGCGCACCGCACCCAAGGTCGCGCCCTACATGATCGGCGTCGCCGCCTTCGACACTGAGCCGAGTGGCGACCCGCGCGTGCGCTGAGAGCGTGGAAGGCTAAGCTTCCTGGCATGAATGCCAGGGCGAATCCCTTTCGTGAGGGCGATGCCATGCGCATCAGGAGCATGGGAACGTCTACTGGGTTGCCCTGTATCGTTGTCTGTACGCTATCCGAGCCGGGCCGGGATTACCCCCGGCATTCATGCCGGGAAGTCTGGGCCTCTCGGTTGGCGTACTATGCTTTCAGGCCGATTCGGCCTGCCGCGCCGCCTTCCACCAATCAATCGTGATCTCGATGTGGCCCAGGTGCAGACCCAGGTGCTCGACGGTGTGTGTCAGGCAGCGGCGCTTCATGCGGTCGCCCGCCGGGTGGCGGCTGATCGCCCCCAGCTCGTCCGAGGTCATGCTGTCGAGCAGCCGTTCAGCTCGCGCTAAAAACGCCACGTAGCGCGGGCGCAGCGCGGCCCAGCTTGCGCTGGCGACGAACTCGGCGTCGCGGTCGCGCTCCAGCGGCCCATCGCCGACACAGCTCAACACCCACCACTCCGCCGATGTGATGGCGTGCGTACAGACAGCCGCGAGCGTGTTCGTCTCCGCGCCCGGCGGCCGCCACTGGAACGCGTCGGGCGGCAGCGCATCCAGCGCCTCCAGATACCACGTGATCAGGCGGCGCAGGTGATAGCGATAGAGGTCGGCCTCGCTGGCCGGCTCTTCGCCCGGCTTCGGCGGTGTGGGCATCGGCACGGCTAGCGCCCCTTTCCCTCGCCGCCAGTCTGGCGCTCGACAATCGTATTGCGCAGCAGGCCGAGCCGCTCGATCTCCATCTCCACCACGTCGCCCGGCCGCAGCCAGCGATGCCGCTCTGTCCCCAGTTCGAGGATGCAGCCGGTGCCGCAGGTGCCGGAGCCGATGATGTCGCCGGGGCGCAGCCGCACATGCTGCGAGGCGCGCTCGATCATCTGTGGGAAGGTGAAGTGGATGGTCTTGGCGTTGTCGCTGGTGAGCTGATCGCCGTTGATGCGTCCCGTCATGGCGAGGTCGTAGCGCTCATCCTTGCCGGAACCGACACGCCGGTCCGCCAGCTCGTCCGGCGTGACGAGCCAGGGGCCGAGCGAGGTGGCGAAATCCTTGCCCTTGGCCGGCCCCAGGCTCATCTTCATCTCGGCGCGCTGCAAGTCGCGCGCGCTCCAGTCGTTCATCACCATATAACCGGCGATGTAGTCCGGCGCCTCGTCGGCGGGAATGTCGCTACCCTCACGCCCGATCACGCAGGCCATCTCCAGCTCGAAGTCCAGCTCGGCGCTCGCCGCCGGGTATGGCACCGCCTCATCCGTGCCGAAGAGCGCGGCAGTGTTAGAGAAGTAGAAGACGGGCAGCTCGTACCACTCCGGGATCATGCCGGCGCCGCGCCGCGCCCGCGCCGCCTTGACGTGCTGCTCGAAGGCGTAGAAGTCACGGATCGTCGGCGGATCGAGCACCGGCGTGCGCAGCGTCACCTCGCCGCGCGTATGCGCCAGCCCCGGCTCCGCGCGCACCTCCACCAGCCGCCGCGCCGCCACCGCGTACGCGCCCCGCACCTCCTCCATCGCGTCCGGTCCCAGCCGCAGCAGGTCGAGCATGGTGATCGGCACGCCGCGCTCGTCGCCCGCCGGCGGAATGGCGGTGGCGGTGCGCGCATCCCAGCGGATGAGCGTCGCCAGGTCGAGCACCAGATCGTTCAGCAGGATGCCGGCGCGTCCCTCAGGATGGGGCGAGGGATACGACGTATGGCCGTGGCGGTGGACGTACGTGACGAGCTTCATAGCCAATCTCACCTCAATGTGACGGCCGGCCACTCCCCGGCCGGCGCATCTTCCATTGTCGCACGCCGCGCCGCGGCCCGTCGCAGCCTGTTTTGCCCCCACGTTGGCTCAACTGCTCAGCCCTGCGCGTTGGCCGGGCGTTCGCCCAGCGTCACCTTCACGTCCTGCTTGTTGGAGCCGCGCTGCACCGTCACCGTCACCTGCGTGCCGGGGTCCTGGCTGATCAGCGCCGAGGCGAGGTCGCCGCTGCTGGTGATCTGCTGGCCGTTGATGGCGATGATGATGTCGTCGGTCTTCAGCCCCGCGCGCTGCGCCGGGCTGCTCCCTTTCGCGTCCGGCACGAAGTCGCGGATCAAGACGCCGTGATCGGCGGGCAGGCTGTACGCCGAGGCGAGGTCGGGCGTCACGTCCACGCCGGAGATGCCGATGAAGCCCTGCCCGGTGTTGACCAGCTTACCGTTCTTGATGAGTTGGTCGGCGACGAACTTGACACGGTCGGATGGGATGGCGAAGCCGATGCCTCCAGCCGGAGTACCGCTCTCAGGGTTGGCCGCCGCCAGCGTCGGCACACCGATCAGCCGCCCTTGCAGGTCCACCAGCGCGCCGCCACTGTTGCCAGGATTGATCGGTGCGCTGGTCTGGATGAGGCCGGTCAGCACGCTGGCCGGCCCGCCCTGGCCCTCACCCGCCGTGCGGTTGAGCGCGCTGACGATGCCGAACGTCGCCGACTGTTGCAGGCCGAGTGGGCTGCCCAGCGCGATGGCGAACTGGCCCACCTGCACCTTGCTCGAATCGGCGAAGGCAATCGGTCGCAGGTTCGTGGCGCCCACCTTCAAGACGGCCAGGTCATCCTGTGGGGAAGCTCCTACCAGCCGCGCCGACATGGCCTGCCCATTCGAGAGCAGCACGGTGAAGCTGGAGAAGCCGGCCACGACGTGATCGTTGGTGACGATATAGCCATCCGGCGTCAGAATCTCGCCGGAGCCAATCCCCCCGCCGCGCGATCCTTTGCTTTGCACCTCCACCACTGACGGCTGCACGGCATGGACAACGTTGATGATCGTCTGCTGCAGGTCTTGCGCCGCCGCCGGCACGGCGACCGTCGCGCCCGCGCCCAGCCCGTTCGCTGTGCCGCCGCTGCTCCGTGTCGCGCCGCCCCCGCTGCCAGCGTCGCACCCCGCCGCCAACAGTGCCACCGACAGCAGCAGCGCCGCGAGCCAGCCGGTGTGGCCCACCGGACGGGGTAATGCGTGCCGCGAACCCGCGCGGACCGCGTCCGGCCCGGTGTGTCGTATGCCGCTATTACTCACCCTTTCGCCGCCGATCTCCAGATCATCAGCGCAAGTCACTTCCTTCATGATGTGAGCTCCTGCTTCAAAGTAGGCGAGACATACACCAGGGCGACCGCCCAGCATTCCCTGCCGCCGCAATCCCGTACCGCACCCGCATCGCGGCCCGCGCATATCATTCGCTCGCATGCGGCGTACCGCTCTCGCACGCGCACATAGCGAATACAGTGAAGCGGCGGCAGCGCACCATCGGCTCCACGAGTCGCGTCAACCGCTTGACACGCTTTGATACATTTCTTACATATCCACATATATGAATATGATGTAAAGGAGTCTCGTGTGTCCAACGTTTCCGGCGAATCGCCCGCCTCGCGGCACGCGGATCAGTCGTCCGCGCCCACGGACGAGTGGAGCGCCGATCTGCATGCGCGCTTCTTCCGCGCCCTGGGCGACCCGACGCGCGTGCGCCTGCTGCTGCGGCTGCTCGACGCGCCGGCCGGCGAGCTGAGCGTCGGCGCGCTCGTCACTGCCACGGGCGTCGCGCAGGCGCGTGTCTCCACGCATCTCGGCTGCCTGCGTTGGTGCGGGCTGGTGCAGGCCCGCCGCGACGGCAAACAGATCTACTATCGCGTCGCCGATCCGCGTGTGCGCGAGCTGCTTGCCCTGGCGGGACGCATGCTCACCGACCACGCCGCCGGTGTCGCAAGCTGCGCCGTCGTCGGGTAGGGGAAGAGGAAGGGCGCCGGGCGCGTTCGAACATCGGGAGAGTGAGGCATTCATGCAAGCGCCAGTCACCGACGAACGCACCGATCTGCTCATCCTGGGCAGCGGCGCGACCGCCTTCGCCGCCGCTGCACGCGCTCGTGAGCTGGGCAAGTCGGCGCTCATGATCGAAGCGCGCACGCTCGGCGGCACCTGCGTCAATCGCGGCTGCCTGCCATCTAAGAACCTGATCGAGGCGGCGCGGCTCGTCTACGACGCCGCGCACCCGCGCTATCCCGGCCTCGCGCCCGCCCGGCTCGCGCTGGACTTCCCGGCGCTGATCGCGCAGAAAGACGACATCATCCACGCATACCGCGATCAGCACTACGCCAGCGCGCTTGACACCGACGACGCCAGCGGCGCGGAGCCGACCACGACCATCCTCTACGGCCGCGCGCGGCTGATCGATCCCCACGCGGTCGAGGTTTCCACCGCGGACGGGGCTGTACACCGCATCGCTGGCGACCAGATTCTGATTGCCACCGGCTCGCGCCCCGTGATTCTGGACATCCCCGGCCTGCGCGACACCCCTTACCTCATCAGCGACCTGCTCACGAGCGATGAGCAAGACGAGCTGCGCGAGCTGCCAGAGTCGCTCGTCATCCTAGGTGGCGGCTACATCGCGCTCGAACTGGGGCAGATGTTCGCGCGCTTCAGTTCCCAGGTCACCATCCTGGAACGGTCGGCGCGCATCCTCGGCGACTACGAGCCGGAGATCGCCTTGGCGCTGACCGACATCCTGCGCGACGAGGGCATCCGCATCGTGACCGGCGCACACCCCCAACACATCACGGGCGGCGCGAGCGGCGTCACCGTCACCGCCAGCGTGCGCGGGCAGCAGCGGCAGCTCGACGCGGCGCGGTTGCTGGTGGCGGCGGGACGCCGTCCCAACAGCGACGGCATCGGCCTGGAGCGCACGGGCGTGCGCCTGGATGCGTGCGGCGCCGTCGTGGTGGACGATCACTTGCGCAGCAGCGTGCCGCATATCTGGGCGGCCGGCGACGTGATCGGGCGCGAGACCGAGAGCCAGATGGCGACGCCTGTCGGTGCGCACGACGGCGGCATCGCCGCGGAAAACGCCCTCGGCGGCGCCAGTGGTGCGATGCGCCGAGTAGATCATCGCGTCATCCCGCGCGCGATCTTCACCGATCCACAGGTCGCCGTCGTAGGCCTGACCGACGCCGAGGCCAATGCGCGCGGCATCGCCTGCCGCTGCAACACCATCCCCATGAGCGTCGTCCCGCGTGCCGGCGCCATCCGCGACACGCGCGGCGTCGTCAAGATGGTGCTCGAACGGCCGAGCCGCCGCATCATTGGCGTCTCGATGCTCGGTATGAACGCCGCCGAGGTCATCCACGAGGCGGCGATGGCGCTGCGCTTTGGCGCCACCACCGACGACCTGATTGATCTGATCCATGTCTACCCGACGATGGCCGAGGCGCTCAAGATCGCGGCGATCTCGTTCACCAAAGATGTGAGCCGGCTGAGCTGCTGCGCCAGTTAGAGCTAGCTAACGCTCTCTCCCCACCCCCCAATCCTTCCACTCATCCCACTCGCGCCAGGGCAGTGGCGAGGTGCGTGGGGCGGATCGCTTGGGAGCTGGCAGCAACGCCGGCGGTCCCTCGGTGCCGCTAGCGGCGAGCTGTGGGACGGCGCGTGTGCCGTGTATGCGCCGATGGTCGCGCAGTGCTGGGATTTCAAGCGGCGGCGTGTGGCGCTCGGCATCCAGCGTGGGAAGCGGCACCAGCGCCGGCGTGTCTTCCAGCGCGGGCGGCTCCATCTCGCGCGGGTTTGGCGTTTTGAGCAGGGCGACGAGGTCGTCCACCGGCGTATCGGAGTTGTCGGGCCAGACCCATGGCAGCCCTAGCCAGGCGCGCTCCATCGCGTGTGTCAGGCGCCGCAGCGCACCCTCCAGCCGCAAGCGGTCTTCGCGGTCGCGTCGCAGGCCGTCCAGCGTTGCCGCGACCTCCGTGACATATTCGCCAAGCGAGCTGTGCGCGCCTTCCAGCTCCGGCCGCTCCACCGGGCGATCTTGCAGCGCATGCTCTAGCGCGGCGCGCAGCCGCGCGACGTTCTCCTCATCGCGCTGGCGTAGGGCGGCCAGCCATGCGCGCAGCGTGCGCTGCTCGTAGAGCCGGGCGTGGGCCTCGGCTGTGGCCCGCTCGCGCGCCGCGTGCAGCTCCAGCGCTAGCCCAAGCGCGCCGAACAGCGCGAGGGCCACCAGCGCACTATCTACAAAGGGAGCGATGTCATCGCTCAGGTGGATGCTCGGCCGCATGATGCCGGTGAGCGCCAGCGCGAGGGCGACGCCATAGATCGTCAGCGCCGCCACCAGGCAGAGCCTCGTCGCACGGCGCCCCGCCGCGCGCAGCGCGTAGAGCGCGAGCGGCGCGGCCAGCGTCAACACGGCCACGCGCGGCCCCACCAGCGCCAGCATCCAGGCCAGCGCGGCAAGTTGTGAGATCAGCAGCGGCGCCCCACCGTGCCGCTCGCGCTGCGTGAGAGCATAGGCACCCCAGCCGCCGGCGCCAAGGATGCCGCCGAGGGCAAGCGGCCATGCTCCACCCACGCGCCCAGCCAGCAGCAGGCCGGCCCCAGCCAGCGCCAGCGCCGCCGCCAGCCCCGCCTGGATGCTCGCCGCCACCAGCACCAGATCGGCTTCGGGCAGCGTATATGGCCGTCTGCCGGTCTGCCCTGGTGGGGTCCGCTCCGCCCACGCGCTCGCGCGTGGAGCGGGCGCCGCCGCGAGCGTACGCTCGTCCAGCCGCTGCTCCAGCCGTCGCGCCACCGGCGCGTGCCGGCGCTCTGGCTCGCCAGCCGGTAGGGCAGGCCGCTCACGCGGCGCGACCGGCATCCGCACGGGCGGGCCATCCGGCTGGAGGGCGGCGCCGGGAGTCGCGGGAGTCGCGGGCAATCCTACGCTCGACTGTACGTTCGATTCCATGGCAGGCGACGCGGCGATCTCAGGCGTCGCGCGCGGCGTGACGGCCACCATCTGCGCGAGCGTGCGGAAAGGGCGTGAGCGATCCGCTTTGGTGTGTTGTGCGGGTCGCGCATGCTCATCATGCTCATCCGGCGCGGATGACTCAGACGGTGTAGCTGACTCAGCGTCGTCGCGCGGCGGGGTGGTATGGCGCGCCCGCAGCTTCGCCGCCACACGCCCCAGTGTGCGCTTCTCATGTGTCGTGGATGGGACGGGCACCGCCTCCACCAGAGCCGTCGCGGCGAGATGTGTGTCAGCGTCCAGCTCCTGTGGCACCGCCCGTGGCGTGGGATCATCCGACGGGTCTTGCTGTGTTGATGCGGCGACAGGCGCGATGGCGCGCGGCTTCTTTGGCTTGCGCTGTTCGGCCGCCGACGCTGGGGTCTTCACCTTGCCGGCCTGTTCAGGGATGGGGGGATGCGAAATGGTGTGGACGGTGGGAGCGGGTGGCGGCGGCGTGGTGACGCGCATACGCGGCGCATCCGTCCGTTTGCGCTGTCGCGCTCGCTTCTGCTGCCGGTGTGTCAGCGGACGCCGCGGCCCGCCATTCCGCGCTCCGGCTCGTTGTGTCTCACCCATAGCCGACCTCGATTCCACGTTTCCACTCGCACGCGCGGGCGACCGTCGCCCTGTCGCGGAGCCGCTGCCGCGCGGCTGGGCGAGGCATGCGCGAGGCACGCCGCGCCCCGGAGCGCCGCGCCGGCCGCTCCTTGACACGTGCTGTACTTCTATGTCATAGTGGCCGAAGCGGAAGTCGTGATGACTTCGCGCTCGTCCACCGTGACGAGCGAAAACGCAAATCGACAGGCTGTGACGGAACCAGTAGGCTTGTTCGCCGCGTCCGCAGAGAGTCCGGGGCTGGTGCGACCGGACGGCGCGCGGGAGCCGAAGATCGGTCCCGAGCCGCCACCCGAAGCCCGCGCATTTGGGCCAGGCGTGGCCGGACCCCGCCCGTTATCACGCGGGGGGACATGGACACGTGTC
Organism: Ktedonobacterales bacterium; assembly: GCA_025935195.1. GTDB lineage: Bacteria > Chloroflexota > Ktedonobacteria > Ktedonobacterales > JADMIN01 > JAICVS01. The sequence continues at coordinate 13,837 of JAICVS010000098.1, forward strand.
CCGATAGAGCGGATCGCGCCCTGCTCACCGTATGAACGGTCGAGTGGCGGTCGCGGTCAATATGGGTGGTACCACGGGAGAAACTCTCGCCCCAGCATCGGGCGAGAGTTTTTTGTTGCCCGCGTTGTTGAGCCGTGTCACGGCCACGCTGGAACCGCGTCGAGCGCGACCGTGTGGCACCCCCCATCAGGAAAGGCGAGAATCCCATGCAGCCGCAGCCGGCCGCCGAGTCGCGGGCCATCCCGACCACGCTTCTGTATCACACCGACAGCTACCTGAGCACATTCGAGGCCAAAGTCGTGGCCGTGGACGGCCGCGCGCTCGCGCTCGACCAGACCGCCTTCTACCCCGGTGGCGGCGGCCAGATGGCCGACCGTGGCGCCCTGACGTGGGACGGCCATACGCTGCCGCTGGCGGGTCTTGCCAAGCGTGGCGACGTCGTCTGGCATGAGCTGGCGGCGGATGCCAGCCCATTGCCGGATGTAGGCGCCACCGTCTCCGGCCAGCTCGACTGGGACTTCCGCTACCGCATGATGCGCACGCACACCGCGCTGCACATCCTCTGCGGCAGCATCTTCCGCGACTTCGGCGCGCAGGTGACGGGTGGGCAGATGTACCCCGACCGCGCGCGCATGGACTTCGCTCTGGAATACTTCACGCCCGATACGGTGCATCAGATCGAGCGGTGCCTCGCAGAGGAGATCGCCAAGGACCGCCCGATCAAGGTCTACGTGCTGCCGCGTGAGACGGCCTTCGAGATACCCGATCTCATTCGCACCAAGATTAACCTGCTGCCGCCCGGCATTACCACCATTCGCATCGTCGAGATTCAGGGGCTCGATGTGCAGGCCGACGGCGGCACGCATGTCAAGAGCACCCGCGAGGTCGGCGGCGTCAAAATCCTCAAGACCGAGAATAAGGGCAAACAGAACAAGCGCATGGAGATCGCGCTGGTGGATGGAGAAGTGTAAACAATGGCTGACAAGACCGCGAATCGCGCGACGAACAAGATGACGAAGGCCAGCGGGGCCGCCGGCAAGAGCGGCGGCAACGGCAAAAATGGCACGAGCGGCAAGAAGGGCCGGGCGATGGCGCGCGCCGCGTCCGCGGCCAACGGCGCCGCCGCGCCCGCGCGCGACGGGCAGCTCTTCCGCCCGGTGCCGCCGCCCACGCGCGTGGACTATCCGCTGCTGGAAGATGAGGTGCAGCGCTTCTGGGACGAGCGCGACATGCTCGCCAAGTACCTGCATCGCAATGACGGCGCGCAGCGGCGCTGGTCGTTCCTCGACGGGCCGATCACGGCGAACAACGCGATGGGCGTTCACCACGCCTGGGGCCGCACCTATAAAGACATCTTCCAGCGATTCCATACGATGCTGGGCGAGCGGCAGCGCTACCAGAACGGCTTCGACTGCCAGGGCCTGTGGGTCGAGGTCGAGGTCGAGAAAGAGCTGGGCTTCAACTCCAAGCGTGACATCGAGGCGTATGGCATCGGCCCCTTCGTCGAGAAGTGCAAGGAGCGCGTGCTGCGCTTCGCCGCGCGCATCACCGAGCAATCCGTGCGCCTGGGCGAGTGGATGGACTGGTCCGACTCGTACTACACGATGTCGGACGAGAACAACTACACCATCTGGGGCTTCCTCAAGACCTGCTGGGAGCGCGGCTGGGTCTACAAGGGCCGCGACGTGATGCCCTGGTGTCCGCGCTGCGCCACCGGCATCTCCGACATGGAGATCAACGAGGGCCGCTGGAAGGTGCGCCACACCAGCGTCTACGTGCGCCTGCCGCTGGTGGACCACCCCAACGAGTACCTGCTCGTCTGGACGACGACGCCCTGGACGCTGCCGGCCAACGTCGCCTGCGCCGTCAATCCCGATCTGACGTACGCCAAGGTCGAGCAGGACGGCGACTTCTATTACCTCTCTGCCGATCTTGTCGAAGCGAAGGGTAAGGAGTCCACGAAGCTGGATAAGCTCCGTGGTCACGAGCACGGCGGCTGGACCACGGTAGGCGAGGTCAAGGGCAGCGCGATGGTGGGCTGGCGCTACAGCGGCCCCTACGACGAGCTGCCCGCCTGGCAGAACGCCCACGGGGAGCATCGCGTCGTCGCGTGGGATGAGGTCAGCGCCGACGAGGGCACCGGCATCGTCCACATCGCGCCCGGCTGCGGCCGTGAGGACTTCGCGCTCGCCAAAACGGATCATCTGGTCGCGCTCGCTCCGGTGGACGAGTTCGGTGCCTACGTGGAGGGCTACGACTGGCTGAGCGGCTTGAACGTCAGCGATGTGGCGCGGCCGATCTTCGACGACCTGCGCCAGAAGGGGCTGTTCTACCAGACCGAGTCGTACGAGCACGTCTACCCGCATTGCTGGCGCTGCAAGACCGAGCTGATCTTCCGCCTGGTGGACGAGTGGTTCATCGCGATGGGCGCGCTCGACGCGCCGGGCGACAACCTGCGCAAGCGGCTGGTGCGCATCGTCGAAGAGCCGGAGATGACGTGGTATCCGTCGTTCGGCCGCGAGCGCGAGCTGGACTGGCTGCGCAACATGGAAGACTGGATGATCTCCAAGAAGCGCTACTGGGGCCTGGCGCTGCCGATCTACGACTGCCCGCGCTGCGGCGCCTTCGAGGTGATCGGTGGCGAGGAGGAGCTGCGCGCGCGCGCCATGGCGGGCTGGGCTGAGTTCGCCGGCCACACGCCGCACCGCCCGTGGGTGGACGCGGTCAAGATCGCCTGCGCCAAGTGCGGCGCCGTCGTGAGCCGCATCCCCGACGTGGGCAATCCCTGGCTGGACGCGGGCATCGTCTCGTTCTCGACGCTGCATTACCGCACCGACCGCGCGTACTGGCGCGAGTGGTATCCCGCCGACTTCGTCACCGAGAGCTTTCCGGGGCAGTTCCGCAACTGGTTCTACTCGCTGCTGGTGATGGCCGCCGCGCTGGACGACTCCGCGCCATTCAAGAGCCTGCTGGGCTACGCGACGCTGCTGGACCAGAACGGCGAGGAGATGCATAAGAGCAAGGGCAACAGTATCCCCTTCGACGAGGCGGCGGCCATTGTCGGCGCGGACACGATGCGCTGGCTCTTCATGAACCACGCCCCGGAGCAGAACCTGCGCTTCCCGCGCATCCCGACGCACGAGCAGGCGGCGGAGCTGCGCGCGCTGGGCCAGCCGCCGCGCCTCAGCGACCTGTGGATGCAGGTGCGCGCGCCGCTGGACAAGCTCTGGAATGTCTACTCGTTCTTCGTGACGTACGCGAACGTGGACGGCTTCAACCCCACCGGCCGCGCGCTGCCGGTGGGTGAGCGCAGCGACCTCGACCGCTGGGTGCTGTCGGAGCTGCAGGAGACCATCCAGGCGGTCGAGGCGGGGCTGGCCGCGTTCGACGCGCAGCGCGCGGCGGGCGCCATCGCCGCCTTCGTGGAGAACCTCTCGAACTGGTACGTGCGCCGCAGCCGCCGCCGTTTCTGGAAGAGCGAGGAGGATAGCGACAAGGTCGCCGCTTACCTGACGCTGTATGAGTGCCTGGTGACGACGATCAAGCTGCTCGCGCCCTTCACGCCGTTCCTGGCCGAGTCGCTGTACCAGAATCTCGTGCGGTCGGTGGAGGCATCCGCGCCGGAGAGTGTCCACTTGTGCGACTGGCCGGCCGCCGATGCGGCGCTCGTCGCGCCGCGCCTGCGCGATGAGACGGC
>JAICVS010000101.1 GCA_025935195.1 Ktedonobacterales bacterium
CTATGCCACGTCTGAGCCAGGAGCTGGACGCCGAGGTCTGGCTGAAGGACGAGGGACTCAACCCCACCGGCACCTTCAAGGCGCGCGGCGCGGCCGTCGGCGTCTCACGCGCTCGCCAGCTCGGCGCCGCCACCATCGCCCTGCCCACCGCCGGCAATGCCGGCGCCGCCTGGGCCGCCTATGGCGCCCGCGCGGGCATCCCCGTCGTCGTCGCCATGCCCAAAGACGCCCCGCCGCAGACCCAGCGCGAGGTCGCCCTGTACGGCGCGCGCCTGCACCTGGTGGACGGCACCATCAGCGATGCCGGCGCCTGGGTCAACGAGCGCGCCGCCGCCGAAGGCTGGTACGACGCCAGCACCTTCAAGGAGCCATACCGCCTGGAGGGCAAGAAGACGCTCGGCCTGGAGATCGCCGAGCAGCTCGACTGGCACGCGCCCGACGTGATCCTCTATCCCACCGGCGGCGGTGTCGGCCTGCTCGGCCTCTGGAAGGCGTTCAGCGAGCTGCGCGCCCTCGGCTGGCTGCGCGACGCGGCTGACACCCCGCCGCCGCGCCTCGTCGTCGTCCAGGCCGCCGGCTGCGCCCCCGTCGTGCGCGCGTGGGAGGCCGGCGCGGCGACGACCGCGACCTGGGAGGGCGCCGCGACCGTGGCGGCGGGGCTGCGCGTTCCCAGTCCGCTCGCCGGTGGATTGATGTTGCGCGCGCTGCGCGAGACCGGCGGCACGGCGCTCGCCGTCACGGACGACGCCATCCGCCGCGCGCTCGGCGAGCTGGCCCGCGCCGGCCTCTGGCTCAGCCCGGAGGGCGCCGCACTGCTGCCCGCGCTGCGCCACCTGCACGCCTCTGGCTGGCTGCGCGCCGGCGAGCGCGTCGTGCTGCTCAACACCGGCTCCGGCCTGGTCTATCCCGATGTGGAGCCGCTTCCCGCGCCCGCCGACTGAGACCGCTCCCGGCAAAAAACCACGTCGCCGGCCCAAATGGGATACCGGCGACGTGGGAATCACGGCAGGGAGGATAGGGGAACGGACGAGCGCGACGGAGGTTGTGTCAGTTCGGGCGGGCGCTGGCCTGCTCCGGACCGATCACGATCTCGTGCAGCTCATCCAGCGACACGGGAATCTGCTCCGGCCGGTGCAGACCACCCGCCAGCGTCTCCTCGGTCAGAATCTCCTTGAGCTTCGCCATGCGCTCGTTGTCCGCTTGCAGCGCGACGTAGCCGAGCAGCCCGCTCGCGGCCAGCGCGACGATGATAGCCAGCGCGAGGTTGCCTGTCATCGCGCTCATCGTCGCGATGATGCCCGATGCCGCCGCGGCGCCCGCCGTGAACGGCCAGAGGTGCGCGAAAAATCGCTTCATGGGCTGCCTCCTCGTCCGCTGTCTCGCCATCCGCCTCGTCAATGCTGCCGCCTCCTCATCGCCGCGCAACCGCCGCTGGGCATCCCCCACGCATCGGCTCCCTCTGTGTAACACAAATCGTGCCGGAGTGGGCGAGCGGCCATCGCACGATCCGCGTGTTCCAGGTATGGGGAGATGGCGCTGGGGGGTGCGCCGTCCGCTCTGGCCGCACGAGCGGCCCGCGCCGCCGCGTGAGGGATGTGGGAGATGCGGCGTATCGGCGTTGTGTCAAGCCAGCGCATTATATCACAACGTACCAACCACGCGCTTTAGCCAAGCCAGGGCGAACAATACCCTTGAATTCGGCGCTCACCTTCGGCCTGGGCGTCGTCGTCGTCGCCTACGCCTGGCGCAACCGCGCCTGGTTTCTCACCGCGCCCGCCGTCTGATCCGCACATGCGCGTCACGCCGCCGCGAGCCTGCCCGTCGCCCGCGCGCCCAGCGTCACGCGCCGCACCAGCCAGCCGAACAGCGCAACCGCCAGCAGCAGCACCGATGCCCCCGCCGCGCGGCTGACCGTCACGCCGATGGTGAAGAGGTCTTGCAGCCAGATCGGCTGGAAGAGCGCCAGATCCACCAGCGCCAGCACCCAGAACGGCAGCGCCGCCAGCACCAGCGCCACCGCCAGCCGTCGCGAGAGGAAGCCCACCACGGTTGGCAGCACGAACACCACCACCGAAACGAGGTGGCCGTAGCCGGGGATCGGCAGCAGCGTCAGCCCCAGCACCACGCTCACAATCGCCAGCCCCTCCAGCACCACCGCCGCCCCCAGCGCCACCAGCCGGATCGTCTCGCCGCGCCCCATTCCCGCCATCATATGCCTATCCTCCCCACGGCGCTCGCCGCCGGAACACGTTCGCCCCGCCAGCCGCCTGCAATATCACGCCTCGTCGCCCATCGCCCGCGCGTCCGGGACTTCCGGGGCCTTCGTGCCCATTCCCCCATTCGCTGGCCGTGAACGGCCGCGACGCTCACGACCGCGACGGCCGCGGCGCGTCACGCGGGGTGAGTAACCCGAACGGCGCGACAATCGGCAGCGGTTGCGGCAACCCAATGCCCGGATATGCCAGCGTGCGCTCCACGGCGTCGCGAATCTTCTGATACCCCACCGTGCGCGGATGGATGTCGGGCTGCCGCGCGTCGCAGGCCCAGCTCAGTGTGCAGATGTTGTCCGCCATGTGCGCGTCGCCGCCGAACTCGGCGTACACGTCCACCAGCCGCACGTGCGCCTGATCCGCGTCCGCCGCCAGATGATCGTTCAGCTGGTGCGTGAACACGTTCGAGCCGGGGCAATCTTTGGCGAACGGATTGTAATAGTTGAGCAGCACGATGTCCGCGCCGCGCGGCCCGCTCGTGTCGCGTATCGCCTGTTGCAGCCGCGGCAGAATCGTCTGCGTCAGGTTGCGGTCCAGCGTCGCCAGGTCCGCGTCCGACGTGGGCGCCGCCGTACAGCTCGCGTGATCGAAGTCGTTGATCACGTCGTTGGCGCCCATATCCAGCGTGATCGGATTCACCTGGCCCGGATGCCGCTTGAGAAACGCGATCGCCGCGTCGAGCTGCGGCCCGGTATAGGCGATGTGCTTGAGCGCCCGCCCCTGGCATTCGCCCGCGATCATCGTCGTGCTGGACTCGCCCGCGCAGGCGAAGTTGGCGAGATCCGTCACGGGCGCCGACTTCGCCTTCTGTAGATCCTGAAAGACGAAGTTCGCGAAGCCGTCGCTAAAGTTCAGGTCCGGCTGGAAGCCGAACGCGACCGAGTCGCCCAGTGACATGTAGTAGTGCGGCCCCAGGCGCGTCGCGGGATTCACAAGTGCCAGCGCCAGCGCGTCAATCGCGATCAGCGCGACCACCAGCACGGCGATGCCCACGGCGAGCAGCCGCATGCTCCCGCCCGCCCCAGATACAGCCATCGGCCCCTCCCGCGCGGCCGCTCGCCGCGCCTGCCTGGATGCTTTGTCGCGCGCCCATTATGCGGCGGCCGTCAGGCCCCGTCAAGCTCTCCGCCAACCCTTCGCGGTCGCGTTCACCTCCATGCGAATCAATGCGAAAAGCGATTGTGATGGTTATAACGTGCGAGCGGCCCGAAGTGATCGGCCGAGCGCGCCCCGTGGCCAGCCCTCAAGCCATGTTACACGCCCGCGCCGCGTACGTCTCACACCACAGAATGTGCAGGGATCGAGCACAAGGAGCATCGCCATGGAGCTGCTGCCGGATATTCACCTGGTAGACGGCGTCACCTGCAACGTCTATCTGCTTCTGGAACCGGGCATCGTCACCCTCATAGATACCGGCCTGCCCGGTAGCGCCGCTAAGGTGCTTGCCTACCTGCGCACCCTCGGCTGCGATCCGCTCGACCTCCAGCGCATCATCCTCACCCATCAGCATGTGGATCACATCGGCGGCCTCGCCGCGCTCGCCGCGCAGACCGGCGCCGAGGTCATCGCCCCCGCCGGCGACACGCCCGCCATCGAGGGACGCGCCCCGCGCGAGCTGCCCAAAGGCCCGCTGCGCCCGGCCTTCTCGCTCTTCCTGCTGCCCCGGCTCCAGACCGCGAAGGTCACGCGCCAGGTGCGCCCCGGCGAGCGCATCCCCGTCTTCGAGGCTGACGGCGGCCTGCGCGTGATTGATACGCCCGGCCACACGCTCGGCCACGCCTCATTCTACCTGCCCGGCCGCCGGCTGCTCTTCGTCGGTGACGCCTACCGCCACGCCGGCAAGCGCATCGCGCCGCCGCCCCGCATGTTCACCACCGATATGACAATGGCCCGTCGCTCCCTGGCCGCGCTCGCCCGGCTGGATGTGGATGCCAGCCTGCCCGGCCACGGCGCCCCCATCCTGCGCGACGCCGGCGAGCACCTCAGCGCGACCATCGCCGCTCTGCGGCTATCGTGAGTGCCAGACGGCTGCGCTGAATAAACTACTGGCTGTGCTTCTCAATGCATAGGGTGACTATTCAGGCAGAACCAGAGGAGAGCAAGACGACGAAACGAAGACACACAGCACTGGCTGCAGGCCACAGCGCGTCGCGACACGCTCCGAGCTATCACGCACCATCCAGGTATCATCGTCGGGGTCGCTGCGGGTGCCGCACCTCCTCAGCACGCCGCTTGCCAGCGCATTTCCTCCTCCTGGCAGCGCTGCCCCGCGCCTAGGTCTGCGGCGTGCCAGCGTGCATGCGCGTATCCGCCCGTGCCGGCTGCCTGCCAGTTGCCTCCCTGGGAGGCGGCTATTCCAGATTTGCCACGCCATGTATGTGCGGCCTCACTCCTGCGCAACTCCTTGGCGCTAGGCTTCCTTGCAGAAAGGAGAAGTTGCCGATGAATGACATGCGTGCCATTGTGGTCAACCCGAGCGCTCCGGGGCGCCTGGCGCTCCAAGCGGTGGCGATGCCCCAGCCCGCGACGAACGAAGCGCTGGTGCGGGTCGCGGCGATCTCCCTCACGCCCTATGAAGTCAAGGCCGTCGCCAGCGCCGAGCCGGGCACGCGTCCCGGCTGGGAGTTTGCCGGCACTGTCGAGCGCGCGGCGGCCGACGGCTCTCGCCCGCGCGCAGGGGCGCGGGTCGCCGGCTTTCTGGACGCTGGGGCCTGGGCCGAATGGCTGGCCGTCCCGACGGCCGCGCTCGGCGTGCTGCCCGACCGCGTGAGCTTCGCACAGGCCGCCACCCTGCCAATCGCCGGCCTCACTGCGCTCTACGCGCTCGAACGCGGTGGGCCACTGCTCGGGCGATCCGTTCTCATCACGGGCGCGTCAGGTGGTGTCGGTCAGTTCGCCATCCAACTCGCCCGCCATGGCGGCGCGGAGCGGGTCGTGGGCGTCGTGCGCTCCGCGGCGCATGCCGAGGCGGCACGGACAGCCGGGGCGCAGGAGGTGGTCGTCGGCGAGGACAACGCCGGAGCGGAGCGCTTCGGCCCCTACGACGTCGTCCTGGACTCGGTGGGCGGCGCCTCGCTGGCAAGCGCCCTGCCGCTGGTCGCGGAAGGAGGGATCTGCATCGCCTTCGGCACCGCGGGAGGCGGCGAGAGCACGATCAAGGTGTTTGACCTCTACGGGCGGGGCGGGGTCAGCCTCTACGGCTTCCTCATCAACTATGAGGTCAAGCACAAGCCCATCGCAGCGGGGTTGCCGCGCCTCGCGCGGATGGTCGCCGACGGGACGCTGCGCACGAGCATCGGGGCCCAGGCGCCCTGGACGGAGATCGCGCGGGTGGGGCAAGAGTTGCTGGAGCGGCGCTTCACTGGCAAGGCCGTGCTCCACGTGGGCGAGGCATCAGAGACAGTTGTTCAGTAGCGTAGGGTGATGACAGATCAGGCGAAGGCTGGGTAGAGCGGCTGGCCAGTGAAGAGGGTTTGGAGGGCAGCCAGGAGTGCCACGCCGCGCTTGCGCAGCGTGGACAGCTCGCTGCGCAAGCGCGCGAACGCCGCTGAGCCACGAGGTGCCCAGAAGCAGCCGGAGATTTTCTGCTGGACTTTGCGCAGGCGCAGATCGCGCCCGGCCTGATGGTTGTCGAAGGGGATGGTCAGGTCGCCCTGGGAAGGTCAGCACCTCGTCTTGCCCGAGGAGGAGGCGTTCGAGGAGGTTACGCGCCGGGGACTGCTTGACCCGGCCCCGCTGGTGGAGACGGCGGGCCGGTGGCGGATTGGCCGCGAGTCCTGTGGCCAAGAGGGCCTCGTAGCGGGCGACGAAGGCGTCGCGCTCGGTCTGGAGCAAGCGAGCATTCCCCTGTGCCTACACCTGGTCGGTTGCGGCTTTCATCTGGCGCAGCAGCCCTTTGCGCTCTTTGGCCCACGCCTGCTGATACGCCTCCTCTAGGAAGGTCAACTCACGGAGGTGGTGGATGGTGCACAGGGCGTGGCGGCAGACAGTGTTGGCTCGGTAGGGCTTCCAGCCTTCGTGGACGCTGACGCTGGTGTAGCTGGGCAGGATGCCGATGGCATCCGTCGCGTCCCGGCCCCGGCTCGACTGGATCGCGTAATGGGCCAGCCGAGCGGTGCTGGCCGCATAGGCCCAGGCCGTCCGTCCCGCCTGCTGCACGCCTGTCTCACAGCACGTGCAGCACCGGCACCTGGCCGAGCGCCGCTTTGAGTGCCGCTTCCACCGGCTCCAGCGTGGCCGCCGCCTGCTGCACCCACCGCACCAACGTGCCCAGCGAGAGGGAGACCCCGAACAGGTCGGCCAGCAGCTCGCGCACGCGGCCATACGGCGCCAGCTGCTGCTGGACCAAGTAGACGGCCAGTGCCCGCGGTTGCGGCCCATACTGCGCCCGGCTGGGCGCCTCAGCAGGAAAGGTGCCTCATCGGATATGATGCCCGCGAACGTGCCGCTGCCATAATCCCGCTATCATCACTCGAAAGCGCAAACGCATGAAAGTCCGCTGTATCTCCGATTACGTCACGCCGGAGCAGCGCGTCGCCCTGGGCCGCGTCAAGTATCAAGGGGTGCTCGCGCAAGGATTGACGATCGGGCGTGAATATCTGGTGCTTGGCCTGTCCTTCATCGCGGATGCCGATCGCTTCCAGACCGGATCGTATGTCTTGATTCAGCCGGATGTCGGCGCCATCGCATCGTACGAGCTCTGCCTCTTCGAGATCCCCGATCCGCGCCCTTCCCGCTATTGGCGGGTTCAGGCAAGGCGTGACGAAGCGGGCGAAAGAGTGACGCTCTACCCGCCCGACCTGTTAGAGGCGACGACAATCGCCGAAGACGATCCCCGTAACGGCGAGGAGCTCGACGAAGCCTGGTTCGCCTATCTGGCATCGGACGAGTATGAGCGCATCTGGACCATGCTGCAAGACGAGTTCGCCGCGCCGGATTCACCCGTTTAGAAACCGCGTTACCACGAACGCGAACGTCGCGCCCAGCACCGTCAGCGCGACAGTGACGGCCGAGCTGCGCTGGCGGTGCGCCTCCGGCAGGATGTCGCTGGCGCCGATGTAGAGCAGGAAGCCCGCGAAGAAGCCGAGATAGATCGGCAGCCCCGCGTCTGGGATGGTGAAGAAGAGCGTCGAAAACGCCCCCAGCACGGGCGCCAGCGCATCCACCAGCAGCATGCCCAGCGCGCGCCGCGACGTATTCTTGTTCACCAGCATCAGCGTCACCGTGTTCAGCCCATCCGAGAAGTCGTGCGCGATCACCGCCACCGCCACCACGATGCCCACCGCCGCGCTCACCTTGAAGCCGACGCCGATGCCCACCCCATCCAGAAAGCTGTGGCCCGAGAGCGCCAGCGCCGAAAGCACCCCGACGCGCGGGTGATGGTGCGTAGCGTAATCGGCCTCGTGCGCGTGGTGAATGATCGTCAGCTTCTCGGCGATGTGGAACGCCAGGAAGCCCACGACCAGCCCCAGCATCGGCGCCGTGCTGTCTAGACTCAGCTCGCGGGCGCGCGCGAAAATCTCCGGCAGCAGGTCGAAGGCCACCAGCCCCAGCAGCACACCGGCCGTGAATCCCATGATCAGGTGCAGCCGGTCGCGGTGCCGCAGCGCGAAGAGACCGCCCAGGCCCGTCGAAAAGAAGGTGGCGACCGAGAGAAGTACCGCGCTCATCGCTGTCAAATCCCCTGTTCCCTTGCCTCTACCTCGCGCACCGCCATCACAAGCCGTCGCCGCTGGTGGCGCAGCGCGCGCACTGGCCGCGCAGCGTGATCTCGTGGCCTTCGAGCCGCACCCCCGCCCGCCCAGCCAGCTCTTCGAGCGCCCGCTCCAGCCCGTCGCTCGCCAGATCGAGCGTCGCGTGGCAGCTACGGCAGACGAAGTGATGATGATGCTCACTCAGCGAGCAGAGCGCGTAGCGGCGCGAGCGTGCGTCCGGCTGTGGCGCCTCCGCGTCGCCCCCCTCCTCCTCAACCTCGCTCACCAGCCCTAGCTCCGCCAGCAGCCCCAGCACCCGATAGGTAGATGCCAGGCTCGTCCCGGCCCGCTCGGCCACCGCCGGCGCCGTCAGCGGCTCCCCCGCCGCGTGCAGCGCCGCCAACACCAGCCGGCGCGGCGTCGTCAGCTTGTAGCCCGCACCCTGAAGCCGCTCCAGCATCGCTTACTCCTCTCACACGAGTATGAGAATGTTCCCAATTGCGAACAATCTCATTATAGCGCCGCGATGTGCAGAGATGCAAGAGCGCGGGCGCATCCCATCCCGCGCTCACGCTCGATATGCTATACTCTAATAGAACATTATTTCACCCGCGCGCGACCCTGGCGACCCTCGCGACCCTGGCGACCCTCGCGACCCTGGCGGCGTATCGGCGCGCGGCAAGTGCGGCAAGTGATGGAGCGGAGGCGGAACGATGAACGAGCGAGACATCCGTTGCCACGTCACCAAAAGCGGCACGAATCGTTGCCGCGATCTTGCCGCTTTTGCCGCGAACCGGCAACATCCGTTGCCACAAACCCGCTTGAATCCCCGATCATCATCCGCGCAAAATCGAAAAGCGGCAAAAACGGCAATGTTCACCATCCCAGTCAACTTTGCCCGCCCGGCCCTAACGACCCATCAACACCCCCTCTTTGCCCTCAAGAAAGCGCAAGCCATGTGGAACACAAACATTCCCTTCACCCTCACCTCCTCCTCCTCTGACCCCCGTTTCCTTCGTGTCCTCCGTGTCCTCTGTGGTCGTTCTCGTCTCTCTCTCTTTCTGCCCGATCCCCATTCCTTGATCCGCCGTCCGGCCAGGTGCTATACTCATATCCGACGTGATTAGTCGGAATTGGCCCGCCCGCGGGAGCGGGCGGCTCCGGCGAGGAGGCCCCCATGTTGCGCGTTTCCACCCGCGGCGAGTACGGCGTCCGCCTGATGGTGGACCTGGCGCGTCACTTCGGCGGCCGCGCCCGCTCGCTCACCGAGATCGGCCAGGCCGAGGGCCTCGAGTTCAAACGGCAGTACCTCGAACAACTGGTGAAGTGCCTGCGCGAAGCCGGCCTCGTCGAGTCCACCCGCGGCGCGCACGGCGGCTATCGTCTCAGCCGCGCGCCCGATGCCATCCATATGGGTGAGATCGTCCGCGCGCTCGAAGGGCAGATCGCTCCCATGATCTGCGCCACCGAGGGCGAGATGGGCGTCATCTGCGACCGCCTCGACGGCTGCTCCACCAAATACCTCTGGGCGCGCGTGCGCGACGCCATCACCGGCACGCTCGACGCCATCACCCTGGCCGACCTCGTCGCCGAATCCGACGCCGTCCGCGTCTCCCATCCCACCAGCGCCCGCATGGTCGCCTTCACCCCACGCCTGGAGCATAGCGCCGGCCGCGGCACGGCCACGGCCACGCACGGCACTGGGTAGCCAGCCGGCGCGGCACGACTGGGCATTCATGCCCTGCCCTGCTCCGGCCGTTTACGGCCGAGGGATGGAGATTGGTCATTCACTGTACGGCGCGAGGCCGCGCCGGGAGGACATAGCGAATCGTCATGGAGAACATGCAAGCGAACGCCAACGGCGCCGGCCAGCCGGTGCAGCTCATCATCCGCGACCTGCACGCCAGCGTCGAGGGCAAAGAGATTCTGCGCGGCGTGGATCTCACCGTCACACAGGGTGAGACGCACGCCCTGATGGGCCCCAACGGCTCCGGCAAGAGCACGCTCGCCAACGTCATCATGGGCCACCCCAAGTACCAGGTCACCCACGGCGAGATTCTCTTCAAGGGCCTCAACATCCTCGAGCTCTCGCCCGACAAGCGCGCGCGTCTCGGCCTCTTCCTCGCCTTCCAATACCCCTCCTCGGTCCCCGGCGTCACCGTCGGCAACTTCCTGCGCCGCGCGCTCGAAGCCAAGCGTGACGGCTTCGACCCGAACGCCCCCGCTCAGCCCAGCGGCCAGATGCCCAAGCGCAAAGGCATTCCCCCCGCCGAGTTCCGCAAGCTCCTCAACGAACAGATGCAGCTCCTCAAGGTGGACTCCACCTTCGTCAACCGCTACATCAACGAGGGGTTCTCCGGCGGCGAGAAGAAGCGCGCTGAGATCTTGCAGATGGCGATGCTCCAGCCACAGATGGCGATCCTGGACGAGACCGACTCCGGCCTCGACATTGACGCGCTGCGTGTCGTCTCCGAGGGCGTCAACGCGCTACGCGGCCCCAACCTGGGCGTGCTGATCATCACCCACTACCAGCGCATCCTCAACTACATCACCCCGGACCATGTCCACGTCATGTACAAGGGGCGCATCATCCGCTCCGGCGGCCCGGACTACGCCAAGGAGCTGGAGGTGAAGGGCTACGAGTGGCTCATCCAGACCGTCGAAGAGGATGTCACCGCGCCGACGGCCTAGCCGGCGCCACCAACCGCATACGCTAGCCACACCACGGGGGCGGGGAGTTCACTCCCGGCCCCCTGATCGTCCCAGACGCTTCCGATCCCCTTTCCCTCATAGGGAAGGGGTAGGGGGTTAGGTCCGTACGGCGAAGGGGAAACGAGCATGGCGAATTTGGCGCACACCACCGGCATCGAGACCACGAGCGAGAAGACCGAGGCCGATACGGGCGCGAAAGCAACCTCCGCCACCAGCGGCTTCATCCCCTCGCTCGTCCCCCGCGAGGACTTCCCCATCCTCGCCCGCCAGATTCATGGCAAGCCGCTCGTCTTCCTCGATAGCACCGCCTCGGCCCAGAAGCCGCGCCAGGTGCTCGACGCCATGGACGCCTTCAACCGCACCACCTACGCCAACATCCATCGCGGCGCCTACACACTCAGCGAAGAGGCCACCGCCGCCTACGAGGGCGCGCGTAAGAAGGTCGCCCGCTTCATCAACGCCCGTAGCGTGCGCGAGGTGATCTGGACGCGCAACACCACCGAGTCTATCAACCTCGTCGCACACACCTGGGCCGACGCCAACCTCCATCCCGGCGACACCATCCTGATCACCGAGATGGAGCACCACTCCAATATCGTCCCATGGCAGCTCGCCGCCGCGCGCACCGGCGCCGCGCTGCGCTATGTCCCGATCACGGATGACGGCGAGCTGGATATGGCCGCCTTCGACCAACTGATCGAGCGGCATCCGCCCCGCCTCGTCGCCGTCACGCAGATGTCCAACGTGCTCGGCACGCTGCCGCCCGTCGGGGAGATCATCGCCAAGGCCCACGCCGCCGGCGCCCTCGTCCTGCTGGACGCCGCCCAGTCTGTCCCCCACACCGCCGTGGACGTGCGCGCGCTCGGCTGCGACTTCCTCGCCTTCAGCGCTCACAAGATGCTAGGGCCGTCGGGCATCGGCGTGCTGTGGGGCCGGCGCGAGCTGCTGGATGCCATGCCCCCCTTCCTGGGCGGCGGCGACATGATCCGCGATGTCAGCCTCCAGCACTCCACCTGGGCCGATCTGCCGTGGAAGTTCGAGGCCGGCACCCCCGCCATCACCGAAGCGGTCGGCTTCGGCGCCGCCGTGGACTACCTCAGCGCCCTCGGCATGGCGAACGTCCGCGCCCACGAGCACGCGCTGGCCGCATACGCGCTAGAGCGCCTCGCCGCCATTCCCGATCTGCGCATCTATGGCCCCCCAGCCGACCGGCGCGGCGGCGTCGTCTCCTTCACCCTCGGCGACATCCACGCCCACGACCTCGCCACGCTGCTGGACCGCGAGGGCATCGCCATTCGCGCCGGCCACCACTGCGCCCAGCCGTTGATGGAACGCTACCAGCTGGCCGCCACCGCCCGCGCCAGCTTCTACGTCTACACCACCTCCGCCGAGATTGATGCGCTGGCCGCCGCGCTGGAGCAAGCGCGCTCCATCTTCGCCTTCTAGCCTGCCCGTCTGCCGCGACTCCCCTCTCCTCGCAAGGAGAGGGGTTGGGGGTGAGGAACCCCAGAGAGGAGCGCACAGCATATGCTCCGCACTCCCGCCTGCGAGACACTTGGCATCGCGCATCCCATCGTCCAGGCCGGCATGGCGCGTGAGTACACCAACGCCGAACTGGTCGCGGCGGTCAGCGCGGCCGGTGGACTGGGCATTCTCGGCTGCCTGGGCCGCCCGGCGGATGAGACGGTCGCCGCCATCCGCCGTATTCGCTCCCTCACCGACCGTCCCTTTGGCGTCAACTTTGTGCTGCTCCGGCGCAACCGTGAGACCTTTGCGGCCTGCCTGGCCGAGCGCGTGCCGGTCTTCTCCTTCTTCCGTGGCGACCCAGAGGAGGCCGTCACCCGCGCCCATGCCGCCGGCGCCGTCACCATCCATCAGGTCACGACCGTCGCGGAGGCCGAGCGCGCCGTCGCGGTGGGGGTGGATGTGCTGGTAGCGCAGGGCTGTGAGGCCGGCGGCCATATGGGGCCGCTGCCGCTGCTCAGCTTCTTGCCGGCGGTGGTCGGCGTCGCCGGTGGGCGACCGGTGCTGGCGGCGGGCGGCATCAGCGACGGGCGCGGGCTGGCGGCGGCGCTCTGCCTGGGCGCGGCTGGCGTGTTGATGGGCACGCGCTTCCTCGCCACGCCCGAATCCCCCATCTCGCCGGCCTACAAGCGCGCCATCCTCGCCGCCGGGCCGGGCGCGACGGTCGCCAGCGGACTCTTCGATCTGCTCTGGGGCTTCGAGTGGCCCGGCGTGCGGGTGCGCGCCATCCGCAACGCCCTCACCGACCGCTGGGCCGGCCGCGAAGACGAGCTGGCCGATCACCTGGAGGAGGTCCGCGCCGAGTGCGAGCGCGCCGACCGTAAGGACGACCCAGAGGGCATGGCGCTGCTGGCGGGCGAAAGTGTGGGCCGGATTGACGCGATCCAGCCGGCGGGCGCGATCGTGCGAAGCGTCGCCGCCGAGGCCGAGCGTGTGCTGCGCGAGTGGGGCGCCCGTGTCTCCGCCTGACTCCGCCAGACACTCGCGTGCGCCATGGCGCGCACTCCGTTCCCCTGAACCTGCTCCTCGCGGCGTTGCCAGCGCTCCTCCGGCCCCGTAGAATGGAGGCGATCACGGTCCGGCCCCTTGCGGCTGGGCTGTCTGTCCCCTCTGTGGAGGAGGAGGAGCGCATATGCGCCAGGCGCGGGGCGGCATCGCCGCCACAATGGACTATCAGCCCGCGATCCACGCCGCCGCGCGCGACCCACGCGGCCTCGAAGACCTCTATCAGTCGGCGCGCGCCACGTCCGGGGCGGACGCTTTCGCCCGCGCGCTGGAGGACGTGTACACCACCGCGCCGGAGAACCTGCTCTACGCCGCCTGGCACGAGCGGCTGCAACGCGCTATGCCGGAGGAGCATGCCGCCACGCGCCACCCGGCCGACTGGCGCCTCGCCGTCGCGCTCTCCGCCGGCCTCGGCCTCGTGCTCTGGCTGCTCTCCGATCCCGCCTGGACCATCGCCGGCACCGGCCGCAACGGCGGCGGTCCATCCGGCGTGCCGTGGCTGGCCGTGTTCTGGGCGCCGATCATCGCGATCTTCTTGATCGCCTTCCTCGCGCTCGCCACCCGCGCACATTACGCCCGCTCCGCCCTGATCGGCGCGGGGCTGGCCGCCATCACCGCCTACGTCGTCGCGCGCACGCTGGCGCTGAACACCGGCCCAAACATCGGCAGCGCCCCCAACGCCCAGCAGACCTACCTCGCCCTGATGCTGCCGCACCTGCCCTTGCTCTCCGCCGCCGCCGTCGGCCTGGCGCTCCTGGGCTGGCGCTCCTCGGCGGATGACCGCTTCGGCTTCCTCACCAAATCCATCGAGGTGATCGCTACGGCGGGTGTCGCCGCCATCGCCGGCGGCATCTTCGTCGGCCTCACCTACGCCATCTTCCAGGCCATCGGCGTCGAGATTCCCGATCTGCTGGTGCGGCTGCTGATCGCGGGCGGCGGCGGCCTGATCCCCATCCTCGCCGTCGCCGCCGTCTACGATCCGCTGACCGCGCCCCGCGCGCAGGAGTTTCGTCGCGGCCTCGGCAAGATTCTGGCGATCCTGATGCGCGCGCTGCTGCCACTGACGCTGCTCGTGCTGGCGATCTACCTGCTGGTCATCCCCTTCAACTTCGGCCAGCCGTTCAACAATCGCGGCGTGCTGATCGTCTATAACGTCATGCTCTTCGCCATCGTGGCGCTGCTCGCCGGCGTGACACCCGTTAGCCCGGAGGACGTGCCGGCGCGCTGGCGCCGGCCGCTGCGGGCGGGCATCGCGGCGCTGGCCGCGCTCGCCGCCGTCATCAGCCTGTACGCGCTTGCCGCCATCCTCTACCGCACGACGCGAGATGGGCTGACGATGAACCGCGTGGTGGTGATCGGCTGGAACGCGATCAACATCGGGCTGCTGCTGCTCGCGCTCTACCGGCAGGCACGCGCCGGGCGCGAGGGCTGGATCGGCGCGCTGCACGGCGCGCTACGCCTGGGCACGGCGGCCTACGTCATCTGGGGGCTGGCGCTGGCGCTGGCGCTGTCATGGATGTTCTAGGCCGAGGGTTCGCACAGTATATTTTCCAAAGTTTGAAGTTGCCCCGGTTTGGTAGACAGTTCATCGTTAGGCGACGACCACTGTTTGCGTAGCCCACCTCCTCTCGTAGGCGTCCGGTGAGAGGTAGCCGAGCGCCGAGTGGCGGCGTTGCCGGTTGTCGAAGACTTCGAGGTACTCAAAGAGTGCGGTGCGGGCCTCCAGGTGCCCGCGGAAGGGCTGCCGGGCGAGGAGTTCGCCCTCCAAGGTCGCGAAGATGCTTTCGGCCATGGCGCTGTCGTAGCAGTCGCCGGCGGAGCCGATCGAACAGCGGCTCCCGACGGCCTGGCAGCGCTCGCCGAAGAGCAGCGGGGTGTACTGGGCGATGCTGACAGCCATGGTCGGAATGGTGGATCACCCCCTCACCCGGTCGGCGGTTCCAGACCGCCATCTCCAGCGCCGGCACGACCAGTTCGGTTCGGCGGTGATCGGCCATGGACCAGCCGACCACGCGGCGGCTGAAGACATCCAGGATCACGGCCAGGTAAAGGAAGCCCTCGTCCTGCGTCGGCACGGAGGTGATGTCGGCGATCCAGAGCGCATTGGGGGCGGGCGCCGTGAACGTGCGCTGGACCAGGTCCGGGGTCGGCTCGGCCGGCGGATCGCGCCGCGTGGTCTGGAACGGGCGCCGGCGATGGGTGCCCTGCAAACCGGCACGGCGCATGAGACGGGCCCCTCGCTTGCGCCCGCAATGCGGTCCCGCCGTCGCCAGCTCCGCATGCACGCGCGGCACGCCATAGGTCCCCCGGCTCGCTTGGTGGATGGTGCGGATCTGCACCGCAAGCCGCGCATCGGCCTCGGCCCGCACGCGCGGCCCGTACTGCGCCCGGCTCGCGGCCTCGCTCGGGAAGGTTCCCGCGCTCACCGCTCCACACGCCGGGCAGCGCACCTGCACCGCCTGATGTTCGTGGGCCAGCAGCCGGAGCGGTGGCAGTTCATGCACCTGGCGCCGCTCGCGCCCCACCACCGGCGCCAACATCCTCAATCAGAACTACTCGCAAGGCACCTCGACTTGGCAGATGCAGCACAATAGTGCTACATGTGGCACCCAGAGCAGCGTGGCAGTCGCGACTCATGGCTGGACCACCGCATATGGGCCGACTACGCCATGTGCCGGATCAAATGGCTGGGTGCAGATCCATCCGTCTACTGGTTACGGCAGCCTGCAAACGTCGAACACGTTCTATCCTGAGATGGATCTTCAGGGCTGGCTGGTAAGCAACTCTGGGCAGTTTCGTATGGAGACGCACTTCGACATGACGTCCAATAACTCAGCGAACTACGAACCAGGCTTGATCATCGACACGCCGCAGGGCGCCTGCGCTAGGCGGGGCGGAATTCGGAGCACGGGCTAACGGAACCTGGACGGTATGGAAGTGTTGCAACGGGAACATACCTGTAGTGGTGGCACAGTCCGCGACGTCTCCGAGCACAAGCTACGACTGGCTGTCGTCATTTACGGTGAGATCGCCCACTTTTATGTCAATGGCAGCGAGGTTTTCTCCACCGCGACGGGCAATCTCAACCTCAGCGGCAATGAGCAAGGGGTGATACAGTGGTGGAACGTCCAAAGTTCCAAAGACACCTCAAGTTGGTCTAACTTCCAGCTCGCCAACTGGGGCTAGCCATGACGTTATGTACGCTCCTGCACGCCAGGCATTGGTGAGTGTGCCCAGTCTTGTGGAGTCAGCGAAGAGACAGGGCGTATACTCCACGAAGCGGGAAGTGGCAGCAGCTATGTCGAAACACAGCCGCGACCACATGAGCCACTTAAGCACCGAGTCTATACCCGCAAGTTCAAGCTGGAAGCGGTGCGTCTGAGTCATACGAAATGTGGATGGGTGGTGGGAGAATGGCGACATGCTCAGACGCATTCACCTCCAACGCACCTCGCGCGTCGAGGATCTCGATCGACGCTACCGAGGCGGCTAAGGGGTCCCAACTAGCGGACGTGGTGACAGATCCTGCGGCTCTTGGCGCGATGTGGCCTGTCTCAATGATCTTCATGGCATCCCTCATCCGCGCGACCTTTCACCCCACGACAATATACATTCGCGCAGCCCACGGACCGCCTGGCAGGGCTTGTGGATATTCCCTATCCGAGCGGGGCGTCTCCCAGTCCGCGACGGCGCAATACCGTTCAAATAAGGAGAAGCGGCCGAGCATGGTTCGACTCGTCGCCGGCGGAATCGCCCGCCATCCGGCGACTGCGCACGCGGCATCTCTCGTCCCGAAACGTCGGGAATCGCGGAAGAG
>JAICVS010000114.1 GCA_025935195.1 Ktedonobacterales bacterium
CGAGGAGTGCGAGAGGCAGCGACGGGGACAACAGCGACAGCGGCGGGAATGGGCGGCTGCCAGGCGAGGGTGAGCGGATCGTCACGGACGACGGCGCCGGGGAGCTGGGCGAGCAGGGCCAGCAGCCAGCGCCCGCCGGCTGGGCCTTCGCCCAGGCGCTCCAGGGCGGGCTCGTCCAGAGTGGCGCCAGCGGTGAGGGCGGACCAGGCGGCGGCCAGCCGGGCGCAAGGGATGCTGACCTCGCCTGCGCGGTGCGTCTCGCGGGCGGGGGAGTACCAGACGACGACCTCGGCCGCGCTGGCGTAGAGCACGAGGAAGGAGCCGACGCCAATCGGCGGCTCACACGCGACGGCGAGGCCGCGCAGGTGGGCCAGCACGCCCGCGAAGTCGGGGCTGGGGCCGCTGGCCGTGCCTTCCGCTCGTGCTTCGGTCGTCTCCTCGCTCGCCACTGGCGCCATCCCGTTCAGACGCTAGAACAACTCAGCAACCGAACGGCTTTCGTGGATACGCTCGATGGCGCCAGCGAAGAGCTCGGCGACGGAGAGCTGGGTGATGATGGGCAGGCGCTTCTCAGGCGGGAGCGGGATGGTGTTGGAGAGGATCAGCTCGCGGATGTTCGAGGCGCGCAGGCGCTCGATGGCGGGGCCGGAGAGGACGCCGTGGACGGCGCAGGCGTACACATCGTGGGCGCCGTTCTCTTTGACGACGCGGGCGGCCTGGAGCAGCGAGCCGGCCGTATCCACCTCGTCGTCCACGATCAGGGCGTGGCGGCCAGCGACATCGCCGATCAGGCCGAGGCTCTCGGTGCGGCCGTCGTTGCCGAGGCGGCGCTTCTCGACGATGGCGAGCGGGGCGTTGAGCTTTTCGGCGAAGTTGCGCGCTTTCTTGGCGAAGCCAGTGTCGGTGGCGACGACGGTGACATCGCCTAGATGTTGCGCGCGGACGTGATGGACGAGGATGTTGGCGGCGGTCAACTCGTCCACGGGGATGTTGAAGAAGCCCTGGATCTGGCCGGCGTGCAGGTCCATCGTGAGGACGCGGCTGGCGCCGGCGGCGGTGAGGCAGTCCGCGATGAGGCGGGCGGTGATGGGGACGCGCGGCTGGTCTTTTTTGTCGGTGCGGCCGTAGGCGTAGAAGGGGACGACGGCGGTGACACGCTTGGCGGAGGCGCGCTTGAGCGCGTCAATCATGATCAACAGCTCCATGATCGAGGTGTTGACGGGGGTGGTGAAAGGCTGGACGACGAAGACATCTTTGCCGCGCACGTTCTCGTTGATCTTCACGAAAATGTTCTCGTTGGAGAACATCGAGACCAACGCCGCGCCGAGGGGAACGTCGAGGTGGTGGCAGATGTCGCGCGCGAGCTGTGGGTGCGCGTTGCCGGTGAAGATCGCCAGATCACTTTTCATCGTTTTTTCACGCTCCTCTCGCGCTGTTGAAAGTCCTCACCCCAACCCCTCTCCTTGTGAGGAGAGGGGAGTAGCACGGGGCAGGTATCCGGGCGGCGCCTCAGCAATTTCCAGTATAGCATTCCGAATCTGGCGTAACAGGACCGGCGAGCGCGCGACGCGCAACGGCCGCAACCGGGCGCGCGGGCGGTCCTGGGCGAAACATCCGTCTTGTGGTGATCCTCTACAATCCTGTGGGGTCTGCCGCTAGGGTGGCAGGCCGCGAAGGACGCCGAGCGGTTTTCGGGAGGGGACGCATGCGGGTGCGGGAACGGTCCGACGAGGGCCAAACATATGACGCGATAGCGACGAGCGCGGCGGGCGGCGGGCCGGAGCGCGAGCCGCGCGGCCTGTATCGGGTGGGCTTCGCCTACGGCCGCGTGATCTACCGGCTGCGCTGGCTGGTGATCGCGCTGTGGATTCTCGGCGTGGCGGCCAGCGTGCCGTTCGCGGCGCAGGTCTCGTCCGTGCTGACGGGCGGCGGCTTCAGCTTCAATGGCAGCGACTCGGTGCGCGCCGGCAATCTGGTGGCGAGCGCGCTGCATCAGCCGCAGTCGCAGGTGATTGTGGTCTTCCAGTCGGCCGGCACGCCGGTGGCCGATCCGTCGTTTCAAAACGAGGTGCAGGGCTTCATCGGGCACGCGCGCGACTTCGGGCATGTGACGGACGCGCAACAGGGCGGCGTGGGCGCGGACGGGCGCACGACGACTGTAACGCTGAGTCTAGACCAGCCGGCGCAGGATGTGGAGCACCGGCTGGGCGAGCTGCGCGGCATCGTGGACGCGAGCACGGCGGGGGGTCCAGCGCGGGCGTACGTGACGGGCAACCCAGCGGTGTTCGCGACGTTCAACGAGCTGACGCGCACGGACACGGAGCGGGCGGAGCTGGCGGCGCTGCCGATCGCGCTGCTGGTGCTGCTGGCGGTGTTCGGCACGCTGGCGGCGGCGCTGCTGCCGCTGGTGTTGGCGGCGGTGGCGGTGCCGGTGGCGCTGGCGGTGATCTACGCCATCGCGCTGCATAGCGAGACCAGTGTCTTCGTGACGAACATCGCCAGCATCGTCGGCCTGGGCATCTCGATTGATTACAGCCTGCTGATGACGCGGCGCTTTCGTGAGGAGCTGGCGCAGGGGCGGACGGCGCGCGACGCGGTGGCCTGGACGATCGCGACGGCGGGCGAGGCGATCCTGTTCAGCGGGCTGACGGTGATGATTGGGTTCGCGGGGATGATGCTGATCGGCATCCAGTTCATGACCTCGTTCGGCATCGGCGGGATGGTGGTGGTCGCGGCGGCGGTGCTGGCGGCGCTGACGCTCTTGCCGGCGCTGCTGGGCGTGCTGGGGCAGGGCGTCAACCGGCTGCGCGTGCCGCTGCTCTGGCGGCTGACACGGGCTAAGAGCCAGGCGGAGGAGGCGGCGCGGCCGGGTTTCTGGCAGCGATGGGCGCTGGGGGTGATGCGGCGGCCGCTGCTGATCGTGCTGGTGGTGGCGGCGATCCTGGCCGGCATCGGCTGGCCGATTTTCGCGATCAACGTCGGCACGACCAGCGCGGCCTCGCTGCCGAAAGACACGGAGGCGCGGCAGGGGTTGGAGATCCTGGACGCGCAGTTCCCGGCGGCGAACGAGAATCCGGTGATCGTGGTGGCGCAAACGGCGGATGGGGCGAGCATCCTCGACGCGGGCAACGTGGCGAAGGTGGACGGCCTGAGCGCGTGGGTCGCGGGGCTGGATCACGTCACGGGCGTGACGAGCATCACGCGGCTGCCGGCCGGGCAGGATGGACAGGGTGCCCAGGAGCCAGCGCAGCCTGGTGGTAGTGGCCAGGCGCTCACGCCGGACGCGCTGGCCCAGCTCTACGCGAGCGGGCAATACCAGCAGGTGCCGGCGCTGGCGCGGCTCGTGGCGGCGACAACGGCGGGCGATACGACGGTGATTACGGTGAAGACGGACGCGCCGATTGACAGCGCGGCGGGCAAATCGCTGATTGACGCGCTGCGCTCCGGCCAGGCGGCGCACGCGGGCGGGCTGCGGGTGCTGGTGGGCGGATTCCAGGCGGTGAGCCTGGACTTCAACCGCTACCTGTACGACAACTTCCCGCGGGCGATCTTGTTCATCCTGCTCGCGACGTTCGTGCTGCTGCTGATCATGTTCCGCTCGCTGTTGCTGCCGCTCAAAGCCGTGCTGATGAACGCGCTCTCGGTGGCGGCGGCGTACGGCGTGCTGGTGCTGGTCTTCCAGTGGGGCTACCTGTCGGGTCCGCTGGGGTTCGAGAGCACGGGCTTCATTGACAGCATCATTCCGATTCTGCTGTTCTGCCTGCTCTTCGGCCTCTCGATGGACTATGAGGCGTTTCTGTTGAGCCGCATCCGTGAGGAGTGGCTGCGCACGCGCAACAACCGCTACGCGGTGGCGCGGGGGCTGGAGAAGACGGGCGGGGTGATCACCAACGCGGCGCTGCTGTTCGTGATCGTGACGGGGGCGTTCACGTTCACGCGCGTGATCATCACCAAGGAGACGGGGCTGGGGATGACGACGGCGGTGCTGGTGGACGCGACGATTATCCGCTCGCTGCTGGTGCCGGCGACGATGCGTCTGCTGGGCCGCTGGAACTGGTGGCTGCCGGGGCGGCCGGTGCCGGTGGAACGGCAAGGGGTAGGAACGAAGCCAGATCGGCATGAGCCATCCGTCTCGAGACCTGCCCGTGAGAATAGTCCTGTGGAGCGATGACACCCATCCCCATCATGAGATGCGGGCCATGTGCATCACCCGGAGGGACAACCATGATCGCCACCTCGGTACTCGCTGAATCTGCCGCGACCGAGCTGTACCCGGTCCATCCTGCCAACCGGGGATGGGAGATCGAGCGGGCGCACTGTGCGGACATGGCGGACATCAAAGTGTTGTTCCGCCGTCTCCATGCGTTCAATACAGCCTTGGATGCACGGTTCGCACTGTCACAGACGTGGGAGACCCCGTTCGAGGCGGCAATGCAACGGGTCTTTCGCGGCGAGGATGCGATCTGCTTCATCGCTCGTGAAACGCGGACTGGACGCCCGTGCGCGTTCGCTTTGGCCGCCGTTCATCACGATTCCGACCTCTGGCAGTATCGTGAATGGGTCGAGGTCGAAGCGCTGTACGTGGACGACGCCTGGCATGGACGCGGCCTCGCCGATGATCTGCTCGGCCATGCCTGCGCGTGGGCGGCGGGCATCGAACAACCCGTCGTCCAACTGTACGTGACGGCCAGCAACGAGCGCGCGATCCACTTCTACCAGCATGCGGGCTTCCGCACGACGCAAGAGATCATGCGCAAGGTACTGATAGAGAAGATGCTTTAGAACCCTATGGAGACCGGGCACGTTCAGGGAAAGCGCGTGATGCGCGTCCCTCTCAGGCGAAGATGTCGCGCTCGGTCGGCTCGCCGCGCCGTGGCGCTGGATAGGCGCGTGAGAGCGTCGTCTGGCGCTGGATCAGCGGCGCGAGCGCGCGCCGTGGCAGGTCTAGCAGCGGC
The DNA here is from genome assembly GCA_025935195.1 of Ktedonobacterales bacterium. Taxonomy (GTDB): domain Bacteria; phylum Chloroflexota; class Ktedonobacteria; order Ktedonobacterales; family JADMIN01; genus JAICVS01. The sequence continues at coordinate 4,956 of JAICVS010000114.1, forward strand.
GGAAAGCTGATCTGGCTGGCGTGGCAGCGCAGCGCCTTCTCGGTGCCGGCAAGGTAGCCGGCGACGGCGACGCGCGTCGTGATCGGCGTCATGGCCGCGACGGCGGCGACGATATCCACATCTTTATTGCGGCCGAGATGGCGCGGATCGCGCCCCAGCAGGCGCAGCACCATGACGGCGGCGCGGGCGAGCCGGCGCGGGCCGGTCGTATAGTAGAGCGCGCGCGGGCCGTCCGGCTCGGCCTGAAGTCGCTGGAAGGCGGCGACGGTGGCCTGGTGTATCTTGATGTGGTCGGGGTGGCCGTAGGCGCCGTACGTGTTGAAGGTGATCACCACTTGCGGCCGCGCGCGGCGCATGACCTCTTCCACGCGCGCCGTCACCTCGTCCAGCGGCGCCTGCCACAGGCTGCCGGGGGCGGCGTTGTCGGCGCTGCCCATCATGCCGCTATCGCGGTAGCCGAAGGTGACGACCTCGGTGAAGCCGATGGCGCTGCTGGCGCAGGCCAGTTCGGCCAGCCGCAGCGCCGCGATGGAGTCGTAGCCGCGCAGATATTTCTCGTCCACCGTGCCGACGTCGCCGTCGGTGGCGCAGATCAGCGTGGCCTGCGCGCCCTCGGCCACGGCGCGGCTGACCAGCGGACCGACACCTAGCTCGTCGTCGGGATGGGCGAAACAGGCGAGAATACTCTTCACGGCGGCGTCCTTCATCTCCATGATCTCTACGAGGTGGTCTAACGGCTCGCAGTCTACCATGCCGGCGAGCGCGCGTGGGCGGCGGCGGGCGGCCGATGCTACAATCCCATGCGCGGCCTGGGGTCTGATTCTCTCTGGAAGGATGGATGTGGCGATGCGCGCGGAGATTCTCTCCATCGGCACGGAGCTGCTGCTGGGGCATATCAGCGACACGAACGCGACCTATCTGGCGCGGCAGCTCACGACGTTGGGCATTGACCTGTTCTACGTCTCACAGGTGGGCGACAACCTCGGCCGGCTCACGGAGACACTGCGCCGCGCGCGCGACCGCTCTGATCTGGTGATCATGACCGGCGGGCTTGGCCCCACGGAGGACGACCTCTCGCGCGAGGCCATCGCCGCCGTGCTGGGCGAGACGCCGGCGGTGGACCCACAACTGGAGGCCGAGCTGCGCGCCTTCTTCGCGTCACGCGGCATCGAGATGCCGGAGCGCAACGTCAAGCAGGCGTGGGTGATTCCGTCGGTGACGCCGCTGGCGAACCCGGTCGGCACGGCGCCGGGCTGGTGGGCCGAGCGCGACGGCAAGATTGTGGTGGCGATGCCCGGCGTGCCGCATGAGATGATGCGCATGTGGGAGCATGAGGCGCTGCCGCGACTGCGCCCGCGCACCGGCACGGTGCTCTTCACGCGCACGCTGCGTGTCGCCGGTATGGGCGAGTCCACTGTGGAGGAGCGGCTGGGCGAGCTGATCCACGGCGAGAACCCAACGCTGGCGACCTATGCCAAGCGCGACGCGGTGGACGTGCGTGTGACGGCGAAGGCGACGACGGCGGCCGCGGCCGAGGCGCTGGTGGCGCAGATGGAGGCGCGGGCGCGCGAGGCGCTGGGCGCGCACGTCTTCGGCGTGGATGCCCAGACGCCGCAGAGCGTGGCGCTGGCGCTGCTGATCGCGCGTGGGCTGACGCTGGCGGCGATGGAGTCCTGCACGGGCGGGCTGCTGGCGAGCCTGATCACGGACGTGCCGGGCAGCTCGGCGGCGTTCCTCGGCGGCTTCGTGGCCTACTCAATCGCGATGAAGGCGGCGTATGGCGTGCCGCGCGAGACGCTGGAACAGCACGGCGCGATCAGCGTGGAGACGGCGCGTGCGATGGCACGGGCGGCGCGCGAGCGGCTGGGCGCGGACGTGGGCGTGGGCATTACCGGGGTGGCGGGGCCGGCGGAGCAAGAGGGCAAGCCGGCGGGTACGGTCCACATCGCCGTCGCCTCGACAGCGGAGCGTGTGAGCGAGACGAGCCAGCGCTTCCGCGGCGCGCGCAGCGAGATCAAGTGGCGCGCGGCGATCACCGCGCTCAACCTGCTGCGGCTACACGTGCTACGGGAGGAGCGGGACGCCTGATACCGCGCCCCTGTCGTGCCAACTGGGCGTGTCGCCATACCGGCCGCGAGAACAGCGGCGCGAAAGGCGCCAGGAACGCGACCAGGTCGGCGGGTAGAACCAGCAACATACCAGCAACATACGACCGTCTCTTGGCTGAAGTAGTCTTCAGCTTACTCGTCCCTTTCCCATCCCTCAAAATGGAGAACGTCGAGCCCAGAGAGACCGCCACGGCGAAGAGAAGGGGAGCCGCGCCGCATCGGCCTGGCCGGACGGGGATGCGGCGGTGGCGCGCGGGGAGTCTTCAGCCGCCGGCGTTCGCTTCGAGCCGGTTCGTCGCGGCGGCGACCGCCGCCAGCACAGCGTCGAGGTCGAAGGGTTTGGCGATCACCGGCACGCCCAGCCGCGCCAGCCGCTCGGCCAGTGCGGGCACGACATGCTGGGGGCTGGCGGTGATCAGGATATAGGCGTGCGGCGACGGCTCGCCGTCGCCGTCGGCCTCCAGTTGGGCGAGCAGCTCCATCCCTTCCAGGCCGGGCATGAGATTGTCCAGCAGCACGACCAGATGATCGGGACTCGCGCGCAGCACGCGCAGCGCCGCCATCCCATCCGGCGCCTCGACGACTTCGTAGCGCGCGTCTTCGAGCAGCATACGCAACGCGAGGCGAATCTCCTCGTCGTCGTCCACAATCAGGATGCGTCGGCTCATAGGCGCTCCGCCCCTTGGCGCTCCCCTTCCACGCCGGGATCGCCACCGGCGGCCAGGGGGAGTGTAAACCAAAAGGTCGCGCCGTCCCCCGGCACGCTCTCGACGCCGACCGCGCCGCCGTGGCGCTCGACGATCTCACGGCAGATGGAGAGGCCCAGACCCAGCCCAATGCCCGAGCCTTGTAGGTGACTGATGCCCTCGGCACGATAGAAGCGCTCGAAGAGGTGCGCCTGCTGGTCAGGCGTGAGGCCCGGCCCCTCGTCGCGCACGGCCACCCGCGCCACGCCCTCGCCCTCGCGCGTTTCGACGCGAACGGCGATGGGGCGATCCGGCGGAGCATACTTGAGCGCGTTGGAGAGGTAGTTGATCACGACCTGCCGGACACGGTCGGGATCCGCCTCCACCTCCAGAACCGTACCCGGCGCCCGCGCGTCCCCCGAGGACAGCGCCTCGCCCCCCAGCTCCGCCAGCCCCTCCAGGCGCACGTCGCGATCCGGCCACGCCGCCGTCTCCTCCTCCACCGCCTCGCGCACGATAGTCACAAGGTCCACATGCTCTGGACGCAGCTCCAGCTTGCCCGCCTGGATGCGCGAGATGTCGAGGAGATCATCCACCAGGCGACCGAGACGATCCAGCGCGCCCTCGCTGCGCTCCAGCAGGCGTTGGAGCGGCCGAAGCTGCGCCAGCAATGCCGCGGCATCCCCGTCGGACGCGGCAATCGCCCCCGCGAGACGGCGAGCAACGATCTGGATGTTGGCCTTGGCGCTGGTGAGCGGGGTGCGCAGCTCATGGCTGGCGATGCCCAGGAACTTGTCCTTGTGCCGGTTCGCCTCCTGAAGCGCTAACTCGCTCGCGCGCAGCGCCTCCTCGGCGCGCTTGCGCTCGGTGATGTCGCGGAGGATTTTCGAGGCGCCGATGATGGCGCCTGCGCTATCTCTGACCGGCGAGACCGTGAGCGACACATCCAGCGGGCGTCCGTCCTTCGTCACGCGCACCGTCTCGTAGTGCTCGATGGGTTTCCCCGCTCGGAGCCGCGCGAGGATGCGATCCTCCTCCGAATGCCGGTCGGGAGGGATCAGCAGGAGCACTGACTGCCCGATGATCTCCTGCGCGGTGTAGCCGAACATGCGCTCGGCGCTGGCGTTCCAGCTCGTGATGATGCCGTCGAGCGTCTTGCTGGCGATGGCGTCCGAGGTCGAGGCGACGATGGCCGCCAGATGCGCCGACGCCTCTTCCGCCTGTCTGCGCTCGATCAGGTCGGCAGCCTGGCGGGCCAGCACGTCGAGCAGCCGCAGGTCGCGCTCGGCCGGCTGGTGGGATTCACGCCAATGGGTGGAGATCATGCCAACAAGGCGACCACCGCGCGAGACCAGTGGTGTGGACTGCACCGCGCGGATGCCGGACAACCGATAGAAATCGAGATCATCCGTTCCGGCCATGAAGTCACAGGTCTCGACATCCGGCGCCAGCACGCGCGCGCCCGTGGCTAGCGCCACGCCGCACGTGCTGCCCGACTCCACATGCACCCACTCCCAGAAGGCCGCCGACGCCGGGTCGAAGCCCTTCCACGCCAGCAGCCGCAATGCGTTCTTATCGGGGTAGAGCATCTGCATGCTCCCCATATCCGAGCGCATCACCGCGATGGCGGCGTCGAGGATCTGCGTGTAGAGGGCATCGAGGTTTCCTCCCTGGATCAACTGACCGCTAATATGCTCGAGCCGCCGCATGTCAGCCAGCTCCGTCGCCAGTTGCGTCTCGCTCGCGCGCAGGGCGTCTTCAACGCGTTTGCGCTCGCTGATGTCGGTGGCGGTGCCCACCCACTCGCGCACGCTGCCATCCGCCTCCAGCACGGGCACGCCGCGCACCAGCAGCCAGCGATATTCGCCGTCATGGCGGCGCACCCGGTAGTCAATCTCGTAGATGCTCCGCGTCGCGAGCGCATCCCCCCAGGCCGAGGCAGCCCGCGCGCGGTCGTCGGGGTGCAGCGCCTCCAGCCAGCCCCACGCCCCAGCGGCTTCGGGCGCCTGGCCGGTGAAAAGGCACCAGTCCTGCCCGTCGCCATCCGCGCCATCGCCCGTCGCCGTCCAGGTAATCTGCCCGGTGGCGAGCACCAGCGCGCCGTAACGTGCCTCCCATGCGCGTTGGTCACCGGACGCGATGGACGCGACGAAGGAGAAACGAGAGGCGGCCGCCGTACCGGCGTGTTCGACGGCGTCTAGGGTGATCCGCCCAGGTGGTGATCCACGTCGCGCGGATTTGGCGCGGGCGAGCACATCATCACGTTTCGCCAAGGCTTTGTCCTCCCGTGTCACCGCGACCCTCGCAATCCTCTCTCCACCGCGTGCGGTGACACAACGCCTATTGTACTCCTTGTACTCCATGAGGCCGCACAGTAGATATCTGGCGCGGCATAGCTCACGGCATAGCTCATGTGCGCTCGCCTGCCTGATCCATGCTCATCTCCTCGCCAGCCCTAAGTCCGCACGCGGTCTGACATGCGACATTCCTGTACACAGTTCACACAGTGTGCCGAATTATGTTACTCCGCCGCGATACGCGCCGCAAGGAGCCTACTCGCGCGCTCGACCGCCGCCAGCAGCGCGTCCAGATCGAACGGCTTCGCGACCGTACCGATGGTGGAGGCGGCGATGACACGCGCCATCTCGGCATCTGGCGGATCGCTGCGTGCCGTCATGAAGAGGATCGCCGTGCGCCGGGCGATCTCCGGCCGTTCGGCAAGGGCGCGCAGGACGGCGACCCCGTCCACCCGTGGCATCATGCGGTCGAGCAGCATCACACGCGGCAACGGCGTGTCGTCGAGCAGGCGCAGCGCCGCACCGCCGCCGGCCGCCTCCTCCACCGCATAGCCGGCGTCCTCGAGCAGGTAGCGCAGCGTGTCGCGGATGCCCTCGTCGTCATCCACCACACACACCCAGCGCACCGGGCCGGCGCCGGACTCTCTCGCACGCTCAGTCACCGGCCGCCTCCATTGCCACCGTGGCGAACCGCCTCTCATTCGCGGGGCCTCGTCCCCGCGCGCGCATGCGAGAGTCCGCATTGACACCTGCTCTTGTTTCCGTTTGATGAGATACCGTTGTCAGCATAGCAAAAAGCGGACCGGATTTCGCGGAGCCGCTCCCCGTCGCGCGTATGACAAACGGAGCTCATCCGCGGATGAGCTCCGTTATCGCGTATCGCGTGTGGGCGCGGGGCGGTGAAACGTCGCGCCGATCTGGCGCTAGGCGGTTTCGCTCGCTTGCACCTTGTGCAAACGCGCCATCAGGCGGGATTTACGCCGGGCGGCGTTGTTCTTGTGCAGGACGCCCTTAGTCACGGCGCGGTCGAGCTGGCTGATGGCCGTGCGGATGGTCGCCTCGGTCTCCGGCGCGCTGGCATCCGCCGTGATGGCCGTGCGCGCCCGCGTGATCTGCGTGCGCACGGCGGACTTGACGGCCTTATTGCGCGCGCGCCGCTTCTCTTCGATGCGCATGCGCTTCTTCGCCGATCGTAGATTCGGCATAGTGGTCTGGCTACCTCCTGCGCGGACGTCATGCCGCGGAGCTATTGCTGTGAGCGGAGTGGACCCTGCGGCCCTCGCGATAGTGCCGTGATCGGCCCCGCGGCGCTTCGCCGCGTGCGCGCCGCAATCCGAGCTAGTATATCAAATCGCGCGGCTGGCGGCAAGCGACATGAACCGAAACTACACCCGCATCCACGCTCTCAGCCGCGCGCCAGAATGTGCAGCGCGATCAAGCCAACGTAGGCGATCACGAGGATCGCGCCGGTGAGTCGGCCCATCCACCCGCGCCAGAGCGCGAGCGCGACCAGCCACGACGCGCCGATCAAGAACGGCCAATCCAGCCGCCGCACCAGCGGGTCCACGGCCCCCGGCGCGAGCAGTGCCAGCAGGCCGAGGCCGAAGAACAGCAGGCTGAGTTGCGCGCCCAGGGCATCCGCCACTCCCGTGTCATAGCTGCCCGTGTCATAGCCGCCCGTGTTATAGCCATCATCGTACGCGCGGCGCGGCGCCATCACCAGCCCCAGCGCCGCCGGCACCACGACCATGCCCATCAGCAGCGGCGCGATGTCCAGCCCCAGCGCCAGCGTCACCGCGCCCTGCGTCACGAACGCCCCGCCCACCCCCAGGCCGATCATCCCCACAATCGCGCGGACGATCCCACCCCCAAGCGAGCCGCCCTGATAGGGAGCGAACCCAGCATCTTTCGCACGCGCGAGCGCCCTGGCGGCAGGTGATGTCGTGACGTAGACGGCGGCCACGGCGTACAGGCAGAGCAGCACCACACCGCCCAAGCGCGCGAGCGTGGGCGCGAGCAGCGGCAGCCCCGCCAACAGCGGCGCGGCGGCGAACAGCGCGGCGTACGCTCCCGGCACGCGCACGCTCGCCCGCGGGGACGCGCGCAACGCCCACAGGCCGAGTGGCACGCATAACAGGAAGATCGCGCCGCCGATGATCGCGCCGAGCGCGATGGGCGCCGCCAGCGCGTTCGCGGCCGCCAACCCGACGGCGATATGGCCCGCGCGGAAGCCGGCGAGCAGCGCGCCCACGACGTAGGTGGAAAGCCCCACGCCCCGCGCCAGCGCGCCCAGCCCGCCAACGAAGCGGCGCGCGGCCCAGACGGTGAGCGCAAGGCCGATGGCAAACAACAGCGCACCGGCCAGCGGCACGCCGATGGTCGCGAGCATGCGATCCCTCCTTGCGAGCAAGCCAAGCGGCCCGCGCATGACGGCACGCCCACACGGCGCACGCGGACAGCCCCCGCAAGCCGTTTGCCATCATGCCATGCAACGAAGGGGATGTTCGGCGCGATCAGTGCGAGACGTGCCGGGTGCGGATGGAGGGATCGGTCGCCGTCGCCAATAGCCCGCAGGCGGCGTGGTCAACCAGATCGAGCAGGGGGTCCAGGTCGAACGGCTTCGGCACGATGGGAACGTCCAGCCGGTGGAGCAGCGCGGAACAGGCCGGGGTGATGGCATCGAGGTTCGCGGTCACGAGGATGAAGGCGTGGCGTCGCGCCAGCCGGGCATCCGCCGCGACGGCATCAAGCACGCCCGCGCCATCCAGCCCCGGCATGCGCAGATCCAGCAGCACCACCAGCCGATGCAGGCTGGACCGCACCAGCGCCAGCCCCTCCGCGCCGTCGCCGGCCTCCAGCACGCTGTAGCCCTCATCCTCTAGCACCGCCCGCAGGGTGTGCCGGATGCTCCGGTCATCGTCCACGATCAGCACCCGCACTCCGCTCTCAATGGTCACAGCGCAACTCATTTCCCTGAATGCGCGCGGGATCGTGTGGCTGAACGACCGCGCGACCCCGCGCGAAGATGGTTGTCGAGGGATATACGTCAGATTCGCGCCTGAATTCACCATCGCCGGCACGCGCGGGCGCACCATCGCGATGAGTGGACCGTCCGCACCGGGCATGTCTGGATAGACGTGACAGGGTAACAACTATAACATGGCCGGCCCTCGCCATGAGACATTCGGGCGACACGACATGAATGGATCGTCATGTGGCCGAAGGTGACCGGCGCTTACTTACCCCCGAACACCCGTACGCCGCATGCTCTGCCCGTACTCTGCCGTGTGCTATGCTGTGCGAGCGCGCCGCGTCCTCGCGTGACGTGATGCTCGCCGCCCATGCCGCACAACTGATAACCGGAGGATAGAATGGCGTCCGCCCAGCGCACACCCGACGCGTCGCTCGACTTCAGCCACGACGATACGCTCGTCGCTGAGCTGCTCGACCACCTGCGCCCCCTCGCCGATCTGCGCGCTCTCGGCGCGCTGGCCGGCTGGGACCAGAACACCGCCCTGCCCGACGGCGCCGGCGAGGTGCGCGGCCACCAGCTCGCCACGCTCCAGGGAGTGCTGCACGACCGCTGGACCGCCGAGCGGCTCGGCACACTGCTCGGCGAGCTTGGCGAGCGTGTGACGGGGCCAGCATATAGCGATGCCGACCGCGGCCTGCTGCGCGAGGCCAAGCGCGCCTACGATCACGCCACCAAGCTGCCGCGCGGCCTCGTCGAGGAGATGGCACGTGTCGAGGCCGGCGCATTCGAGTCGTGGCGCCGCGCCCGCACGCGGAACGACTTCGCCAGCTTCGCGCCCTGGCTCAGCCGCGTCGTCACCTTGCAGCGCGAGGTGGCCGACCGCTTCGGCTATACCGAGTCGCGCTACGACGCGCTGCTCGACCAATACGAGCCGGGCATGACCACCCGCCGGCTGGATGCGATCTTCCCCGCCGTGCGTGAGGCCAGCGTCGCGCTGCTGCGCCGCATCGAGGCCAGCGGCACCGTCGTGGATGACTCCTGCCTGCATGGCAGCTTCGATCCCGACACGCAGGTGCGCCTGTGCGAGCGAGTGCTGCGCGCCATCGGCTACGACTTCGCCCGCGGCGGCATCGCGCGCTCGCCGCATCCCTTCACCACCTCCTTCGGCAGCCCCTTCGATGTGCGCGTCACCGTGCGCACCGACGCGACCTTCCTGCCCACCTCGGTGATGGCGGCGGTCCACGAGGGCGGCCACGCGCTCTACGAGCAAGGCTCCGTCCCCGCTCTCGCCCGCACACCGCTCGCTGGCGGCGCCTCGCTCGGCGCGCACGAGTCGCAGTCGCGCCTGTGGGAGAACGCCATCGGACGCTCCGAGCCGTTCTGGCGCGGGCAGTTCGCGCTGGTGCGCGAGGCCTTCCCCCGGCAGTTCGCCACTGTGGACGCGGCGACCTTCGCCCGCGCGCTCAACACGGTGCGGCCCAGTCTCATCCGCGTCGAGGCCGACGAGGTGACCTACAACCTGCACATCATCATCCGCTACGAACTGGAGCGCGGGCTGATGGAAGGCACGATCGCCGTCGAGGAGCTGCCGGGCCTGTGGAACGCGAAGTACCGGGACTACCTCGGCGTCGAGCCGCCGAACGACGCGGACGGCGTGCTGCAAGACGTTCACTGGACGAGCGGCTTCGGCTACTTTCCCACCTACACGCTTGGCAACCTCTACGGCGCGCAGATCTACGCTGCCCTGCGTCGCGCCGTTCCCGACCTGGACGACCGCCTCGCCAGCAGCGACACCACCGCCGCCCGCTCCTGGCTCCAGCAGCGCATGTACGTCGTCGGCGCCACCTACACACCCGACGACCTGATCGAGCGTGTCACCGGCGCCCCGCCCGATCCCGCTTACTTCGCCCGCTATCTCGACGACAAGTTCAGCGCGATCTACGGCCTGCCGCGGCCGTGAGCTGCCGCCGTCCGCATCGAGGGAGCGCCCCGTCCGCGCCGATCATTGGCCGACGAGGGCGCGGTATAGGCTCCAGCGC
>JAICVS010000072.1 GCA_025935195.1 Ktedonobacterales bacterium
CACGCGAGGGGTAGATGCTCCTCACCCCCCGTCCCCCTCGCCGTGCGCGGCGAGGGGGAGCCAGAGCAGCAAGCGAGCGGGCGGTTGAAACCGTGCCTGAAGGCTGCGCCACGAAACCGGCCTGCGCCGGTTGGGGAGATCGTTGCGCCCATTGGAGATACCGCCTCGGATGCCGTCCTATCGCTCAACGTGGTGAGCATCCACACGCCCTGGAACGCCAGTCGCTTTTCGTTGCCGTCGCAGTGGGCGGTGTGGTACACTGACGGTGCCGCGCGCCGCCCGTTCCGCCCTGGTTTTACATTGCAGAGCCACGATCGTCATGCCCGTGACGTCATGGTATGCCCGGAATGTGCGGATGGTGGCGCATCGAGCGGCGTGTATGGTGAGGTATAGGAGGTCGAGGTATCAACAGAGACTTTCGAGGGGACAACCGCCCTCGGGAAACGCGCGTCAACGAGCGCGTGCGCGCGCGCGAGGTCCGTCTGATTGACGAAGACGGACAGATGATCGGCATTATGACCTCGATGCAGGCGCTGAATCTGGCCCGCGAGCGCGGGGTGGATCTGGTCGAGGTGTCGCCGATGGCTGTGCCACCGGTCTGCCGGCTGATGGATTGGGGCCGGTATAAGTATGAGCAGGCGAAGAAGGAAAACGAGGCCCGCAAGCACCAGAAGACGGTCGAGCTGAAAGAGATTCGCATGCGTCCGCGCACGGACGAACACGATCTCGGCGTCAAGGTGCGCAAGATCGAGGAGTTCCTGGGCGAGGGCGACAAGGTCAAGGTGAGCGTGGTCTTCCGCGGTCGCGAGATGGCGCACCCGGAATTGGGGCGTGTCGTGCTGGACAAGGTGGCGGCTGGACTGAAGGGCGTGGGGCAACTCGAACGCGCGCCGATCATGGAAGGCCGTATGATCTCGATGATCGTCAGTCGCGCGCCGGGCTGGGAGCCGCCGAAGCGGGCGACGACCGCGCCGCCACGGCGCGGAGAGCAGCCGACCGAGCTGACTGATGGCGCGGAGGCTGATGGCGCGGAGGCTGATGGCGCGGAGAGCGTGAACGGCGCGGAGGTTGATGGCGCGGAGAGCGTGAACGGCGCGGATGGCGCCGGGATGGAGACGATCACCCCTGTGGGGAGCGAGGCGGAGGCGACGCTGCCGCCGGCCGGAGAGGCATAGCCCCCGGCCGCGTGGCCTGAGCCGGCATGCCAGAGTACGACCGCCCAGCCATGGCTGGGCGGTCATTTGTTGCTGTGCCTGCCAGCAGTTCAGCCGGCGTGCTTAAAGCCGGCGGCGAGCATCGTCAGCGGCTCCGCGCGGCGCAGCACGCGCGCATCGGTGACACGCCCCAGCACCAGTGTGGAGTCGCCGGCGGGCAGCTCGCCTTCGACGGCGCACTCCACCCACGCCAGCCCGTCGAGGAGCACCGGGCAACCCGTCTCCGTGCGCTCGACACGCAGGCCGTCCAGCTTCTCAGGACGCTTGGAGAAGGACTTGCCGAGCCGCCCAGCCAGCTCGCGCTGCTCCGCGTCGAACACGTTGACGGCGAAGCGACCAGCCCGGCGAATCAGCGGCAGCGAAAACGAGGCGTTCTCGACCGAGACGGCCACCAGCGGCGGGTCGAACGAAACCTGTGAGAGCCAGTTGGCGGTGAAGGCGTTCCAGGTGTCGGCGTCGCCGGTGGTGACGGCATACAGGCCGTAGGTGAAGAGGCGCAGCGCCTCTTTCTTGGCGTTCTCGTCCATATACACGTGCGGGCATGCGGCTCTCGCCGGCGCCCAGGCTCCTTTCGTTTGTTCGTTTTCGCGTGCCGCAAAGCCACGGATACCTATGCATAACTATGCGCGCTTGAGCCTGGCTCGCGCCACATCCCCGGCTCGCACCGCGCCGATCTAGCGGCAAGCCGTCGCTCAAGGCTGTGTGCCATACTATGCAGACGGTAGCACGCAGGGCGGCGGACATCGAGCCAAATACCGAAGTGAAGACAGAACAGAAAGGGGCGACGGATGACGAACGCCGGGCTGGACATCTCGGAGTGGGCGCGGGACGGCGTGAACATCGTGCCGCTGCAGGGGCATCGGGTGGTGGGCGGGAAGGTGATGCCGATTGGCGCCGCTCCCGTTGCCGGCGTCGCGCGGCTCACCTATCGCGGCGGCCCGCTGATCGCGCGGGTGCGCCTCTTCGGCGTCTATTGGGGCAGCGCGTGGCGGGCGATGGGGCGAGCCGGCGGCGGCGGCCCAGTGCGCGAGGTCTCGCGGCAGGCGCTCGACACGTTTCTGGGAGACCTCGCCGCCGGCGCGTATATGGACATACTAGCGGAGTACGACGCCCAGGGGGCGACCATCCAGCGCGGCACGTTTCTCGGCTCGGCGGTGGTCGGGCCTGATCCGGCGGCGCGCGTCAGCGACGACGACATCCGCGCGATGCTCACGCAACGCCTGGCGGACGGCGAGCTGCCGCCGTGGGACGCGAACACGCTCTACGTGGTCTATCTACCACAGGGGACGAGCGTCGAGCAGGGCGGCGCGCTCTCGTGCCGTGTCTTCTGCGGGTATCACGACGCCATCGTGGATCAGGGTGGGAATCCTTCGGCCTACTACGCTGTGCTGCCGTATCCCGGCTGTGCCGGCTGCGCGCAGGGCATGGACGGCATGCAGCTCAGCCCATTCGACGCGCTGACCACCACCACCTCGCACGAGGTGGCGGAGGCCGTGACCGATCCGGTGCCCGGCACGGGCTGGTACGACGACCAGAACGGCGAGATCGGCGACATCTGCGCGTGGCAGCTTGCCATGCTGGATAGCTACGTGGTGCAGAAGGAGTGGTCGAACGCGGCGGGCGATTGCGTGGGGCCGGCGGGCGGGTAGCAACGCGGGCGGGCGGTTGAAACCGCGCCTGGAGAGCGTGCCGCCGCGACGTCCGGCCGGAGCCGGACTAGGAGACACTGCCCGCTCGGATGGGGAACATTCACAAGCCCCGCGTGGCGAGGGGAAGCCAGGTTGCGCCAGTTGATGTCTCGCCGCGCGGCTCCTTGCCGCGCAACGCTATATTTTGTGTAGCGACCGCTGCCCGGAGCGCGCCGGTGGAGTGCCAGCGCACGGCCAGCCATGCGGCATTCGGCAATTTGGCAACAAGCGAGAGTGAGGGACCATGCGTATCGGCTTGCAGGTGCCCAGCTTCACCTATCCCAACGGAGAGAGCCAGCTTGGCGATACCTTCGCGCACATCGCGGAGCAGGCGGAGCGGGCCGGATTTTACAGCCTGTGGGTGATGGATCACTTCTTTCAGATTCGCGGCGTCGGCCCGGCGGAGAACGCCATGTTGGAGGGCTGGTCGGCGCTGGCCTTCGCCGCTGGCCGTACCAACCGCATCCGCCTGGGCACGATGGTGACGGGGGTGACGTATCGCCACCCCGGCCTGTTGGTCAAGACGGCGACGACGCTGGATGTGCTCTCGCACGGGCGTGCGTACTTCGGCATCGGCGCCGCCTGGAACGAGCAGGAGCACCACGGGCTGGGCGTGCCGTTCCCGCCAGTCGCCGAGCGTTTCGAGCGGCTGGAGGAGACACTGCAGATCGCGCTGCAAATGTGGGCGGGCGATGAGCAGCCGTTCAACGGCAAGCACTATCAGTTGGAGCGCCCGCTCAACTCGCCACGGGCGGTGCGGCGGCCGCACCCGCCCATCTTGATCGGCGGCGGCGGCGAGCAGAAGACGTTGCGGCTGGTGGCGCAGTACGCCGACGCCTGCAACCTGTTCGCGCGCATGGGCGATGATGTGGTGCGGCACAAGCTGGATGTGCTGCGCGGCCACTGCGAGCGGCTGGGGCGGTCCTACGACGCGATCGAGAAGACGACGCTGGACACACTGCGCCTCTCGCGCGACGGCGCGGATGGGACGATGACGGCGAGCGCGGCGGTTGATTACTGCGGGCATCTGGCGGAGATGGGCATAGACCAGGCGATCTTCAATATGCCCAACGTGTCTGATCCCGATGTCTTCGACCTGATCGCCACGGAGATCGCGCCGCATGTGGACCGCATTCAGGTCAGCGGGCGCGCGTAGTCCATAGTTGGAGAGAGTTGAAAGAACGATGACACTCAGCCCCGCCGTCCGCCGCTTCCTGGAAGAGCGGCGCTTCGCCGTCCTCGCCACCATCGCGCCCGACGCGCATCCACATCAGACGGTGATGTGGTACGAGCTGCGCGGCGACGACATCATCATGAACACTAGGGCCGGGCGCGTCAAAGATAAGCATCTGCGGCGCGATCCGCGTGTCTCGGTCTGCGTCTCGGATGGCTACACCTTCGTGACACTGGAGGGTGTCGTCGAGCTGATCGAGGATGCGGCGACGGCCCAGGAGGACATCAGGCGGCTCGCCATCCGCTACGATGGGCCGGAGGATGGCGAGCGGCAGGCGCGGGAGGGCTTCAGCAAGCAGCAGCGCATCACCATCCGCATGCCCATCAGCCGCGTGATCGCGCACGGGATGGACGAGGGATGATCGTCGCGCTGGCCGGCGGCGTCGGCGGCGCCAAGCTGGCGCATGGCCTCTACCACACGCTCGCGCGCGAGCCGGAGCGGCTGGCCGTCGTCGTCAACACCGGCGACGACTTCGACCTCTACGGCCTGCACATCTCGCCCGACGCCGACACCGTGCTCTATACACTGGCGGGCATCGCCAACCCAGAGACCGGTTGGGGCATCGCCGGCGACAGCTTCGCCGCGCTGGAGATGTTGCGCCGCTACGGCGACGATGCGTGGTTCCGTGTCGGCGACCGTGACCTCGCCACGCACCTGCGGCGGACGGAGCTACTACGCGCCGGGCGGCGGCCGACGGAGGTATTGGCGGCGCTGGTGGCGGCGCTTGGCGTGCGGGCGCGGCTGCTGCCGATGGCGGATGAGCCGGTGGCGACGGTGGTGACGACGCCGGACGGCGAGCTGGCATTCCAGGATTACTTCGTGCGCCGTGGGCATCGCGATCCCGTCAGCGGCGTGCGCTTCGCCGGCATCGAGCGGGCGCGGCCGACGGCGGAGGCGCGGGCGGCGCTGGCGGCGGCGGAGGCGGTGATCTTCTGCCCCTCGAACCCCATCGTGAGCATCGGGCCGATCCTGGCGGTGCCGGGCATGCGCGCGCTGGTGCGTGCCGCGCCGGGGCCGCGTGTCGCCGTCAGCCCCATCGTCGCCGGCCGCGCGCTCAAAGGCCCCGCCGACGCGATGCTGGCCGCGCTGGGGCATGAGTCCTCGGCCTACGCCGTCGCCGCACTCTACCGCGACCTGCTGGACGGCATGGTGATTGACCGCCAGGACGCGGAGCAGGCGGCGCGTATCGAGGCGTTGGGCATGCGCGTGCTGGTCACGGATACGATCATGCGCGACGAGGAGGAGCGGCGCCGTCTCGCCGCCGACGTGCTACACTTCGCCGGGGAGCTGCGCCCGGCGCGTCAGTCAATGGAGCCGCCCACGTGATCACCAAGAAGGCTGTGAAGACGTTCGCCGTCGTGCCGATCAACCGCCTCGCCGCCGCCAAGTCGCGCCTGGCGCCGGCGCTCTCCGGTGCGAGCCGGCGCGAGCTGGCGCTGTGGATGGCTGGGCGCGTGCTGGGCGCGGTGGCGCGATCCGGCGCGGTGGATGCGATCGCCGTGGTCAGCCCGGACGACGAGGCGCTGGCATGGGCACGTGGGTACGGCGCGATTCCCATCGCGCAGGAGCATGACGGGCTGAACGCCGGGCTGGCGCTGGCACGCGAACATGCGCTGGCACGCGGCGCGGATGCGCTGCTGGTGCTGCTGGGCGATCTGCCTCGCCTGACGCCCGGCGAGGTCGCGCGGCTGGTTTCAGCAGGAAAGCAGGCGGAAGCGGCGCATAGCGTCGTTCTCGCGCCTGACCGCGAGGGGCAGGGGACCAATGGGCTGTTGCTGCGCCCGCCGGACTTGCTGCCGTTCGCGTATGGTCCCGGCAGCTTCGCGCGGCACCGCGCCATCGCGCGGGCGTTCGGCGTCGAGCCGCTGATCGTCACGTCGCCGGGGCTGGCGTTCGACGTGGACACGCCCGCCGATCTGCACGAGCTGGAGCGGTGCGGTGTCTGGACACCGGACGGCGGCGGTGGTGAGGGCGCCGCGCTGGCCCACGCGGGCGGAGGAGGCGCGTGCCATGAGTGAGGCTATGCCTGGGGCGAGCGTGCCACCCGCCGAGCTACGGCTGATCGGGCTGCGCGACGTGCCGGAGGTGAAGCCGGGCGACGATCTGGCCGAGATCGCGCTTGCCGCCGCGCTGAAGACCGGCGTGGACTTCGCGCCGGATGATGTGCTCGTGGTGACACAGAAGATCGTCTCGAAGGCCGAGGGCAAGCTGGTGGACCTGACGGCCATCGAACCGTCGCCGCTCGCCCAGGGCTTCGCGCGCTGGGGCAAAGACCCGCGCTATATCGAGGTGGTGCTACGCGAGAGCGTGCGCATCGTGCGCATGGCGCGCGGGCTGATCATCGCGGAGACGCGGCATGGCTTCGTTTGCGCCAACGCCGGTGTGGACGCGTCGAACGTCTCCGGCGACATGGCGTGTTTGCTGCCGGACGATGCTGACGCCAGCGCGGCACGGCTGCGCGCGGAGCTGAGCCGGCGGCTCGGCATAGATCTGGCCGTGATCATCACCGATTCGTTCGGCCGGCCGTGGCGCGCGGGCATCACCAACGTCGCTATCGGCGTCGCCGGCATGGCGCCGCTCAGCGACTATCGCGGCCAGCCGGATGACTTCGGGCGGGTGATGAGCGCGAGCCTGATGGCCGTCGCGGATGAGATCGCGTCCGCCGCGGAGCTGGTTTCGGGCAAGGTGAGCCGCTGCCCGTTCGTGATCGTGCGCGGCTATCCGTACCCACGCGGCGAAGGGAGCGGCCGGGAGCTGCTCATGGATGCGTCGCTCGATCTGTTCCGATAGGATGTTGACCGACAGGGGAGGATCGTCATGGGCATAGTGGGATACGCCGCGATGTTCGAGCAGTTCCACCCGACGGAGCTGCTGCGCTGGTCGCGCCAGGCGGAGGACGCCGGCTTCGGCGCGATCATGGCTTCCGATCACTTCCAACCCTGGACGCCGCAACAGGGGCAGGCGGGCTTCGTCTGGTCGTGGCTGGGCGCGCTGGGCGCCACCACCAGCCGTGTCACCTTCGGCACCGGCGTGACGGCGCCAGGCTTCCGCTACCATCCCGCAATCCTCGCCCAGGCATCGGCGACGCTGGCGGCGATGTATCCGGGCCGCTTCTGGCTGGGCATCGGCGCGGGCGAGGCGCTCAACGAGCACATCACCGGCAAATACTGGCCCGAGGCCGCCACGCGCAGCGAGATGCTGCTGGAGGCTATCGAGGTCATCCAGAAGCTCTTTAGCGGTAAGACGGTCAAGCACCGCGGCCCGCACTTCACGCTGGAGTCCGCGCGGCTCTACACGCTGCCGCAGACACCGCCGCCGATCTACGTCGCGACCTCCGGCCCGATCAACGCCGAGCGCACGGGCCGTGTCGCCGACGGCATCATCACGGTCGGCGCCGCCGACGAGAAGATTCAGAACCTGCTCGGCCGCTTCGAGAAGGGCGCGCGCGAGGCCGGCAAAGATGCGGCGAAGATGCCGCGCATCATTCAACTGCACGTCTCGTGGGCGAGCAGCCGTGAGGAGGCGGTCGAGCAGATGGTGCGCGAGTGGCCCAACGGCGGCATGAACTTTCCCAAGGCGGATATCCGCAGCCCGGATGACTTCGCCGCGATGGCAAAGCTCGTACGCGCGGAACACTACACCGGCCGCGTCTTCGCCTCGCCGGACCTGGGTGAGCATACGGCGCACATCCAGCACTTCATTGACCTGGGCTTTGATGAGGTCTACGTCCACAACGTCGGGCGCAACCAGGAGCCGTTCATCGCCGGCTATGGGCGCGAGGTGCTGCCCGCGCTCAAGTGGCCGCAACAGCAGGGGTGATCGTGGACGCGAAGCGCATCGTCGCCACTGGCTATGACCGTATCGCCGTGCGCAAGCCGGATGGAGTAGACGGCGAGCGAGGTAGAGCGTCATGACCACCCGCTCGCGACTCAGCGACGGCGAGATCGCTTTCGTCCATGCGCAGCGCGCCGCGCGGCTCGCCACTAGCGACGCGGAGGGCCATCCGCACGTCGTGCCGGTCTGCTACGCCTTCGATGGCGAGCGCTACTATACGCCGCTGGACGAGAAGCCTAAGTCCAGCGATGCGCGCGGCCTGAAGCGCGTGCGCAACATCGAGGCGCGGCACGAGGCGGCGCTGCTGATTGATCGCTACGACGATGACTGGTCGCGCCTGGGCTACCTGCTCGTCCACGCCCGCGCCGATCTGCTCGAACCAGGCGATCCCCTGCATGCGCGCGCGCTGCCGCTGTTGCGCGAACGCTATCCGCAGTACCGAGCGATGCGCCTCGAAACGCTGCCGATCATCTGCCTCACGCCCATGCGCGTCACGTCCTGGGGGCCGGCGCTCGCTGCCGGCGCATCGGCCGTAACAAGCCCCTGGCTGGAGCCGGGGCGCGACCTCGACTTCCTGCCGCTGGCGCGCGGTCGCCGCTCGGTGCGCGCCTATCAAGATCGCCCCGTCCCACGGGCGGCGCTGGAGGCGATGCTGGAGGCGGCACGCTGGGCGCCTTCGCCGCACGGGCGCCAGCCCTGGCGCTTCGCCGTGCTGACACGCGACGAGCCGAAGCGACGGCTGGCGGAGGCGATGGGCGAGGAGTGGCGCGGCACGCTGGCGATGGACGGCGAGCCGGAAGAGGTCATCCAACTGCGGCTGGACAAGTCGCGCGAGCGCATCCGCGCCGCCCCGGCGCTGATCCTGGCCTGCCTCTATCTCGACGACCTGGACCGCTACCCCGACCCCGCGCGCCAGCGCGCCGAGGAGACGATGGCGATCCAGAGCCTGGGCGCCGCGATCCAGAACATGCTGCTCGCCGCGTACAGCCTGGGCCTCGACACGGGCTGGATGTGCGCCCCGCTCTTCGCCCCCGCCACCGTCCGCGCCGCGCTCGACCTGGACGCCGCGCTGATCCCCCATGCGCTCATCACCGCCGGCTACATCGCGCGCGAGCCGAAGCGCCGCCCGCATCGCTCGATCGAGGAGCTGGTCGTCCGCTTCGAGTAAGGCCGCTCTGAACCGGATACGATACCGCGTGCCTTGTCCTCGCGCATTGCGGAGCGTATGCTGTGGACGGCTGGGTCGCTCGGCACATCCGCATTCGGTGTCATCGCGCCAACTCGCCGGATGGGAGGGCTGCTGTGGCGGAGATGGATCAGGGGATCAAGCGGCTGATTCAAACGCATCCGGTGGATATGCTGGCGCTGGCGGTGCCGGGCGCACAGTTCCTGAGTCCGCTCCAAGTGGACGTTGCCACCGAGCCTCAGCTCGTGCTGGATACGCTGCTGCGCGTGCGCTATCACGGGATCGAATGCGCGGTGGACAACGAGGCCGAGGCCCGCCCGCATGCCGAGATCGGGCGGCGGCTCTTTGAATATGGCTCGCGCGCCAGCATCGTCACGGGGCTGCCGATCTTCTCGGCGGTCCTGTGGCTCGAGCGTGGCGGCGCACCCGCTCCATCGCCCTACGAGCTGCGTGCCGACGACCGTCTGCTGGCGACATGGCACTTCACCGGGATCGAGGTCTACCGGCTGCGCGCGGAGGAATTGATCGAGCAAGGGCCGGCTGCGCTGCTGCCGCTGGTTCCGTTCACGGACGGCGGGAAGGAACTGGCTACCATCGAGCGCGCCGCGCTCACGGTGAAGGAGCGCGCGCCCGCGCAAGATGTGCAAGAATTGGAAGCGTTGCTGGCCGTTTTTGCGACACGTGTCTTCGACACGGATGTCATTCTCACATTGATGCGGAGGTTATTCATGTCTACCGAGATCATTGGGCAGTCTGCGCTCTACCAGGAAGCCCTAGCCCAGGGCAAGGCCGACGGATTGCGTGATGCGGCGCTCACCGCGCTGCGTGGGCGCTTCGGCGAGCTGCCCGCCGATCTGGCCCAGGCCGTCACACATGCGAGCGCGGAACAGATTCAGGATGTGCTCGCCCATATCGGCACCGATACTCTGGAGCAGGCGCGCGCGCGTCTCGGCCTGTAGCGCCCGCACTGGCCCAGCGAGGGGCCGATCGTTCGTTTCGAGTGGCTGGGATTCGGCGGCATCAAACCGGCAGGTATGGTCGCGCTGGCTGGCGCGTTATAGGTATGGGAGTCGTCGCGCGCCGCGGCCAGCCATCCGGTTGCTGTGGGAACGCGCGGGTTCAGCGACTCCGGCAGTACCAACACGCCAGCAGGCACAGGAGGTCGCCCATGCCCTTCAAGAGCAGCAATCCCCGCTCAGATGCCCGCAAGATGGCCTCGCTCAGCATCGTCTGGGGCGCGGTCGCCGCCGCCGCGTACTTCGGACTCGTCCTCGTCGCCGTCAACCTCATCAAGCAGGCCACGGGCTGGCCCGGCCCTGGCAACGACATTGACGCCGGGCTGATCAAGCTGAATCACACGGCCCCCGGCCAGGGGCCCAGCTCGCTCTTCACCATCGCCGTCGCCGCGCTGCCCATCGCTATCGCCGTCTCTGTCGGCCTGGGGCTGGCCGCGCGTATCCGCCCCTCGCTGACGCTCTTCTCCGCGCTGATCATGGCCGCAGGGGTCGTGGGGCTGGTCGGCGCCATTCTGCTGCTCGTGGACAACGTCGTCAATGTGCCGAAGAACCGCACCGACTTCGCCGTCGCCATTGGCACCATCCTCGCCGTGCCGATCTTGCTGCGCATCCAGCGCTTCGTGCGCCGCTTCTACCGCCGCACGCCGGCCGTCTCCAGCCTCATCTTCGCCGCGCTGTTGGCGGTCTACCTCTTCCTCAGCAACGGCACCAGCATCTCCAGCATCATCTTGACCGATATAGACATCTGGATTGCGCTCGCCGCCTTCGCCATCGTGCTCTATGCCGGCTTCAAGCTCGCGCGGCTGGCGCCCCAGGTGCGCAAGGCGGGGTGAGCAGCGCCGGCCCACCACTATTGCGAAATAAGTCGCCTTCGGTGTTAAATCCGCATGGGACGGTTCGCACATCTTGCACTGGCCACCCGGAGGAAGTGAGTTTGCTCGCCTTCTTCGTGTCACCGCTTCTCGATGGCGCTGTCGCGCGGACACGGCGTAGTGTACGCAGGCTCGATTGGAGGGTATTGCAGCATGACATCAACGGACGCTCGGGCTCAGATCAGTGTGGTGCCGCACTTCTCGCGGCTTCATGAGTGGATCGCGCTGGATGAGGGCTATTTTCAGGATGAGGGGCTGGAGCCGGAGCTGCTGCCTGAGGTGATGCACGCCGTCTCTAGCCATAAGGGCGACGAGTACGGCCACCGCCCGCAGGATTTGCCGTTCGTGAGCCAGCAGAAGGTGACCAACTCGGCCTGCGAGTGGGGTACGGCCTGCAACGCCGCCGCCGGCATGGGCCGACTGGTGCCCGATCTGTACACCGTCGGCCGCTTCGCCATCTTCACCAAGCCGGGATCGCCCATCACGCGGCTGATCGATCTGCGCGATGTGCCGGTCGCTGTGGGCGAGCGCGCCGGCAGCCACTTCACCGCGCTCGCCACGCTCAGCCAGGTGCTCCCGCGCGAGCATATCAAAGTCATTCATACCGGCGGCCCCGGCACGCGACTGGTGTCGCTGCTCAACGGCGAGATCGAGGCGGCAAACCTGCTGGATCCAGAGATCGCTATCGCCGAGGCGAAGGGCCTCAAGAAGCTGGCGCAGGGCGAGTTCCGCATGACGTTCTGGGTGGCCAGCGACATGGAGTCGGAGGTGCTCAACCGCTACTTCCGCGCCCTCAAGAAGGCGGACAAGGCGCTCGCCGAGCATCCTGAGAAGTACATGCATCTGTGGGAGCGCAATGTGCCGCCCGCGTTGAAGGGCGACTATGACTACGCCACCTTCGGCCGCGGCGAGAAGTTCGTCTTTGAGCCGTACGACGAGGGGATGTTCCAGACGGCGATGGACTTCGCGGCGAAGTGGAACCTGGACGACCACGTGCAGGAGCGCACGTATTCCCGGCTGGTCATCCCCGCTGGGGTGTGATGCCCGTCCGGTGTGGTCGTTGGCGCTCGCGGCTCGCAGGCTGGCCGGCGATTGAAATCGCGCCTGGATGACCCGCGGCCGCGAAGTCCGCCGCCGCGGACTGGGACGACGCATGCCAACGACTGATCCGGAGGTGGGATAACCTTCGTCTGCTCCACATGGATCCCCAAACCGCACAAGACACGGCCCGCATGCCCGTTGGGCATGCGGGCCGTTCTGTTCAGGTGGTCGCTACGACGCGGCGCGGGAGCGCCATTCGTCCACACGGCGGGCAAGCTGCTCGCGCACGGCCGCGCCCGACTCCGGCGCGAACAGCACCGCGCTCACCGCGCCGATCACTAGCCCGTTGCGGAACCAGCGCGCGCGGCGAGCCGTCCGCTTTGTCCCTTTGCGCACCGCTCGCCCCGTGCGCGTCGCGGACTTTTGCGCCTGTTTCTTGGCCTGCTTCGCCGTGTCTTGCAGCGTTGGCTGCGCCTGCTTGGAGAGCTGAGCCGCCGCCTTGGCCACGGCCTGTTTGGCGTCATCCACAGTGGACGAGGTGCTGCCGCTGGACTGGCCGATCAGCGAGCGCGCCTGTTCGGCCGCGCCGGATGCCGCGTCGGCGAGATTGCTCACCAGCGATTTCGCTTTGTAGCTAGGCGAGGTGCGGCGCTGGCGGATCGCGGCCAGCACACCGATCAGCGCGCCGCCGCCAAGGCCGAGGCCGGCCAGGCCGAGCGTCAGCGGCGTTGTCAGGCGGGCAAGCCAGCCGCCGGCCGCCGGTTCATGCTCCAGGCCCAGCCCGCGCAGCGCCCGTGGCGGCACGGTCTGGGTTGGCTCGCCCAGTGTCGCGCCGACGGGTAGCTGCTCGCCGACGACCGCCGCGCCCGTGCGGTCGGGTTGCGGCTCAGGGATGTTCGCTGGGGTGGACCATGTCGTCTGCCCGCTGCTGTCCATGCGGTCGGCCAGCGGCTTCTGTGGGTTCTCGTACAGCTCGCGGTCTGGTGTGCGCGAGCCGCCGGGCAGTTCGTCGGGCTTGATAAGCTGATCCGCGACCTCTTGCGACTGGATGGCCTGCGGTGAGGGGTTCACGGGCAGCACGTCGGTCGTCTCGCCGATCGCGCGCACGTCGCGCGAGCGGTCTTCGTAGCCGCGGTCTTCCGGGGCGGCGGTGCTGTCGCGGCGCATCGTCACCCTGGGCTGGTCGGCCGCCGTGCCGGCCGGGACCGACGAGGCGCTGCCCATGCCGCTGGTGGATGGTTTGCCGCCTACCAACTCGCCGGTGGTGCTCTGCTGGGTGGACGGCTGCCGCGCGGGCGCGGCGGCTGGCTGGCCGCGCTCGGCCATGCCCTCGCGCCGCATTGGCGCGGGGCCGGTCTCGCCGCGTGGGGTGGTGGCGCGCTCGTCCGTTCGCCGCAGCGGCCGCGTCGTGGCCGCGTCCGGTGTCTCCGGCAGAATCACCTCGGCCGCGTTCTGCTCCACATCCGTGACGACTGGCTGCGATTGCTCCATGGCGACGCGCGCCGCTTGTTCGTGCGGCGCGACCTCACCCCGGTAGACCGGGACGTACTGATCTGGGTCATAGGGCGCGGCGAGGCCGGGCTGCTTGGCGAGGTCCGCCCGGCCGATGTCGAAGAAGACTTGCCGCGCGGTGGTGCGGGTCGAGTCTACGTGTTTGGCCGGCAGCTCGAACTCGGCGCCGCTGTCGGTGCCGCGAATGATCAGTGAGAGCAGCGCGCCGGTGCCACGCTCCACCACGATCTGCTCGATGGTGCCGAAGGGGCCGTCCGGCCCCACCGCCGCCATGCCGCGCTCCAGGTGGGCCGCTGAGAGCGGCTGACCTGCCTGCCCGCTCGTTGGCGGGGTTTCGTTGAGTGCCATGTGTCCTGTCCTCTCCGTTCCTCTCCGTAGTTGTGGAAGTCTGCCAGGTGGTGTGCAAGTCCTATACCAATCGGAGAGACGGAGATACCGGTTATGTCACGACTCTTTCAGGCTGACGCCATGCCCGGCGCGCACGCCTTCCAGGATGTACGTCATGCCGTCCTGCTGGTAGCCGCCGGTGAAAGGGTCGCCGGTCAAGAGCATTGGTGTATCGAGGTCTACATAGCGGAAGCCGCCCAGGCCGGCGACGAGATGGGCGGAGACGGCAATCGCCAGGCGCGATTCCATCATGGCGCCGACCATGAGGTTGAGGTGCGCGGCGCGCGCCACGGCGGCGATGTCCAGCGCCTCGACGATGCCCGACTTCATCAGCTTGATATTGATGACGCTCGCCGCGCCCATGCGCGCCACGCGCAGCGCGTCCGCCGCGGTATGCACACTCTCATCGGCGGCGACCGGCACGCCCGCCCGCTCCGTCACGAAGCGCAGCCCTTCCAGATCGTGGCGGTGGACGGGCTGCTCGAAGAGGATCGGCCGGATGTCCTCGTCGGCCAGCCCGGCGATCAGGTCCAGCGCCTCAGTGGGGGTGTAGCCCTGATTGCCGTCTACGATCAGGTCGCAGTCTGGCGCGCTCTCGGCGATGGCTACCACGCGATCAATGTCGTCATCCACTTCGGTGCCGACCTTCACCTTCAGCGTGGCCGCGCCGCGCTCGGCGTATTGCCGGGCCAGCTCCGCCATGTGGGCTGGGGCCTCGATGGGGATGGTGATGTCGGTCTCGACACGCGACTGGGCGCCGCCGAAGAACTGGTAGAGGGGGACGCCGAGGCTGCGGGTGTAGGCGTCCAGCGCGGCCATCTCGACCGCCGCGCGCGCCGATTCCTGATGCTCGAAGCTCGCCATCAGCCGCGCGGCCAGCGCACGCCACGATGCGGTGTCGCAGCCTTCCACCAGCGGCGCCATACCGCGCGCCGCCGCCAGCGCCGTCTCCCGCGTCTCGCCGCCGCTGGGTGGGTAGGGAGCCGCCTCGCCCAGGCCCTCGGTGCCGTCGGCCAGCCGCACGCGCACGAACACGTTGCGCGCGGCGGTCGCGCTGCCGGTGGCGATGGTGAATGGCTCGATCAGCGGCAGGTCCAGCGGCTCGGCGGTAAGCTCGACGATGGTGGTGGGGGTGGGCTTGGCGCGCGGCATGTCACTGCTTCCAATCTACGATGGCGGGCACGGTGCGGCTCAATGGGCGGCATAGCCCAGCGCGGCGAGAATCTGCTCGCGCGTGATACGGTACTCGTCCATCACGGTTTGCATGAGGCCGCCGGCTGCCAGATGGCCGACGATCACGCCGATGGGAATGCGCGTGCCAGCAAGCACCGGCGTGCCGCCCATCACACGTGGATTGACGGTCACACCTGGGTAGATCTCTTTCGCCTCTGTGCTTGTCATTGTCACCACTCTCTCCGTATCGCGGACGAGCGAGCAATAGCATTGTATCACCCGCCACCGGCCTACCCGTGCAGGAACGCGCGCACCACCGGCAGCACCACATCGCGCTCGGTGACGAGCTGCTGGTGATCCAGGCCGTCGAGGATGTGGACGCGCACGCCCGCGCGCTCGCAGTCGGCCATTTGCGCGCGCACGGCGTCTACCGGCCCCTCGTCGTGCGTGCCGGTGAGCAGCAAGGTCGGGTGGCGCGCGTCCGCCGGTTGCACGTCTGGCCAGGTCGCCATGGCCTTGAGGATGGCGTTGGCGACGTAGGGGCTGTTGCGCTCGATAAAGGCACGCTGCTCCGGGGTGAAGCCCAGCTCGTCCAGCCGGCCCGCCTCGATGGCGGCGATCACCGTCTCGGTCTGCGCCAGCCCGCGCTCTAGCCACGCCGCGTCCGCGTGCCGGCCGAAGGCGCTGCCGGCGATGATGACGCGCTCGGCCCAGTCCGCGCGGACGGCGTGGGCGACGATGGAGCCGCCATACGAGAAGCCCCAGATGCTCGCTGGCGCGGCGCCGCACACCGCGATCACCGCCGCCACATCGCCCAGCACCGTTGCGATACCGTACGCCTCAGGCGCGCGCGGCTTGTCGCTCGCGCCGTGGCCGCGCAGGTCAATCGCCGCGACCGTCCATTTGCTCGCCAGCGCATCCACCACTCCCGCCTCGTGCCAGGATGCCCGGCTGCTGCCCAGCCCGTGCAGCAGCGCCAGCAATGGCCCGTTGCCGCTCACGTCGTAGGCGATGCGCGTGCCATCGTGCGCCGTCGTGAAATGTGTTTCCATGATGGTGATCTCCTCCCCCTACTACCGCTCGCCGTCCCATTCGGCGGCGAACTCATCCAGGAACGCCAGCATGTAGCGGTGGCGGCCTTCGGCGAGGCGGCGCGCGTAGGCTGTGTTCATGCGGTCTTTGAGCAGTAGCAGCTTTTCGTGGAAGTGGGTGATGGTGGCGGCGCCGCTGGCGCTATATTCGGCCTTGTCCGCGTATGCGCGCGGCTGCTCGCCGGGATCGTGCAGCGCGCGCCCACGTGAGCCGCCGAAGGCGAAGGCGCGCGCGATGCCGATCGCGCCGATGGCATCCAGCCGGTCGGCATCCTGCACGACGCGCCCCTCCAGCGTGCGCATCGGCGGGCGGTTGCCGCCGGCGAACGACATCGTGGCGATGATCTCCATGACGTACGCCGTCACGTCAGGCGCGACGCCGTGGGCCTCCAGCCAGTCGCGCACGCGGCGCTGGCCCGTCGCGTCGTCGCCGGCGATCTTGGCGTCGGCCACATCGTGCAGCAGCGCCGCCAGCGCGCAGACGTACACATCCGCTCCCTCTTCGCGGGCGATGCTTTGCGCCAGCGTGCGTACGCGGGCGATGTGCCACCAGTCGTGGCCGCTGCTGTCGCGGCTGTGCTGCTCGCGGGCGAACGCCTCGGCGGCCGTCAGTATGTCCCGCTCCACGTTCACGTGCGTCTGTCTCTCCTCGCTCGTCATCGTCAGGCCTCCGGCGTGTAGCTGGTGCGGTTGCGCTGCTTGTCGGCGTGGCGCTCTAAGCCAAGCTGGATGAGGCGGTCGAGCAGCTCCGGGTAGGAGATGCCGGACGCCTCCCAGAGCTTAGGGTACATGCTGATCTGGGTGAAGCCGGGCATGGTGTTGACCTCGTTGACGTAGACGGCGCCGCTCTGCTTGTCGAGGAAGAAGTCCACCCGCGCCAGGCCGGAGAGGTCCAGCGCCAGGAACGCAGCTACCGCCATGCGCCGTACGTCCGCCGCCGTCTCTTGTGGGAGCGGCGCGGGGATGTAGAGCCGCGAGGCGTTGTCAATGTACTTGGCGCGGTAGTCGTAGAACTCGTTGCTGGAGACCACCTCGCCGACGACGCTGGCAATCGGCTCGTCGTTGCCCAGCACCGCACACTCGAGCTCGCGGCAGTCCACTCCCGGCTCGACGATGGCTTTGCGGTCGTATTCCAGGGCGGTACGCAGGGCGGCGCGCAGCTCGCCGGCATCGCGCGCCTTGCCCACGCCCACGCTCGATCCCATGTTGGCCGGCTTGGCGAAGATGGGATAGGCGAAGCGGCCTTCGACGCGCGCCACCACGGCGTCCGTGTCGCGCTCGACCTCGCCGCGGCGCACGGTGAGCCAGTCCACCACCGGCAGCCCGGCGGCCGTCATCACCAGTTTGGCCTTCTCTTTGTCCATGCCCAGCGCCGCGCCGAGCACGCCGCAACCGGCGTAGGGGACGTTCGCCATTTCCAGCAGCCCTTGCAGCGTGCCGTCCTCTCCATAGGTGCCGTGCAGGATGGGGATGACGATGTCGAGCGGGCGCGGCGCCTCGCCCCGACCCGCGCCCTCATCCGCCGGAACCAGCCCGCTCATGGTGGGGTCGCCGGTCATCGTCACGGCCGTGACCGCCTCGCCGGGGTCGGCGGACGCCGCCATCGGCGTGCCGGCGATCATCTTGCGCGGATCGGCGCCCGCGAGCCAGCGCCCCTCGTGTGTGATACCGATGGGCACGATCTCGTACTTCTCTGGGTCCAGCGCGCGCATTACTGACGCGGCCGAGGCGACCGAGACCTCGTGCTCGCCGGAGCGCCCGCCGAAGATCACGCCCACGCGCAGCTTCTCGCCCATCGTGTATTCTCCTGCCGCGTCTCGATGTATTTGCCGCCCCGGCATTCATGCTGGGGGTAATCCTCCGCCAGCGGCCGGCGGTTAAAACCGCGCCTGAGGGCTGCGCCGCAAAGTCCGCCTCCGCGGACTGGGATGCGTCCACCGCGGTTAGATTCTCCCCGCCCCCTCCGGCGCTTCGATGGTCAGCTTGCCTGGCAGGATGGCCGCCATGCGCCGCTGTTCGGCGTCGGTCAGGGTTCCCGGCTCCAGCGTGAGGTTGAGCGCCTGCGCGAAGCCATGCGCCATGGCATCCGCTGCCTCCGCGAACGATATCTGACGGCCCAGCGCCGCTGCGAGCGTGGTGGCGCGTGCGCGCAGGTGCGCCCGTAGCGCCTCGCGCTCGTCCTCGCTCGTGAACCAGAGGCAATCCACCACGCGGGCGATGTCGCCGTAGAGGGGCAGCGAGCCGTGCTGCAAGACGCGCCCAACCGGCCGTGTCTGCGCGCTGCCGAGCAGCTTGCGCGCGCCGATGGTGATCTCGTAGGCGGTCGGCACCTCGAAGCACGCGGCGCTGGTGTATTTCGACGCCAGCGGGTCCACCGGGTTCATCGCCGCCGGCAGGCCCAGCAGGCGCAGCCCCGCGACCAGCCCCTGGCTCAGCTTGCGGTAGGCATCTAGAATCGCGCCCTCGGCGCGCGGATCGGTCGGCAGCGTGGCGATACTGTAGGTCAACTCGTCGGTGTGCAGGATGGCGAGGCCGCCGGTCGCGCGGCGCACTACGTCTACGCCGTCGCGATGGCAGTGGTCCAGGTCTACACCGGAGAGTGGCTGGCGCTTGCCGAGCGAGAGGCAGGCGGGAAGCCAGGCGTAGAAGCGCAGCGTGGGCGGCGACTCACCCGCCGCTACGGCGTCCATCATCGCCTCGTCCAGCGCCATGTTCGCGGCGCCGGTGCGCGGCGCGTCGTCCACCAGCAGCCGCCAGGTGGCCGGCGGATAGCGTGTATCTGGATTGGTCATCGCGCGCCTCACGTCTCACATATCAGGCTGCCCGGCATGAATGCCGGGGGTAATCTCGCTGCCCCAGGTGCATCTGTCCCCACGGGATTATCCGCGGCCTTCAGGCCACGAGGGTACCCCTATCGCTCCGCTTGCCCCACGGGATTCGCCGTGGCTATTCGTGCCAGGAAGCACTCCCCCATCTCGTTGTGCGCCGACACGACGCGCGTGGGGTGGCTATGCGATCATCACGCGGTAGTATCGCACGCGCGCCGGCCGCCGCGATGCTGGTCCCACGGGCCACAACCCATCGTGACACGCGCCGTAGTTGTTGATGAAGAACCCATTGCGAC
The DNA here is from genome assembly GCA_025935195.1 of Ktedonobacterales bacterium. Taxonomy (GTDB): domain Bacteria; phylum Chloroflexota; class Ktedonobacteria; order Ktedonobacterales; family JADMIN01; genus JAICVS01. Next base: position 19,373 of record JAICVS010000072.1, read on the forward strand.
CGCCGGCCCGGCCCCGGCGGCATCGAGGCGCCCGCATGCAAGACGATCCCCCGAATGGCTGTGCGCTCGCAGAGGACGACGACGCGCGTACACGCGCTGTTGAAAGACGCGAGGGCATCGCCCCGCAACGGCGGCCATCGTGGCCACCCGCCGCATTACCTGGATCCGCGCGCGATTGGAGCGAGGCCAGGATGCGCGAGATGCATGCCCCCAGGCGCGGGCGCCGCTGGCTGCCCTGGCTCGCGGGTGGATGCCTGCTCATGGTCGGCCTGGCCGTGCTCGCTTGCGCGCTGGTGATCGGTGCGCTGGCCGGCCTGGCGATCCACTTCGCCAACTTCCGCGAGGCGCAGTCTACGCTGACACGCACGCTGGCCGTGACCGGCGCGCCACGGATCGTCGTAGATGGGCAGGCGGGCGATGTCACGGTCGTCGTGGGTCCGGCGGGGCAGGTGACGGTCGAGGCGACACGCCGCGCGCGCGCCGAATCGGCGGACATCGCTTCGCACGCGGCCCAACGCATCCCGGTGGACATCCAGCAGTCGGGCGCGACGGTGATGGTGCGCGCGCAGGGTGGCGGCGATACAGGGGCGGGTAGCTCCAGCGCCGTGGACCTCACCATCACGGCTCCCGCGCGATCTAATCTCGATCTGCATGCGGATACAGGCGATGTGAGCGTGTCGGATGTCGCGGGGATGGTGAGCATCACAGTAGGGGCGGGCGATGCGCGACTGGCCGGCGTCACGCTCGCGGGCGCGTCGAGTGTGGACGTGGGTACCGGTGATGTGACGCTTGGTGGGCGGCTCGCGCCGGGCGCGGCGCTGCATATGAGCGTGGACACCGGCGATGTGGATGTGACGCTGCCGCTGGCCGCCACCGTTACGATTGATGCGGCCACGGCACTGGGCGAGGTGAGCGTGCCGAGCTGGCCGGTGCCGCTCGCGCGGGATGGGGCGGGCGCGTCCGCGCGCGGCCAGACGGCGCCGAACCCCAACAGTACGCTGACCATCCGTGTGGACACGGGCGACATCGGTGTCAGCGCGGGATGACACCGCGCACGCGGGGCTTTGCCCTCCCCACTCGCCCCCGCGCGCACTTTTGCTCGTACCCCTGCACGCACCCCGTGATGCGCCCGGCGCACCGCCCGACTGGATTCAGAAATCCGCACATGTTCCTGGATACCCCTGCCCCGGCAGGTGTCGCACACTTGACCAGCGGCTATCGTTGATGTATATCTCATTCGATGTTTATCAACGTAGATATTGGTGAAGGGAGATGTGCGATGACACAACCGGAAGAGCAGATCGAGATGCAAACGCTGCTGGTGTATCTCAAGACGCTGGCCGACCAGACACGCCTGCGCCTGATCGGCTTGCTGGCTACACAGCAGCGCAGCGTGGACGAGCTGGCGGCACTGCTGGACCTGCGCGCCTCGACGGTCTCCTGGCATCTGGCAAAGCTCAAGGAGATCGATCTGGTCGAGATGCGCGCGGAAGGCAACAGCCATCTTTACCGCCTCAATGGCAAGGGGCTGGGCAAGATCAACCGGCTGCTCGGCTCGCCGGAGCGCATGGCGCTCTTGGTAGACGCCGACATGGATGCCTGGGAGCGCAAGGTGCTGGCGGACTTCTTCGAGAACGGCCGGCTCAAGACGATCCCGGCGCAAGAGAAGAAGAAGCTGGTGATCCTGACGTGGCTGGCGGATCGCTTCACGTGGGGCCGCACCTACAGCGAGCGGGAGGTGAACGAGCTGATCCAGCGCTATCACCCCGACACGGCCTCGCTGC
>JAICVS010000235.1 GCA_025935195.1 Ktedonobacterales bacterium
CAGGCCGAGATCGCGGACCAGGAAGACCTTTTTCACATCGGCGACGTGTACCAGGCGATCACGGAGAAGCTGATCCGGCGGCATCCACACGTCTTTGGCGAGGTGGAGGTGCGCGACGCGGCGCACGTAGTGCGCAACTGGGAGGTCATCAAACAGGCGGAGCGCGCGGCGAAGGGCGAGGATGTGCGAGTGGAGAGCGCGCTGCGGGGCGTGCCGAAGAGCGCGCCCGCGCTCTATCAGGCACACGAGCTGGTGAAGAAGGCGGCGAAGGTGGGCTTTGCCTGGCCGGACGCGGCGGGCGCGGCGGAGAAGGTGGCGGAGGAGGCGCGCGAGCTGGCGGCGGCGCGGGCGGATGGGACGGATGCCGAGCGCGCGGCGGAGCTGGGTGACGTGCTGTTCACGGTGGCGGCCCTGGCCTGGTATCTACACATCGAGCCGGAGGAGGCGCTGCGCGCGGCGAATGGGCGCTTCCGGCGGCGCTTCGAGGCGCTGGAGGCGCGGGCGCGGCGCGAGGGGCGCGCGCTGGAGGGCGTGAGCCTGGACGAGTGGCTGGCGTGGTGGGCAGAAGCGAAGGCGGGGGCGTAAGGACGGGAATTGAACCGCAGAGGACGCGGAGGGCAGAGCGAGAACGACGAGAGCCAACACGGAGGAACGGAGGCGAGGGAGGTTCACGGAGGAGGAGAAAAGAGGGAGGGCATGAACGATATACTCAGCTGCGGTCCAGGCGTCGAGCCGGGGAGGGATAGGCTATGATCGAGCGATTGTAGCGGGCGCTGGAGCGCGTCGAAGAGCTGTCGCCTGAGGAGCGGGAAGAGATCGCGGTGCTGATCGAGGAGCGGACCGAACCTATCGAGCCCATACCTGCGTCGCTTCAGTCGCCTCTCAGGCCGGGTGAGGAGCATCTGCCGCAGCGGGTGCGGGATGCGCTGGCCGCGATCGGCTCGTGGAGCGATCTACCCGATACGTTTGATGAGATGCTTGATGCGCTCGACCGCATCCGGCACGAGAGCAAGCCAAGCCCACCGATGGACGAGCAGCTTGCCTGGCTGAGCGATGCCAAAATTGGCGATGAGGCAGAGAACGACTATCCAGTGCAAGAAGTGCCTGAAAAAGTGAGGTGATGCCTCTATGCGGCAAGAGACACTCGCGCCGTGGGCGGAGCTTGCGGCGGATGCGCCGTTTCCGATGACAGTGGACGAGGCGCTGGCGCTGCCGGACGATGGCCGGCGCTATGAGCTGGTTGAGGGGAGACTGGTGCGCATGCCGCTCAGCGGAGGCTAGGCAGCCAAACTCGCGCTACGGCTCGGCACTGTCTTGCTGACCTTCGTGGAGCCGCGGAAGCTGGGCGAGGTGTTGGGCGCGGACGCCGGCTTCGATCTCACGCTGCCTGGCGAGACGGAGGAGACGCTGCTTGGCCCGGACGTGTCGTTCGTGCGCGCTGAGCATGTGCCGCCCAGCGACTCAACGGAATTTGACCGCGCCTGGCATGTCGCACCGGACCTCGTCGTGGAGATCGCGTCGCCCAACCAATACCATCCTGAGATGGCCGCCAAGGCGCGGCGCTACCTGGCTGCCGGGCTGCGCCTGGTGTGGGTGATCTGGCCGAAGCAGCGACAGGTGGAGGTATGGCGGCCAGGGACGGATCAGCCGGTGATGACGCTCGGAGCGGCCGACGCGCTGGATGGGCTGGATGTCCTGCCCGGCTTCTCCTATCCGCTGGCGGCGCTGCTGGGGTAGTAGCGTCCCGTCGTCGCGCGCTGGCACGCATCCTGTTGGCAGGAACGGCATCCGTGCGGATTCGCGGATGTTGAGGGCAGCAGCGATAGGGGCCGACCATGCCGACCGAGATCAAAGTATCACCGCCGGGGATCACCATCAGCCAGGGGCGCACCTTCGTCGTCACCGACGAGCGCGGCGAGGTGCAGCCGGAGAGCGCGCAGGGCGTCTTCGCCATTGACACGCGCTTCGTCAGCACCTACCGCCTCACCATCAACGAACACCCGTGGACGCTGGTGAATTCGGGGCAGCTCAGCTTCTACGCCGCGCGCGTCAACATGACGAATCCGCCGCTGCAGACCGAATTGGGCGACATCCCCGGCGGTAGCATCGGCCTGGTGGTGGACCGCACGGTGGAGGAAGGCATCCACGAGGACTTCACGATCACGAACTACTCCGGCAAGCGCGTGCGCTTCCTCTTCGAGCTGGAACTGCGCGCCGACTTCGCCGATATCTTCGAGGTCAAGTCTGGCCGCTGCATCCAGCGCGGGCGCATGCAGACCACCTGGGATGAGGCGACGCGCACGCTGCGCACGAGCTACAGCGACAAGGACTTCCATCGCGCCCTGGATTACCAGATTAATTGCGGCGAGGACTCGGTTGGCTACGCCAACGGGCGCATCTTCTTCGAGGTGTTGCTGGAGCCGATGGGAGAGTGGTCGAGCTGCGATGAGATCATCCTGGAGTATGGCCAGCACATCAAGAAGCACCTGACGGGGCACCGCGAGCGCGGCAGCATGCCCACGCTGGACGCCGCGGCGACGCCACCGCCGGGGCAGGAGCCACTCAGCGACTACGACGAGCGCCAGCGCCGCTGGCAGGAGCGCTGCACCGCCATCGAGACGCCCAACGAGCACGTCTACCGCATGCATCGTCAGGCGGTGGAGGACATGGGCGCGCTGCGCATCTACGATATGGATGTTTCAGATGAGGCGTGGGTGCCGGCGGCCGGCGTGCCGTGGTTCGTGACGCTCTTCGGCCGCGACAGCCTGATCGTCAGCTTACAGAACATGACGGTGGCGCCGGGCTTCGCGCGCGGCGCGCTCAAGCGCCTCTCCGAGTACCAGGCGACGACGCGCGACGACTGGCACGACGCGCAGCCGGGCAAGATTCTGCACGAGATTCGCTTCGGCGAGCTGGCGCACTTCCACACCATCCCCTTCACGCCCTACTATGGCACCGCCGACGCGACCATCCTCTACCTGATCGTGCTCTGCGCGGCGTATCGCTGGACCGGAGACACGGACCTCTTGCGCGAGTATCGTGACGAGGCGGAGGCGTGCCTGGCGTGGATTGACCGCTACGGCGACCTGGACGGCGACGGCTTCCAGGAGTACAAGACCTTCTCGACGCTGGGCTACGAGAACCTGAGCTGGAAGGATTCGGGTGACGCGGTGGTCTACGGCGATGGCCGGCAGACGAAACAGCCGAAGGCGCTCTGCGAGCTACAAGGCTACGTCTACGACGCCAAGACACGCATGGCCGATATCTACACCGTGCTGGGTGAGCCGGAGCGCGCGCGCGCGCTGACCCAGCAGGCGGAAACGCTCAAGCGCCGCTTTAACGAGGCGTTCTGGATGGAGGACGCCGGCTGCTACGCCTTCGGGCTGGACGCGGAGAAGAAGCAGATCGACGCGGTGGCCTCGAACGCGGGGCAGTGCCTCTGGAGCGGGATCGCCGACCGCGACAAGGCCGTGCGGACGGCGCACCGCCTGTTGGAGCGGGATATGTGGAGCGGTTGGGGCATCCGCACGCTTTCGGCGGAGAATCCGGCCTACAATCCGTACTCGTACCACCTGGGGTCGGTCTGGCCGCACGACAACGGCATCCTGGCGGCGGGGTTCAAGCGCTATGGGCTGGCGCGCGAGGCGAACTTCGTGATCCGCGGCGTCTTCGACGCGGCGCGGCGCTTCGAGGCGTACCGGCTGCCGGAGGTCTTCGCCGGGCTGGAGCGGCAAGGGCGCACGACGGACTTCCCGGTGCTGTATCCCGGTGGGGCGAATGTGCCGCAGGCGTGGGCTTCAGGCAGCATCTTTCATATGCTGCAAACGATCCTGGGGCTGCGCGCTGATGCGCCGCACAACCGGCTCTACGTCTGCCCGACGTTGCCTTCCTGGCTGCCCGACATCACCGTGCGACACCTGCACGTGGGGCAGTGCGCGCTGGACCTGCGTTTCTGGCTGGAGGGCGAGCGGTCGCGCTGGGAGGTGCTTGGTATCACCGAACATCACGACGTGCCACCGGAGCGCATCGTGCAGGTGGTGGAGGAGCCGCTCGGTGGGGCCTGAGCCTGCCCGCTACGCGGCGATGCGCCCTTCGGTGTGCAGCCAGCGGATGAAGGTGAGGCGGCGGCGCTCCTCAGCGGAGAACGGCGTCATGTCGTCCTCCAGCCGCTCGCCCTGCCGCCGCATGAACGCGCGCAGCGCGCGCATCTCGCCCTGGGTGAGCTGAGGCGTCTCGGCTTCCACCGTTCCCGTCCGCGCCAGAAAGTCCTCTAACATTTGAGAGCCACCTTTCGCCTTCGCGCGGGCGTCCCGCGCGCTCGCCAGTGTGGTCAATTGGTCTTGTCCCATCCCATTGGGGCGCCGTTACATGCTGGATCATTCTTGCCGGAGCACTCGCAACCGGATCAGGATTCGCCCTACGTCCCCCGTTATCTACGGATACACGCCATCGCTTACACGCCATCGCTGCGCCGGGCGTCCTTGCCGCATACACACCCGCGCGGTCCCTCAGCCGCGGCGCTCCAATTCTGGAAGCATCGAGATCTTATCGCGTCGCACGCGGCTCAGCTTTGGGAAGATGTACGCGGGCGGGTTTCACGAAGGGGCGCGGCGTGGCGCCGGGGGCAACGGATGTCGCCCACGGGCGGGAGCTGCTTCGAACCGGGCTGTACCATCGCTTCTTGACAGATCACGAGCAAACGAGGCGCAAATTGTAAAATATCTGTAAAGGCATTGTTCGGCACGCTTGACGAATAGCAGAGTTCTCAGATATAACTGTATCACAGCGTTCGAGCTGTGGAACACATGGACGTTCTTGTAGTGCATCCCCTCGCCGCAGGACCGCATCCCCTCGCCGCAGGACCGCATCCCCTCGCCGCAGGACCGCATCCCCTCGCCGCAGGACCGCATCCCCTCGCCGCAGGACCGC
>JAICVS010000025.1 GCA_025935195.1 Ktedonobacterales bacterium
GGATGAAGTTGAAGTCCGAGATGACCGTCTCGTGTGACTTGCCCCAGGCGTAGCTCTTGGTGGACTCCTCATGGTCATTGAAGGAGACGCACGGGCTGATGATGTCCAGCACGGCGGTGCCGCGATGGCTCAGCGCCGCCTTCAGCAGCGCCTCCACCTGGCGCGGATCGCCGGCGAAGGAGCGGGCGACGAAGCCGCAGTCGGCCACCAGCGCCTCCAGGCAGACATCAATCGGCGGCAGCTCGTTGAGGCCGGCGTACTTGAGCTGCTGGCCCTCGTCGGCGGTGGCGGAGAACTGGCCCTTGGTGAGACCATACACGCCGTTGTCCTCGACGATGTAGACCAGCGGCACATTGCGGCGCACCATGTGCTTGAACTGGCCCATGCCGATGCTGCCGGTGTCACCGTCGCCGCTGATGCCGATAGCTTGCAGCGTGTGGTTGGCGAGCGTAGCGCCGGTGGCGACGGATGGCATGCGGCCATGCAGGCCGTTGAAGCCGTGGGACTGGTTGAGGAAGTAGGCGGGCGTCTTGCTGGAGCAGCCGATGCCGCTGACCTTGATGATGCGCCGCGGGTCGAGCGCGAGGTCGTAGGCGACCGAGATGATGCGCGCCGAGATCGAGTCGTGGCCGCAGCCCTTGCACAGCGTGGACGCCCGGCCCTTGTAGTCGTTGCGTGTCAGCCCGATGCGGTTGGTGCTCTGGGCGGGGGGTTCCTGGATAGCCATGTATGCTACATCTCCTGTTCGAGGATGGAACGCGCGATCCACTTGCCGGTGAGCGGCAGGCCGTCGCACTTGCAGATCGAGACGAGCCGGGCGGCGTGCTCGGGAACCTCGCTCTGCAGGATGCGGCGCATCTGGCCGTCGAAGTTGTTCTCGACGACATAGATGTGCGGGTAGCGAGCGACGAACTCGTGCAGCTCCTCGGTGGTCGGCAACGCGCGCAGGCGCAGGGAGCTGGTCTTGACGCCCTTGTTCGCGAGCATCGCGCGCGCCTCTACGATGCCCGGATCGGTCGAGCCGTAGGCGATCAGGCCGATCTTGGCGCCCTTGACCTCATCAAGAATGGGGCGCGGCACGATGGTGCGCGCGTACTCGTGCTTGCGGGCGAGGCGGGCCAGGTTGGCCTCCCATTCGTCGGCGCGCTCGGTGTACTGCGCCTCTTTGTTGTGGCCGGAGCCGCGCGTGAAATAGGCGGCGAGGGGATGATCGGTGCCAGGGATGGTGCGGTACGGCACGCCGTCGCCGTCCACGTCCTCATAGCGGTTGAAGCCGCCCAGGCGGGTGAGGTCGGCGGCGGAGAGCACCTTGCCGCGGTCCATCGGCGTGTCGGGGTACGCGAACGGATCGCTCATCCACAGGTTCATGCCGATGTCGAGGTCGCTGAGCACGAAGATGGGCGTCTGCAGCCGCTCGGCCAGGTCGAAGGCCTTCCAGCCGGCCTCGAAGCACTCCTCTAGGTTCGAGGGCAGCAGCACGACGTGGCGGGTGTCGCCGTGGCCGAGGTAGTAGGTCATCAACACGTCGCCCTGCGAGACGCGCGTGGGCAGGCCGGTGCTGGGGCCCATGCGCTGGATGTCCCAGATCACAGCGGGAATCTCAGCGAAGTAGGCGAAGCCGACGTATTCGGTCATAAGCGAGATGCCGGGGCCGGAGGTCGAGGTCATGGCGCGCGCACCCGCCCAGCCGGCGCCGGTGACCATGCCAATAGCCGCGATCTCGTCCTCGGCCTGCACGATCGCGTAGGTCGGGCGCTTGGTCTCCGGGTCCACGCGCAGCGCCTTGGCGTAGTCGCTGAGCGCATCCACCAGGCTGGTGGAGGGGGTGATAGGATACCAGCTCGCGACGGTGAAGCCGCCGAAGACGGCACCCAGCGCGCCCGCGGAGTTGCCGTTGAGCATGATCTTGCCGGCCGTCTGGTTCATCGGCTCGACACGAAAAGGGTCGCGCTTGGTGATGTTCGCTTTGACGTACTCAATCGCGGCCTGGACGACGCCGAAGTTGAGATCAATCGGTTTCTGCTTGCCGTGGAAGTGGTCGGAGAGGGCGTTGCGAATCTCCCCGGCGTCAATGCCCAATAGCTCGACCAGCGCGCCGACGTAGGCCATGTTGGCGACGTACGGGCGCAGGTCGGCACTGGCGCCCGAATCCTTCGCCATCTGCTGCACCGGCAGGGTGTAATACGTGATGTCGCTACGCGACTCGGGCAGCTTCCACTCCGAGGGGAGAATGACCACGCCGCCAGGGGCGACGCCGGCGATATCCTCGGCGGCGGTGTTGCGGTTGAGGGCGACGACGATCTCGGCGGTCTCGCGGCGGGCGATGAAGCCGTCTTTGCTCACACGGATCGAGAACCAGGTGGGCAGGCCCTGGATGTTGGAAGGGAAGATGTTCTTGCCGCTCACCGGGATGCCCATCTTGAAGAGGGCACGCAGGAGCGTGTTGTTGGCGGTCTGGCTGCCGGAGCCGTTGACAGTGGCGGCGACGATGGTGAAGTTGTTGACGCCGGCGGGGCTGTCTTCGATGTCAGTTGGCAGCACGCTGCGTTGGACGCTGGTGGCGCTCATTCGACCATTGAACCTTTCCGCTCGCGAGTTGAGCGAGGCGCGCGATGCGGCGGGGCACCGGCGCGGGATGAAAGTGGGATAAAGCGAGACGCTTTTCCGAGAGTGACGCACCTTCTATTATAACGCGGCAGCGACGCAACCGTGGGAATGACGGCGGACGGGAACGAGAACGACCACAGAGGACACGGAGGAACACGGAGGTCGGAGCCTCGACAACTCCTCCCACGGCTCGGCGCGGCCCGTCTCCCACAGCGCGGCGAATGTCTCCGCGCCTACCCCCTTGACTAAACGCTCAATCAAGTGTATCTTCTCACTTGAACGGTCAATCAAGAAGGGGGATGGCGTGGACGAGCGGCATGAGCGGAGCGAGCAACACGATCGCCAAGAGGGCCAAGAGGGCCAAGATCGGCAGCGCCAGATCCTCGACGCGGCCTTTGAGGAGTTCGCGAGCCAGGGGTTTCGGGGCGCGACGATCAAGCGCATCGCCCAGCGCGCGAAGCTCGCGTCGCAGGCGTTGATCTACTGGTACTTCCCGACGAAGGAAGCGCTCTTCCAGGCCGTGTTGGGCCGGCACCTACCGATCGCGCAAATCGTCAGCGACCCCGCCGTGCTGCTTGACAGGTCACCTGAGGAGGTGCTGCCGCTGCTCGCGCGCGCCTATCTGGAGATGGCCGACCGCCCCGCCGCGCTGCGGCTCGTACGCCTCTTCGCGCCCGAGGCCCTGCGGCGCCCGGAGGTCGCCGATCTGCTGGGAGGTCGGGTCATCGGCCGGGTGTTGGGCGTCATCGAGGCCTATCTCACGCGCCAAATCGAGCTGGGCCGACTCCGACCACACGATGTACGGGCCGGCGCGCGCGCCTTTGTCGGCATGACGCTGCCGCAGCTCGGCGGCAAACTCTTCCTCCCGGCGCTGCAAGCCGAGGGCCTCACCGACGACGCATACGTCGAGGCAATTGTCACAATCTTTCTGCGCGGGCTCCAGCCTGACCGAGCTGAGGCGTGAAGCCCACTGGAGGAGCAAGCGCAAGCCGCGGGTCGCGCGGAGCGCAAAGGGGGCGGCAATGAGCACCACGTCATGGATTCGCTGGCTGGACAAGGCGGATGATGCTGATGAACTCAGTGAGGCGGACGACCTCCCGCTTGCCGCGCTCGGTGGCAAAGGGGCAAATCTACGGCGCCTGCTGCGGTTGGGGTTTCCTGTGCCGCCCGGTTTCGTCATCACTACCGCCGCGTATCGCGCCTCCATCGCCGCTCACAGCTTGCGGGCGCTCGGGACGACCGACCCGGAATCGTTGCGTGAGCGTCTTATCCAGATGCCGATGCCAGACGAGCTGGGGGCGGCGATCCTCGTGGCCTATCAGCGGCTGGGGGCTGGTTCCGTCGCGGTGCGCTCCTCGGGGACGGCCGAGGATCTCGCCACCGCGTCGTTCGCCGGCCAGCACGACACCTTCCTAGAGGTCTCAGGTGAGGAGGCGCTGCTCAACGCGGTGCGGGCGTGCTGGGCCTCACTCTGGACACCGCGCGCGGTCGCGTATCGTCGCCAGCGCGGTTGGGGCGACCATCTGGGTGACGCCAATGATCGCACAGACGGCCGCACAGACGGCAGCATGCCACTCGCGCTGGCCGTGGTGGTGCAGGTGATGGTGCCCGCAGAGGCGGCGGGCGTCGCCTTCACCGCCAATCCCGTGACTGCTGACCGCAACGAAACGACCATCAGCGCCGTGCGCGGTCTCGGCGAGCGGCTGGTATCCGGAGAGGGTGTCGCCGACGAATGGGTCGTGCGTAGATCGGGGGCAGGGACCGAAGCGATCTGCCTGCATGGGGCGGAGGACGCATTGACGGCGGAGCAAGCGCTAGCTGTGGCTGACCTCGCGCGGCGGATTGAGGGGCATTTCGGCCCGCCGCAGGACGTAGAGTGGGCTCTCGCGGATGGCACGCTCTTCGTCCTGCAGACACGCCCGATGACCGCGTTACCCACGCCCGCCGCTCCTGACGCGCTCGTCGAGTCCGTCGCGCCCACGGAAAATGTCACGCCAAATACGTGGGCATCCCCTGCCAAAGGCGGCTGGATGCGCAACTTCCGGCTGGGCGAGTGGCTTCCTGAGCCGGTGACACCGTTGTGCGAAAGCTGGCTGCTGGCCCGTATCGAGGAGGGCGAAGTGTCCGCCGAGGAGCGCGATTTCGGCCTGCGCCCACGACCGCCCTACCACGTGCTCGCCAACGGCTGGTATTTCTCCTCGCCCATCGGAGGCGGATTGCCGCTACGCGGTGTGGTGATCGCTCTCACGCGCCACCCACGTGCCCTCCTCGCCCTCGCGCTCAGCACGAGCCGGCCAGACCTCGCCGAGCGTTCGTTGATCGCCCCTGTCGCGCGCCGCTGGCGTGAGGAGTTGCTGCCGCGCTATCAGCGCCTTGTGGCGTCCTGGGAAACTCGGGTCGAGACCGCCTCCCCCGCCGACCTGATCGGTGCGATTGACGCGGTTGCCGGCGTCGCTGGCGCATATCTGTGGGACTTCAGTGTGGTGGGCGGCCACGCCTGGAAGGCAGAGCACGCGCTGGCGCGTTTCTGTCGCAAACACCTCCCAGAGCAAGCGGCACGCGGCCACCAGGAGCTCCTGCTCGGGTTGCCCGTCAGACCCGTCGAGCCGCCCACGCCGTACCCGGTGACTCCGCCTCATGCCGTCCAGAGTCTCGACTGGATTCGTCCGACGCTCGGCGAAGATGAGGGCCGGGATGGAGGTAGAGAACCAAGCGGCACAACGGAAATGGACGATCTCGCCGGGCGTCGCGCCCGCATGGAGGCGAATCGTCGTGCGGCCGAGGCGGCGTGCCGCGCGGCACTCGCCAGCCATCCCGCGCTGCGACGCCGTTTCGACGCGCTCCTCGCACTTGCGCAACAGTACGCCGTCCTGCGCGAAGAGCAGGCCAGTTGGTTCACCCTGGGCTGGCCGTTCCTTCGGCGTGCCATCCTGCGTCTGGGTGGCGAGCTGCGGCTGCATGGCGCAATCGCGCAGACGGAGGACGTCTTCTTCCTTACGCGAGCGGAGGTGGAGGCATGCCTTGAAGTGGGTCGTCTGGTAGCAAACATGGGCCGGGCGGGCCAAGAGGGGCCGCGCGAGGAGCAGGAGAGGCGCGAAGGGAAAGCGGATAATGATCTCCGGGTGGCAGTGACTGCGAGACGCCAGGCTTGGGATCGCCAGCGCCGACTTAGCCCGCCGCTGGTGCTCGGCAATCCCCTGGGCGCGCGTTTGATCGCGCGGGCGACCGACGCCATGCGAGCTCCGGCTCCGGGGATGGCAACATCAACACACGCTGTGCCCGGGACTGATGGACTCACTGTGCTCCAGGTCCTCAGGGGTATGCCCGCGAGTCCTGGCCGTGCGACGGGTCCAGTCCGCGTGATCCGAGGACCGGAAGATTTCGCGCGCTTCAAGCCAGGCGAGGTCTTGGTGGCACAGGTCACAGCGCCCGCATGGACACCGCTCTTCGGCCGCGCCGCCGCGGTGGTTACCGATGGCGGATCACTGGCCGCCCACGCCTCACTGGTCGCCCGCGAGTACGGCATTCCGGCGGTGGTAGCGGCAGGCGATGCAACCGTGCGTCTACGTGACGGCCAGCGAGTCACGGTAGATGGCAACGCCGGCATCGTGCAGTTGCTCGCGTGATCCGCTCATTCACGAAGATTCTCCCGATCAACATCTACATCAGATGCGCGTATGGGGGATCGCACTCAGGTCGCGCTCCCTCGCTCCGCAATATGCGAGAGGAGCCAGCCATGAGACCATATGTGTTCGCGCTGTTCGTCCATGTGAGCGGCGTTATCGGCATGTTCGTCGGCCTCGGCGTCTGGCTCTTCGGCGTCGCGATTCTGCGGCGGACGGAGCGCGTCGAACAGGTGCGCCTCGTCGTCGGGCCGATTCTCGCGGCCGGCAACCCCGTTGTGGGGAGCATCCTCGTGCTGGCAGCGGGGGGTATCTACATGGCTGTCACGACATGGGCCGACGCCCGCCCTGCCTGGATTCTCGTCGCCACGGCGAGCTTTCTGCTGCTGGCTCCAGTAGGGGCCTTCGTCCTTGATCCGCATCTGCGCGCGGTAGAGCGGTTAGCGCGCGCCACGCCGGACGGTCTCCTCACTGGGGCGCTCGTCGCCGGGACGCGCGATCCGGTCCTCAATGCGGGGCTGCGGACGTTCGTCGCTGTGCTGTCGGGCATCGTGTTCCTGATGACCACCAAGCCGCAACTTGTGGCCGCTGTCCTTACGATGGGCGTCGCCCTCATGCTGGGCCTAGCATCCAGCGCGCCTCAGTGGTGGCGCGGGCGGAGATTACAGGCTGGCGGCGTATCCTCGACTACCGAATGAAAGATGCATCCAGAGCATTGACTAGGTGGATGATGCGCACAGCCTTCTGAAAGGTCCAGCGCCATTCCGTTATATGGGTCCGGCCCTAGCACTGCCAACCGCCAAGCTCGGCCGCCTGGCGCAGATGCAACGCGGCTGGGACCAGCTTGGCTGTCACCAAGCAATACTCATTGCACACAGTCAATCACCATGATCCCGCGTCATTCAGCCTGGATCGCCGCCTCGACGGCATGCTCCCACGGCTCGACGCGGCCTACCTCCCACAGTGTGGCAAACGCCTATTTGGTCGTTGTCTCGATCCCGATGCTGACCCAATCCCTATCCCGGCGGCCAGCCGAACTGTCGCCCGCCCAGCACGTGCAAGTGCAGGTGAAAGACGCTCTGCCCCGCGTCCGGCCCCACATTCCACACCAGCCGGTAGCCACTCTCGGCCACACCCTGCTCCCGCGCGATCTGGTTCGCCGCCCGCACCATCGCCGCCAGCAGCGCGCCGTCCTCCGCCTCCGGTGCGTTGATGCCGCGAACGTGCCGCCGCGGAATCACCAGCACATGCAGCGGCGCCTGTGGATTCAGATCGCGGAACCCCACCACCGTCTCATCGTGATAAATCTGCTCGCTCGGCAGCGTCCCCGCCGCGATACGGCAGAACGGGCAGCGCTGCGCGGTCTCCGCCTCGCTCACTGGTGCCTCCCGCCGCTCCCGGCGCACCTGCCTACCCTCATTCCCGTACATGTATCTTCACTGCTCGCGCCTCATTCCCGCCCGCTGGCTCACCGGCATCCTTTCCATCCTGTCCAGCTCTCTTCTGCCCAGTACGCTCTCTGCGTCCTCCGTGGTTCATTCCTCAATACCGCACCATGCGCAGGAACTCGTGCGGCGTTGTGCCGAAGCGTTCGCGCAGGAACGCGCGCCCCGCCGTCGTGAAGTAGATGCGCGAGCGTGTCGCCAGGCTGCGCTGTGCCCCCGTCAGCACGCGCGCCTCGCCCCACAGCGGGTGCCGCCGCTCATACGCGATCCCCAGCACGCGCGAGAGCGAGATCGCCGCCACCGGGATCGCCACCGCTGCCAGCTCCCCCACCAGCGTCCGGCCCAGTCCCTCGATTGGCGGTGGATCGAGCAGGAACAGCGTCCCATAGGCGATCCCGGCCAGCACGATTGCCGCGACGCCGAGCTGCGCCAGCAGGCGCCGCACCGGCGGCTCGCGCAGCGCCACCACCGAGACGCCGAACGGCCCCACACTCCAGAAGACCAGCGACGGCTCCCGCGCTATCGCCACCAGCCAGTAGCTCACGTGGTAGGCCACCACCCACAGCACGACGACCGCCAACAGATACAGCGGCTGGATCGAAATGTCCATGTCGGCCTCCTCAGGGGGCGCGGCCCCCAGCGGCGCGGAGCGATGCGTCTCTCTCCATTATGGAACCCAACCGCAAGGCCGCGCCAGATACCATGCGGCGTATTCGGCCCGACCGTCTCACCGCTCCCACGCCACCTGGAACGCCGCCAGGTCCGGCGGCAGCGGCGCATCGAAGACCAGCCATTCCCCCGTCATGGGATGTGCCAGCTCCAGGTGCGCCGCGTGGAGGAAGTGGCGCGGCGGCTGCGGCGGCTGTGGTCGCCCATACACCGCGTCGCCGACCACCGGATGCTGCACTGCCGCCAGGTGAACACGAATCTGGTGCGTCCGTCCCGTCTCGAGCTGCATTTCCAGCAGCGAGCGCCCCTTCGCGTAGCGCAGCACGCGGAAGCGCGTGCGCGCCTCACGCCCGCCGGCTCCCGCGCGCACAATTGCCATGCGCTGCCGGTAGCGCGGATCGCGCCCGATCGGCGCCTCGATCACGCCCTCCGGCACCGGCATCTGCCCCTCCACCAGCGCCAGATAGCGCTTGACCGTCGTATGCTCCTTCATCTGCCGCGCCAGCCCCGCGTGGCTCGCCGCGTCCTTCGCCACCACCAGCAGCCCCGATGTGTCCTTGTCCAGCCGGTGGACGATGCCCGGCCGTGTCGTGTCCTCCCCGGCGGCGTCCAGCCCCGGCACATGCGCGCGCAGGGCATCCACCAGCGTCCCGCCCGCGTGCCCCGGCGCCGGATGCACCACCACCCCCGCCGTCTTGTTCAGCACCAGGATGTGCTCGTCCTCGTAGATAATATCCAGCTCCGGCGCCTGCGTCATCCCGGCCGTCTGATCCGCCGTCTCTCTAGTAGGCGCCGCTTCCGGCGCCACGACGACGCGCATGCCTGCCTCCAGCAGCAGGCTCGCCTTCGCCGGTCGCCCATCCACCGTCACACGCCCCGCTTCGATGGCCGCCTGTGCGCGTGTGCGCGAGAGACCAGGCAGCAGCGCCGCCAGCGTGCGATCCAGCCGCTGCCCGACCAGCGCCTCGCCCACCTCGATGATCTGTGCCGTCTCGTCTGTCGTCTCGTCAGCCATCGTCGTTCCGGCGCGTCACGAGCGCATCCCCGGCGTGGTTTCCGTCGCCTCGCCGACCGCTGGCGTGCGCGCGGCCGGCTCCGCCGCCTTCGGCTCGGCAGTGGTGCGCTGCCCCTCGCGCAGCCAGAGCAGCGACGCCAGCACCAGCACACCGACCGTAATGCCGCTATCCGCCAGATTGAACACCGCGAAATTAAAGACGCCCGGAATCTGGAAATGGACGAAATCCACCACGTACCCATGCGTCACGCGGTCAATCAGGTTGCCCACCGCGCCACCCAGAATCAGCCCAAAGGTCAGCTTCATCAGCAGCGACCCTGTCTCGCGCATGCGCCAGTATAGGTAGCTGATCACCGCGATGGCGACGGCGATGAAGACGAACAGCACCGCCTGCCCCTCCAGGATGCTGAAAGCTACGCCCGTGTTGCGCGTGTAGAGCAGCTCCAGCACATGCCCCAGGATCGGGATCGGCGTGTTCGCGTCGTGCGTCGTGAAATAGTCGGTGATCCAGTGCTTCGTCAGTTGGTCCAGCGCCACAAGCAGCACGCCGGCAGCCACCATCACCACATCGTTGCGGCGTGCGCGCGACATAACAGCCCTCTCTATCGCCAGCACTTAGCGTTCGAGCTTCGCCTGGCAGTCAATGCACAACGTGGCGTAGGGCGCCCGCTCCAGCCGGCGCGGATTGATCTCTTTGCCGCAGTTGGCGCAGATGCCGTACGTGCCCGCGTCCAGCCGCGCCAGCGCGGCGTTCACTTGTTCCAGCAGCGCCTGCGAATTGCGGATGATCGCCTGATTGCGCTCTGCGTCGGCCATCGCGTCGGCGTCGTCGGCCTGATCGCTCGCCATGCCGCCGGAGTCGTTCAGCGGATCGACCGGCAGCACCGCCTCCGCGCCTTCCGTGCGCTCGTAGATGTCGCTGCGCAGCCGGTCGCGCTCCGCCGTCAGCCGCTCGCGCACCGCCGCGGCATCGTACTGGGGCATCGTCTCCTCCTCACAGCCTGCCGGATCCTCATAGCCAGCCGGATCGCGTGCCGCCGGATATCACCCGCCGTGCGGCCGGTGGTTCCGCGCCGCGCCCGGATTGTATCGTACCTCTCAGCGCGCCCGCAAGACCGCCGCCGGATCGTGGGATGCTGTGCTCACTGGCGCGGCCTAGCTCTCCGTCACCAGCTCGCGGATGGCCTCCGCGTGGCGCATCGCCGGCTGATCGGCCTCGTCAGTCGCGGTCACATCGCTGCCAGCGGGTGGATAGTGCCGGTAGGCCCGTGCTCGCTCGATCTCGATGGCCGCCAGCGCCTTCTGCCGCGCCATATAGGCGACCACAATCGCCCAGCCGGTCGAGTTCACCATCGCCACTACCCCGCCGGTCGCCAGCGACATCGCCACGATCCGCTCGGCCCGGCCCAGCGTCTCCCACCAGCGCACGAAGTAGCGCATGCCGTCCCCCCTCCAGACTGACACAGCCCCACACGTCGCCGCGCGGCGTGTATTGGCCCGCCGGCGCCGCGCCAAGGCTCAGTATACCATCGCGCCGTCAGCGCGCATCGCTCCATCGCCCGTACCCGCGGCGTACACTCTATCGCATCGGCGTTCACATGGCGTCACAGCCATAGAGAGGAGACCATCGTGGAGCTCAAGACCTACGCGATCACCAAGCCGGACGACATGAACCTCATCCTGGGGCAAGCGCACTTCATCAAGACAGTGGAAGACCTGCACGAGGCGCTGGTCAATTCGGTGCCGGGCATCGCCTTCGGTCTGGCCTTCTGCGAGGCATCTGGTCCCGCACTCGTGCGCTGGAGCGGCAGCGACGACGAGCTGACCGAGCGTGCCAGAACGACCATGCGCGAGCTGGGGACCGGCCATGCTTTCCTCATCCTGCTGCGCGGCGCCTTCCCCATCAACGTGCTGCCGGCGGTGCGTGCCGTGCCGGAGGTCTGCCACATCTATTGCGCGACGGCCAACCCCGTTCAAGTGATCTATGTCGAGACGGAACAGGGGCGCGGCATCCTCGGCGTCGTAGACGGCTTCCATACGCAGGGCATCGAGGCCGAGAAGGACATTGCCGAGCGCAAGGCGCTGCTGCGCCGCTTCGGTTACAAAGCGAGCTGAGCCGGCGGCTGCCGTGTGGCGGGCTGTCGCTGTCGTGGCGTGCGAGGCCGGATCAGCTCCCGCTCGCCGTGCAGCTCACCGTCGCGATGGCCGCGCCCGGACGGTAGCTCGCCAGCCTGGGGGTATCGAAGATGCCGGCCGGCGCCTGCGCCGGATCGAGATACTCGATCAGCGAGTAGCTGGGGCAGCCGCCCGCCGGGCTCAGGCGCGAGCTGGCGGACGCCCCACCAGGCCGCGCGCTCGCTGCCTCATCCACTCGCGCCGCAACGATGCGCTGGGTCTTCGCGTCCACATACACTGTCGTCGGGTGCGGCGCACCCACCAGCGCCAGCGCGTAGACCTGCCGCGTGCCGAGCTTCTGGAGACCCAGGTTCCAAAGCTCGCCGTCGGCCAGCAAGCTATTGGCGCCGTCGAAGAACGTCACCACGTCTGTGGGCAGCGCGGCCAGCCCGCCGGCGGCCTCGGTCGTCATCTGCCGGTACGTGTCATCCGCGGGCGAGAGCCGCAACGCCGTATCGCCGGCGATGATGTCGGTGTAGAGCGGCCGCCCACGCGCGCCGGTCACGCTGAGCCGCTCGCGGCTGTGGGCAGCATCAACGTAGGCTTCCCACGTCGCCGGCCCCGCAGTCGAGGCGCCGTGGGCGATGTAGTGCAGGATGGATGTGCTCGTCTCCGGCGCCGTCACTTGCACGAAGAGGTAGGGCGCGTCGAGCGAGAGGCTTACCAGCCGCAGCACCGCCACAGCCGCCTGTCGCGCCTGCTCCGCGCGTGCGCCTCCCGCGACCGGCTGGATGCCGACGTCGAGCGAGATGCTGAAGGTCTTGCGGTCCTGCCCGACCGCCATGCGATCCGGCTGCGGAAGGTACTGGCCCGCGCGCCAGGGGGAGGCGCCGGCCTGCCACGCGAGCGCCGCGTTCGGCGTTCCCGTAGTGTAGTCCGTGCGCGCGGCCAGCGCCAGCGGCGATTGGCGGACGTGCAGCGTCGTGAGTGGCGCGTTGAGCGACCACACGACATCGAGGTAACGCTGTCCAACGGCGGCGGATGCCGGGCTAACGGCTGCGCTGGCGAAGCGCGCGCCAGGCGGCAGGAAGCTTGGCGTCACGGGCGTGAACGCGAGCTGCGCGCCGTGGGCGAGCATCTCCGTGCGCGTCTGGCGCAGCACGTCCGCGACCGACGACGCGGGCGGCGAGCTGCTCTGCCCTGCCAACTGTGGTGCGAAGGGGTGGCGCAGGAAGGCGAACGTCGCCAGCGCGATCACCAGCGAGGCCGCCAACAGCGGCAGCAGTCCGGCGGGCCGGGCGTGCGCGGCGCGCGCCGGGATGGGCATGCGGCCGTGGGAGTCGTACGGAGCGCGTGAGGGATGGGCGGCACGCGGGATACGAGCGGCACGGGCGAGCCGCGGCAAGAGGTGGATGCCGCGCGCGGCCGGCGATGACGTGCGCCGGCTGTGCCGTTTGCGCAGCGACTCGCGCACCACCGGCTCGCCCGCGCCGCGCGCGGTGGCGGCCAGCACGCGGTCCAGCACTTCGGGCGAGGGGGCGGAGCGGGGCAGCGCGGCGACGAGCCGCGAGGCGGACTGCAAGCGGGTCAGCTCGCGCCGGCATGAGACGCAGCCAGCCACGTGCTCCGCCACCCGCTCGCGCAACGGCTCCGCCAGCTCGCCGTCGGCGTACGGCGAGAGGTAGCGTGACACCTCTCGACAGCGCATAGCTTGTGCGCTCATGGCCGGTCCTCCCCGCGCAGCGCATCATAGCACCGGCCGAACATCACCCGCGCGCGGGCGAGACGGACGGCGGCGGCTCCCGGTGTGATGCCGAGGATTTCGGCGATCTCGCGATAACTCAGCCCCTGTGCGCTGTGCAGCACCAGGCAGGTGGCATACTTCGGCGGCATACGGCGCAGCGCCAGCCGGATGTGGTCCCGCTCGGCGACACTGTCAATGGCGAGCGTGCTGCCTGGCTCGGCGATGGTCTGCGCGCCGGTTTCCTCAGCCTCGTCGCCGCCACCATCTATGTGAACGGCGATGCCGAAGATCTTGCGCGTGCGCGCGCGCCGCCGCAGGTAATCCATGCAGAGGTTGGTGGCGATGCGATAGAGCCACGGCCGGAGCCGCGCGGGATCGCGCAGTTGGTCAATGCGGCCGTGGACGCGGATGAAGACCTCCTGCATGACGTCGTCGGCGTCTTCCTGGTTGCCCAGCAGGCGATAGGCGTAGCTGTGGAGCGCGCCAGCGTATTGGGTGTAGACGGCGGCGAGCAAGGCCTGCGCCTGTGTCTCGGTGAGCGCGACGGCCGCCGCCGGGGTGGTGATCTCGCCGTCAGCAGCATGCGCGTGGTCGCCGGCTCCGCTCATGCGCGCGCCGTCATAGGTTTCGTAGGCGCCAAGCGCCAGCCCTGGCAGAGCGACATCGGCAGCGAGCCTCATTGCTAAGTCCACCTCGCGCGTGTACGTCCAGGCGTGCGTCTGCCGGCGGCTGGCGCCGGGCATCACCCCCACGGGGGATGCTGCTTCTACGACGCGCGAAGCGGCGCGGGTTTACCGCCGCTTCAGGCTCCAGACACGTCCAGACAGGGCGCGAGCGGGATGGAACGGGAGATCAGGTTGTACAGGAAAGTATATGCCACGCCGCGCGCCGGCATCTCAGCGAGCATGCGGTGTACTATCGGCATGGGTGCCGCGCATAGCGCCGTGATGTTCGTGGGGAGAGCCGGCGCCGCTCGTATCCGCGCTATGACGAGATGGACGAGATGGAGGTGCCGCCGAACGTGTCCCTGACTCCGCGTGCGGCTCGGATGGCGGAGCGGCGACGGCCGTGCGTGAGTTGCGTCGCGCGGCGGCGCGGCTCGCGCGAGTCTGCGTGGGCGAGCGCGGCTCGTCCGGCGGCTCTGGCGCTGGCTGCGACGCGGGTGGTGTCTCGCCGCGCTCCAGCACCTCCAGAACGCGGCGGGCTTCGATCTCAGCCGTTGCCTGGTCGTCGGGGGCGAGCTGGCCGTCAATCACCAGGCCGAGCAGGTGGTCTTTGAGCGGACGCAGCCAGGGGCCGGGGCCGCGGCCAAAGAGGGCCATCAGGTCGTTGCCGTCGAGCGGGCTCTTGATCGGCACACGCTCGGCCTCGGCCTTCAGCCAGGCGCAGCGGGCCTCCAGCTCGTTGATGCGCGCAACGGCGCGTGAGACTTTGTCCTGGCGGTAACTGGTGATGTCGGCGCGGGAGAGGTCGAGCAGGTCGGGCAGGGCGTCGCCGGCCTCCAGCATCAGGCGGCGCACCGCGCCGTCGGTCCAGTCGGGCAGGTAGGCGTTGGCGCGCATGTGCATGCGGACGAGCAGCGTCACGTGGTCTATGAAGGCGCGGTCGAACTTGAGGCGGCGCAGGATGTCGCGCGCCATGCCGGCGCCGACGTCTTCGTGGCCGAAGAAGTGGACCTGGCCGTTCTCCAGGCTGCGCGTGCGCGGCTTGGCGATGTCGTGCAATAGCCCGGCCCAGCGCGTGGCGGGGCGCGGCGGTGTGCGCTCGACGACGCGCAGGACGTGCTCATACACGTCTTTGGAATGCCCGCCCGGCTGCTGGCTGACGCCGCGCAGCTCCAGCGCCTCCGGCACGATGAAGGGCATCAGGCCGAGGTCTACGAGCAGGCGCAGGCCGAGCGCGGGGTTGGGCGTGACCAGCAGTTTGGTGAGCTCGTCGCGGATGCGCTCGCGGCTGATCTTGGCGAGCGTCGGCGCCTGTTGGTGGATGGCGGCGGCGGTGGCGTGCTCGATGGTGAAGCCGAGCTGGGCGGCGAAGCGGGCGGCGCGCAGCATGCGCAGCGGGTCTTCGTCGAAGCGGCGCTCCGGCTCGTCGCCGACGGCGCGGATCAGTCCGCGCTCCAGGTCGGCACGTCCGCCGTAGAGATCGCTGATCTCGCCGGTGAGCGGATCGCGGGCCATGGCGTTGATGGTGAAGTCGCGGCGGAGCAGGTCGCCCGCCAGCGTGTCGCCGAAGGTGACCTCCGGCTTGCGTGAATCGGGGTTGTAGCGGTCGCTGCGGTAGGTGGTGATCTCGATCACGTCCACGTCCGGCGCGTGCTCGGCGACGACGGCGACGGGCGCGGGTCCGATGGTTTGCTCGACAACAGGCTCGGCGTCCTGGCGGCGGTAGTGCAGGCGGACGGTGCCGAACTGCTCGCCGACGGTGACGATGGCGAGTGGATGCGTGGCGGCGGCGAGGCGCTTGATCGTGTCCGGCCGCGCGTCGGTGGTCAGATCAACGTCGGTGGACGCCTCGCGGCGCAACAGCAGGTCGCGCACGGTGCCGCCGACCATGTACAGCTCGAAGCCCTGGGCGCGGAACAGCCGCGCCAGCGCGAGAATCGTCTCCAGCATGCGGTTCAATATCCCTATATGTGCGGGGAGTCCTCACCCCCCGGCCCCCTCTCCTTGCGAGGAGAGGGGAGCAGCAGTGCGCGGGGAATGCCGGTTGTGAACGGGTTAGCCGCGGTGTCGCACAATCCAGTCCGCGAGGTCGTGGTCGAGGACGGCGCGGCCTGGCTCGAACTCGAAGTCGTGGGCGAAGTTGGGATAGGTTTTCCAGGTCTTGTCCGCGCTGCCCAGGGCATCGTAACACGCATGCGTGGCCGCCTGCTGGACGGTGGTGTCGCCCTCGCACTGGATGACCAGGGCCGGAGCGCGGACGGCGCGGGCCTGCTTGAGCACAGCGCCACGCATGCGTACGCCGATCTGGTAGAGGAAGGCACGGCTCTGGTTGCGCACCCAGTAGGTGTCGGCGTCGAGGAGCGCGGCGGCCTCGGCGTTGAGTGTCATGCCGGCGACGTTGGGCGGCAGCATGAGCAGTTTGGGAGAGCTGGTCAGCCCGCCGACCATGCCGGCCAGCAGCAGGCCGGGCCTGACCTTGACGGTGTCTTTGATCCAGGGGTTGATGAGGATCAGGCCGGCGAGACGGTCGCGGCCGGAGCGGGCGTCTTCGGCGGCGGCGTAGGTGGCGAAGATGCCACCCATGCTGTGGCCCATCAGGTGCAGCGGACGGCCGGGCTGCTGCTTCTGGATCTCGGTCAGCAGGGCGTCAATGTCGCGCGGGTAGACGGCGAAGTCGCGGACGTGGCCGCGCGGGCCGCCGGAGCGGCCGAAGCCGCGATGGTCGTCCATGTAGACGGTGAGGCCGAGGGCGTTGAGGGCGTTGCCCAGATCAATGAACCAGCCGGTGTGCGCGCCGAGGCCATGCAGGAAGACGAGCGCAGGCGCGGTGGAGTCGGCGGCCTGCCAGTAGCGGTAGAAGATCTCGGCGCCGTCGGGCATGGTGAGGGTGCGTGTGCCGTAGGCGCCGCCGGGGGCGGCGCGGGGGGTGCTCCAATCGCCGATGTTTTCGGGGCGATACATCGCCTGGGTCGCCATGCCGCACCTCCCGCACGCTCGCCGCTGCCGCTCGTTTTGGATTGGCAGACAGGAATGTCTGCCCCACTGGATAGGTTCTACGCTACTGGATCGTTTTGGTTGCCGTGGATCACTCTCATCCGTGGCGCTCGCGGTCATTCTAGCATGCCCGGCGGGCGGCATACAAGCGGATCGGCGGCCGTGAATGGCCGGCGAACGGGCGATGGGCGTGAACGGCCAGTGAACAATTGGATCGCGGCCGCGAACGGCCGGCAAACAACGTGGCGGCCAGAGCCGTGAATGGCTGGCAAGCGGGCCGGCGATTGGACGGGCCGGCGATTGGACGGGCCGGCGATTGGACGGGCCGGCGATTGGACGGGCCGGCGATTGAAATCGCGCCTGAAGGCCTGCGGCCACGAAACCGGCCTGCGCCGGTTGGGAGAGAGCGGCGGGATGGTAAAGTTGACTGGGATGGTCAACATTGCCGTTTTTGCCGCTTTTCGCATGCGCTTCGACCTCCGATCCATCTCGAACGCTGAATTCAAGCCGTGTTGCGGCCGGCGGCAACGCGACATGGCGCGTTCTGGGCGGCAAAAGCGGCAAGATTGTGGCAAGAAACGGCAACGATGTGGCACGGTGGACGGCAAAAACGGCAACGTTTGGATAGGGTGCTGCCGCATTCACGCAGCCAGGCCGGGGGTTGCACGAGGGAGCAGTGGGCGTGTTTGCTGATGTATGCGGTTGTTCAAGGTGCCAGCGGCGTGGGGTGACGCTGTGGTGATAGAACTAAAATACCATGGGCAAAGGGAGATGTCAAGTCGCGGATGCCCTGCCATGCGGAAGCAGCTGGGGCGGCCGTATGGTGAGTGACTGGGAGTCATTTCGAATTTATGTCGGTTCGCCCAGGCACACGCTGGCACACGCTGGCACACGCTGGCACACGCTGGCTTGCCGTGTGGCTTGGGTGCGCCTGGAAGGGAGTTATACCGCGTCGGGATGAGGCGTTGTCATGCGTTGGCGTCCCGGCATGAATGCCGGGGTAATCCCGCCGCGGATCGGCATGGCAATGACAACAACCCAGGATGAGTCGGTAGTATGAGGTTTGAAGCCATCGCGTGACGCCTGGGTGCGTTCGGTGTGTTGTCTGCCAGCAGTCGTCATGAGCCATGTGGGGTCAGCCAGGGGAGAGGGCGCGACGGATGCACATATGCAGCAGCGGGTACGGCTTGCCAATGTTATCCACCGCCGAGCGTCCGACCACCTCGAAGCCCATCCGCAGGTAGAAGCCTAGCGCCCGCGGATTCTGCTCATTGACATCCAGCTCACGCGCGCCCAACGTCGTCACCGCGTAGCTCAGCAGCCGCCGTCCGATGCCCTGGCCGCGCCACGCCGGATGGACAAAGAGCATCTCGACCTTGCCATCCTCTACCCCAATGAACCCCGCCACCTGACCAGCACGCTCGCGCACACACAGCACGTGTGGCACATGGGGAAGGCCAGCGCGTACGAGCGGCCGGATGACCTCGATATCGGCCTCGGTGACAAACGTATGCGTCGCGCGGACGGACGCTTCCCACACCGCGACCACACGGGCAAAATCATCCGGGCCAACCGCGGAGACGCCCTCCCGCAACTGAAGCTCCTCACGCATCTCGATCACCCCCGCACTCCGCACTCCCGCCCCGTGTACCATCGTGATATGCCGTAACGAAGACTGGCAGCACATCATACGCGCGCGTGTGCGCACTGGTTTAGAGGGCCGGGCAAGAGCATGTCCCATACGCCAACACGCCACACAGTCTAGCGAACATGCCAGAGCGTTACGCCACCTGACAACGGCAGTTCCCCACTCCCTCGCCGCACGCCACGACTTCGCTTGAATGCGCAAGTGCAAGCGGAGAACGTGACCGTCACGCAACCGGATCGACGCTGCATACCACCCGGCCCGGCCGCGTCTGGTATAGTGGCGGAACGGAGCGTGCCGGCTGAGCGAGTGGAGGGTCAGATGCGAGGAGCGCCACGCACCCTGCTCCGCCAGATCAGGCCGGTAGCGCTGCCCGCCTTCCCGTTGCTCGCGTCGCCGATGCTCGGCGTCCTGCGCATCCTGCCGGACGCCTCCACGCTGCCGGACCTCGTCGCGCCATCCGCGCCATCTTCCCGGCGCGTGTTCGCTGATGGCGGCCTCGTCTGGCCGATCACCGCCCCGCTGACCACCATCGGCCGTGATCTGCGTAACACGGTTGTGCTGCTCGATCCCTCGGCCTCGCGCGAGCACGCCAGCCTCCGCCTGGCGGGCGGCGCCTGGAGCCTGGAGAACGTCTCATCCGCCAACGTCGTCCACGCCGGCGCCGTCACGCTCCAGCCCGGCGAGCGCGCGACTCTCCACCCTGGCGAGTCGTTCTGCCTCGGTGAGACGCGCATTCAACTGGTGGCTCCGGCCGTGGCCTCAGCCGCCGCGCACGCGCCCAGCTCATCTGGCCTATCTGATGACGAGCGCGATGCCTTGCGGTTGCCGCCGGAGGAGGGCGCGACGGGCCTACTCGATCCGGGCGTCACGCTGGCGTTCGCGTTTGCCGCCCGCCGCGACCGGCGCGAGTGGTGGGCTGCCGCCGCCGTCGGGCTGCTGCTGCTGCTCGCGGGCGCCGTCGTCACCATCGGCGCCGCCACTCTGGCCGGGCGCGATGCCTTCGCCCTCGGCGGCGCCCGTCAGGTGTTCGCCGCGCTCACCATCCCGCTCGTGCCGGCGCTCGGCGTCGCGCTGCTCGTCGCCACGCTGGATCGTTACGAGCGCGAGCCGCTGGTGACGCTGCTGGCGGCCTTCGCCTGGGGCGCGCTGATCGCCGTGCCGCCCGCACTCGTCTTTGAGACGGGCGTGAGCCGCGTGCTGGGGAGCGGTGTGGTGGGCGGCGGGCCGGGCGCCGATCTGCCGCTCGTCGCTCTGGTGGCCGGCAGCACCGGATTGGTCGAGGAGGTGGTGAAGGGCGCGGGCCTGCTCGCGCTGCTGCTCGCCCTGCGTGACGAGTTCGACAATGTCACGGATGGCGTGCTGTATGGCCTCATCATCGGCGCGGGCTTCGGCATGGTGGAGAACTTCGTGTACTTCGCCCAGAGTCCGCATAACCAACTCGCGTTCCTCGTGATCGGCCGTGTCGCGCTCGGCTGGCTCAGCCACTCTACCTACACCGCGCTTTTCGGCGCCGGGCTGGGCCTGGCCCGCGAGGCACACCGGCGCCGTTGGGGTCCGCCGCTGCTGGGGTTGCTGGCGGCCGTGCTGCTCCACGCGGTGTTCGACTTCGTCGTGCTCTCCGCGCCGATCACCGCGCCGATCGCCGCGCGTGCCGGCCCGCTGGCCGGCCATCCCGCGCTGGTGGCCGCTGGAACGCTGCTGTGCGCCTACGGTCCCCTTTTCGCCGCGCAGATCGCGCTGCTACGCCAGACGCTCGCGGCATTGCGGCGCGAAGCGGAGATCGTGCGCGTACACCTGGCGGATGAAGTGCTCACCGGCGCCGTCACAGTGGAGGAATACGTGCTGGCGCAAGACGCCGCCCGCGGCGATGCGCTGGAACGCGGCGTCCTGTTCGCGCGCGGTCCGGCCGCCTATCTCGTCGCGCGCGCGCTGCGTCAGACCGCCATCGGGCTGGCGTTCCGCAGGTGGCATGTGGCGTGCGGCGATGCTCCCAAGCCGAGCGCACGGCAGCCCGAAGACCTCTACCGCATTCGTCTCGCGAAGCTGCGGGCGTCGCTCACGCGGCGGCTGGCGCAGGGGAACCCGCTCACATCTGAGCCGTAACCCGGAAGCCCCAAAACGTGCCCATCCACCCGCGCGTACGCTATACTGAGCGCGCCGGCGGCGCCACGGGCCGTTGGCCCTATACCCGGCATCATGACCTACACCGCCTCGTCCCGGCACAGCGCCGGGTGAGCTTTGGGAGCCGCGCATGATTTCGTCTGAGCAGATCGCCGAGCAGATCGCGCGCGTCTCCGACGCGCTGGCCGCGCCGCTGCGCCGGCTGCGCGGCCCCTGGGGCCAGGCGCTGGTGATCGTCGCGCTGGCCGTGGTCTGCCTGGGCCTGATCGCGCGCCAGAAGACCACCACCCCGTTCGCCTACCTGCTGCTGTTCGTCTTCACGGTGGGCATCATCCTGCTGCGGCGCGACCGCGCCGCGGCTGTGCTGTGCGTCGCGCTGCTGCTCTGGATTGATTGGTATGGTCTGATCAAGGTCAATAGCGTCATTCCGCTGACGTTACTGGCGGTCGGCTTCTTCCTGGTCGCCCGCGCGCTGGAAGGGCGCATCTACCTGCGCCCGCGCGAGTGGGTGCCGTGGGCGCGGCTGCCGCGGTCGTGGCTGTGGGCGGTGGTGCTGCTGCTGGGCGTGCTCGCCTTCGCGCACAGCCCGGCGCGCACCGATGCCGCCTATTACTTCCTCACCGTGCTGTGTCTCGCGCCGCTCTTCTGGGCGCTCGGCACACAGGTGGCGCGCACCACCGCGGACCTGCGCGCGCTGCTGAATATGCTCACGGTGATCGGCGTGATCGTCGCGCTGCACAGCATCGTCGAGTCGGCGGCGCATGTCTTCCTGTTCGAGACGCCGGGGCATCGCGCCGATGTGTTCACGCACGGCTTCTTCACGCTCGTTACCGGCTCGACCAAGGTCATCCGCGCCAGCTCGTTCCTGGGCAACCCGGACTCCGACGGCCCGTTCCTCGCCGTGATGGCTTGCTGCGCACTGGGGCTGCTCGTCACGGCCCGGGCGTGGCCGGCCAGGCTTCTCGCCGCGGCGGAGACGCTCACGATCGTGATCGCGCTGCTCTTCACCTACACCGCCGCCGCCTGGATCGCGTTTGGCTGCGCGCTCGTCGTCTTTCTGGCGCTCGCTACGCATGGTTTGCGCCGTGTCTACCTGTTCGGCGGCACGGCCGTGGCCGGGCTGGCGGGATATGCGATTTTCCGCACACACTTCGCCGCGTTGTTCGAGCATGCCCAGGGGCCAAACGAGCTCTCGCTGCGCATCCAGATCTGGGATACGGCCGTACACTTGATCCGCGCGCATCCACTGTTGGGCATCGGCCTCGGACTCGGCGCACCGTACGAGCGGGTGGCGGCGCCCGTCGCGCGCGCGCTGCGCGACCAGTTGGATTCGCACCCGCACAACGTCTTCCTCGAGCTGGCGGCGCTGGCCGGCATCCCGCTGCTGCTGGCCTTTTTGGCGGTGCTGGCGCTCACCATCCGGCGCGTGCTGCTGTATTATCTGCGCGCCACTTGGGAGGAGCGGGCGCTCTTCGCCGCCGTGCTTGCCGCCGTCACGGTGCTGTGCGTGGATGGGCTGGCCGACCGCACCTGGACGCTGCCACCGATCGCGGCGGTGGGCTGGCTGATCCTGAGCGCCGCCGCCGCGCCCGCGCTGGGCGCCTCGCTCGCCCGCGCATCCGGTCACGCGGCTGGTCGTGTCGCGCTCCCCGCGCCTCCCCTGCCGTCTATGACAATGAGCGCCAGCGGACCGGGCAGCGCGGACCCGCTCGGCGCCATCCGGCGCTTCGACGAGCGCATTCCTGACGACATCCACGATTAGGGAAACCGAGACAGCCGCGTGTCCAGGCCCATTCTGTACATCAGCCCTACCGCTGTGCATGGCGGGGCGGAAGAGGTGCTGCTGCGCGTCATGCTCTATGCGCGCGCGCTGGACTATGCGCCGGTGCTGGTGGCGCCGCGGGCGGGTTGGCTGACCGAGCGATGCGCCGCGCACACCATCCCGGTCGAGACGCTGCCCGTCATCCCGGATACGTTCGCGACGACGAGCT
This sequence comes from Ktedonobacterales bacterium, assembly GCA_025935195.1. Lineage (GTDB taxonomy): Bacteria > Chloroflexota > Ktedonobacteria > Ktedonobacterales > JADMIN01 > JAICVS01. The sequence goes on from JAICVS010000025.1 coordinate 22,638, forward strand.
GGCGCCAGCAGCTCCGGCCGTGGCTGCCGAGCGCGCTGGGCATCGCCCGGCTCGCGCGCAAGTGGCGCCCCGCCATCGTCCACTCCAATACGCCGCGCGTCTCGTACCACGGCGGGCTGGGCGCGCGGCTGGCCGGCGTGCGCACCGTCACGCACGTCCACGACATCTACGGCCTGCCCTACGCCTCCCGCCCGCAAGCACGCCTGCTGGCTGCCCTGGCGGATTGGACGCTGGCGCCCTCGCACGCTGTCGAGCGGGCGGTGGTCGGCTACGCGCCCAGGCTGCGCTCGCGCATCCAGACGCTCTATAACGGCTGGGACGCCGCTGAGTACGACGACGTTCGCCCGGCGGATCTGCGCGCGCTCTACGGTATCCCGTCCGATGCCATCGTGATCGGCGCCGCCGCCGCCATGCATCCCTGGAAGGGCCAGGACGTGCTGATCGAGGCGTTTCGCCCTGTGCGCGAGCGGGAGCCGCGCGCTCATCTCGTGCTGGTGGGTGGCGCGCAAGGCGGCGCGGCGCAGAGCGCGTTCGAGGCGGAGCTGCACGGGCGCGTCGCCGCGTATGGCCTCGGCGGCGCCGTCACTTTCACCGGTTGGCGTGAGGATGCGCTGGCCTTCATCCGCGCCTTCGATATCTTCGTTCATGCGCCAACTCAGCCTGACCCGCTGCCTACCGTCGTGCTGCACGCCGCCGCGCTGGGCCGCGCCATCGTCGCCTCGAACACCGGCGGCATCCCTGAGATCGTGCCGGAGGGGGTGGGTGGGCTGCTCGTTCCCGCGGGCGACGCGGATGCGCTCGCTCGTGCGATTGGCGAGCTCCTGGACGATCCCACGCGGCGCGGTGCGCTCGGCGAGCGGGCGCGCGCCCACTTCATCGAGCGATTCTCGCGCCGGCAGATGATTGAGGGCCTTGCCCACGCCTACGAGGCATGCCTGCGCCGGGAGGGGCGGTGAGGTGGACGCGCGGCCATGATGCGTTTTGACAATTTATGGCGGACAACAGCGAGCCGGCGGTTGAAACCGCGCCTGGGGGCCGGTGGCCGCAAAGTCCGCCGTCGCGGACTGGAGAGAGAGGCGGTGAAGTGTCCGCATCTCTGTGTCAAACCGCATCATGGCTGGATCAGGATACCGCCTGCCGAGCGTGCCTGCGCGCCCGCACCGCCTCGATGAGCCGGCGCGGCACGAGCAGCTTCAGCCAGAGGGTGCGCACTTCGGGTGAGCGCCCCTCCAGCAGCAGCCCTGGATGCAGGCGCAGCGCCGCCCGCAGCTCGCGCCGTGCCGCCGCCACGTCACCGATGGAGAAGGTCAACCAGGCGCGCAGATACAGGTGATACGCCTCGATCTCGGCACGATGTGGCGTGAGCTCGGCGCTCATCTCTGGCGCGGCGAAGGCGGCATCCAGCATGGCGCGGTGGTTGGCGAGGTAGCGGTCCACGTTGCGCGCGTTGTAGTGCGAGGTCAGCCCATCCGGCTGCAAGCGATAGCCCAGCACCACGCGCGGCACGTAGCCCACCGCTCCACCGGCGGTCGCGGCGCGCACCCACACGTCCCAATCTTCGCAGATGCTTTGGAACGCCGGATTGAAGCCGCCGATGCGCTCCCACACGCTCCGCCGCAGCAGCGCCGCGCCGAGATGGATGTAGTTGCGCCGCAGCAGGCGCCGCAGCTCGCGCGCGCCAGCGCAGACCCCCGCCGGTCGCGTGCCATCGGGGACGAAGAGCGGCGAGGGCGGGCCGCCCGGTGTTCCCATGCTCGTTTGCCCGTAGGCCATCCCTGCCTCTGGATGCGCCTCCATCAGCGCGAGCAGCCGCGCGATGGCCTGGGGATGGAGGATGTCGTCGGAGTCGAGGAAGTGCAGGTAGTCTCCCGTCGCCACGCTCGCGCCATGGTTGCGCGCCGCCGCCACGCCGGCGTTCTCCTGGCGCAGATAGCGCACAGCGTCTCCGAACTCCGCGGTCACGTCCGCGGTCTCGTCGGTCGAGCCGTCGTCCACGACGATCACCTCGCGGTCGGTGTGCGTCTGGGCCAGTGCGCTCTGAACGGCCTCGCGCAACAGACGCGCGCGGTTGTAGGTCGGGATCACGATGCTGACGCGCGCCATCCGTCCTCCCTCACCAGGATGCTTCTCGCTCGTCGCGGCGATCGCTAACGCGCCGCGCGCCAGGCCAGCAGGCGCTCCAGCGCGGGCGCCCGTTGCCCTACCGCGCGCAGGATGCCCGCGTCCACGCCGCCGACGGCGAAGATCACCAGCCCATAGATCGCCGCGCCGACGAACACCAGCACGGCCGTCGCGATGATGCCGGGATGCGGCAGCGCCCAGGCTTGCAGCGCCAGCAGCGCCGCCGCCATCGCCAGGCAGGCCGCGCCGGCCTGGGGGACGATGCGCCACGACGGCAGCACGCGGTACAGCCGGTTCGCCACCACCAGCTCCAGCAGCATGCCCAGGCATTCGGTGATGTCGGTCGCGGTGGCCGAGCCGACGTAGGAGAAGCGCGGGATGGCGTAGAGGTTGAGCGCCACGTTGGCGGTGATGTTGATGACCGAGACCCAGATCAGCGCGGCCTGGCGGTTCTGCACGATGATCACATAGGTGTAGATCATGTTGACAAAGCTGAAGATCACCGAGATCGCTAGCAATTGCAGCACCGTCGCGGCGCTCTCGTAGCGGCCGCCGCCGACGATCAGCAGGATGCCCGGCGCGAGCAGGATGGTGCCCACCGCGGCCGGAGCGGCTAGCGCGATTGTGGTGTTGAGCACGCGCGTGAGCGCGGCGCGCAGGCGCGCGCGATCCTCGCGCTCCTCTTCGGCGCGGCGGGCCAGCACGGGATAGACCATGCCGGCGAAGACGGCGCAGAAGACCAGCATGAAGTCAATGACCTTGTAGGCCACGCCGTAGACGGCGACGTCGGCCTGCGAGCGCAGCAGGCCGAGCAGGATGACGTCCGCTTTGTAGTGAATCTGCCCCAGGATGGTGGCGGCGCCCATCGGCAGGGCCAGCGCCAGCAGGCGCCGCCAGTCGCGCGTGGTGAAGGCGAGCGGCGCGCGCAACAGGCGGCGCAGCCCCGCCCAGCGCACGACGAAGGCGAGCAGGTTGGCCCCGGCGGTGATGCCGACGGCGAGGTAGAAGAGCGGCGCGGCGTCCACCGGGCGGCGGAGCTGGTAGACGAAGAGCGCGGCGACGCCCGCCAGCGCGACCAGCTTGACGCTCACGTCGGCCGTCGCCGGGATGCGCATCGCCAGCCGGGATTGATAGGCGATGTCCAGCCCGCCGGCCAGCGTGAGGAAGAAGAAGGCGACGCCGACTATCGCCGTGGCGGCGCGCACGTCGGTGGCGTAGGGCAGCGCGAAGATCGCCGCCACCGCCACGCCGTAGACCAAGAGCGCCAGCGCCAGCTTCAGCGAGAGCGTGGTGCTCAGCCACTCGCGCAGCTTATCCGGCTCGCGCGCGGCCTCACGCACGCCGATCAGCGTGATGCCGGCGTCGGCGACAACGTAGACGATGCCCATGTAGGTGAAGGCGGTCGTGTACGCGCCGTACGCGCCCTGGGTGAGCATGCGGGTGAGCAGCGCCGTGGTGATCAGGCCGGAGGCGTAGCTGAGCAGCCGCCCGACACTCAGGATCAGCGAGTTCCAGGCGATGCGCTTCGTCGCGCCGTCACCCAGTACGCCGCTGTGTCTGGCGCTGGAAGCGGCGGCAGGCGGTCCATTGGAGATGTCTGCCGTCTCCAGCTCGGTCTGCTCGCGTGTCTCCGCCGTCTCCGCCATGCCCGCCCTCGTCATGTGCTGGCGCTGCTCACGCCGGGGTCTCCATCCGCACCCGGCAGCGCGCCGCACCTGCCCTAGTATACTCCTTGCCGCGCGAGCGTGGGCCGCGATTAGGAGTCCTCACCCCCGGTCTCCTCTCCTCGCGGGGAGAGAGGGGGTCACAGCCGCGAAGGCTGGCTGGCGCGGTCGCAACCGCGCCTTGAGGGCCGCTGGGAGGGCCGCTGGGAGGGCCGCTGGCCGCGACGTCTACCGTGTGGACTGCGATTCGGCGTAGTTCCAGGCCAACAGTGCACACGCCTTGTGCGCGTGAGCGATATCTACTTGCCCACCGCGCCCGGCTCCCGTATACTAGGCGCCACGCGGATGTGTAACAGAGCGCGGCATTCGTGTAGGATGCCGTGAGCGGCGGGCCGGCGCGGACGGGGGCAATGTGGCTCCCAAGGGCCAGTACACACGCGCGAGAGAAGGGGGCAACGCATGACGGCATCGAGCGATTCCGAAGGCTCCATCCTGGCGAGCGCCGCCGGCGGCATTGCGCGACAGGCATTGCAGGATGTGCTGCCCCCCGAAGTGCAGAACCTGCTCAAGCCGGGCAAGACACCCGACCGCATCCAGCACGCGATCAATTGGGCGGCCAGGCGCGATCCGGCCGTGCTGGCCGAGCATAAGGCCCGCCACCATAAGGTGACGACGTTCGAGGACATCCACGGTCTGCCACTGGACCAGCTCGACAAAGTGGCCCGCCATTTTGCCCGCAAGTACCGCCGCCGCGCGCTGCTCACCGGCGCGGTGACGGGCCTGCCGGGCGGCCTGTGGGCATTGGTGGCGGCGAGCGCGGACGTGCAGCTGACGGCGGTCTATGCGGTGCGGATGGCGGCGGCCGTCGCCCAGAGTTACGGCTACGACACGGCCATCGTGGATGAGCAGGCGCATCTGGCCGAGGTGCTGGCGCTGGCGGCGGGGATTGACAGCCTGCGCGGCATCGGCAACTGGCTGACGCGCGAGGGGCTGGTTCACCTGCTGCCGGAGCTGCTGCCGAAGATGCTGCTGCGCCTGAGCGTGGAGATCACCGAGGAGCAGGCCGCGAAGTGGGTTGGCCGGCTCGTGCCGGGTGTCGGCGCGGTGGTCGGCGGCGCGATTGACTATACCTTCCTCAAGGTGGCGGGCGAGCGCGCCATCGGGTATTACCACAATCGCTATCTGGTCGAGCATGGTCTCGCGCCCGCCGAGGTGAATCCGAGCCTGCCGGCGCGCGCCTTTGCCGCGATCACCCCGCCGCAGCAAGCGCCACAACTGTCCGCGGGCCAGCAGCCGGGCCAGCCGGTGGTCGTGGAAGGGAGCCTCGCTCCGGCCCATCCGGCGCAGCTTCCGCCACCCGGTCAGCCGGCGCTCATCCAGCGCCCGGCCGCCGTTGCCGCGCTGCCCGCGCCGCTGCCGAACAAGCGCAAGTATCGCAAGGCGCCGGAGCGCTTCGGCATCTATCTGGCGATCTTCGCGGTCTTCGTGCTGGGCATTACCATAGCGGCCTGCGTCGCGCTCGGCATCATCGCCACCCAGGCCGTCCAGTCGCTCGTGCATTGACGGAACGAGATGTGGCGCTCATAACTGGTCCGGATACCAGCCAGGATACAGGGTTCCTCCTCACGCTGCTCATCCTCGGCGCGTTCTTCGTGCTCGGCTCGATCTGTGTCGGCTACTGCTGGTATGGCCTCAAGCGCAAGCGAATGTGGCGCGGCACCAGTCGGCGGACCTATCAAGACTTGTTTCGGTGGGGAGTACTCACAGCGCAGCCTTCGGTTGAAGCCGAAGCGGCGGATTCGGAGATCTCACCTGAGGACCATAGCGACCGCCCAGAGGCAGCGCCGGATCTGGATGATCCCGCGCTGCGGGAATTGATGCTGGAATGGTCACGTCTGAGCGCGCGGCTCGGCCTCGGCTCCGGCTTGGGTGTGTTGGTAGCGTGCGCCGTGTGCGCCATCAGCCTGCTGCTCTTCCCATTTCATTTGCCGCCTGCTACCCCGCTCCGCCTTGCGGGCGCGGCTCTCGAAACATTTTCGTTCCGCTTCGCGGCCTTCGTGGAATTCTTCACGTTCGCCATATGTGGTGGTATGGCGCTAGCGATGTCACGGATAACATCGGACCTTGCGCAAAGCCGGCAATCAGAGGAAGCGTTTGGATTGGGTGACGTTCGGCTGATGAAGGATTATCGCTCTCCTCTTGTCGCCTGGCTGCCGCTCGTACTTGGACTGATCGAGGTGGCATTCATCATCTTTCCCGTGCCGAGTGCCGCTTCAACTGCGTCCAGAGTGCTGGCGTTGGGTGCGGAGCCACTGGCGGCGCTATTGGGCCTAGCGGGCGTCGAATGGCTACTCTGGGGTGTCGCCATCGCTCCTTTGGGTACACCGAGGAATATACCCACGGAGCTATCCGAAGCGACCTATCCAGAGGCCGCCCGCAAACTTCTCATTAGCGCGCTCGTGTCCGTCAGCATCTCGATTGCGACGCTCCTTCCCGTGGTGCAATTCGTCACCCTCCTGCCGTACGCCAACGCCTTCACTGGCGTACAGCAGTTCGCTCTGATTGTCTTCGTTTTCCTGGGCAGCATCATCTGTTCGTTTGTCGGCCGCTCAGGTGGGCGCCTCGGCGGTCGGTTGACTGGCTGGCCGTGGTCAGGGTGGGGCGAGACGGTCGCGGCATATCGCCGCCGTATGCCGTAAGGTACGATGATGCGCCCATTGCACGCCAGCCGCACCGGCGGTTCACTCGATCAAGAGGTTGAGCTGGCATACAGCCCATGCGCTCACTGGTCGCGCTGGCGGCTCGGCTGCCTCGCCCTGCTCGTCAAGGATCACGCTCAAGAGCGGCGCCCAGGCGAGCTGGTAGCGCGGGAAGGCGATGGCGAGGGCGCGCACGGCGGGCGGCATTGCGGGCGACCAGGCGACGAGGAGCGCCGGTTCGCCATGCAGGGAGGCGAAGGGCGCGGGATCGAAGCGCGCGAACGGGGTATCCTCGTCCGCGGGCGGCATGGGGCCGGAGGATGAGGGCGCGGCGAGCGGCTGGCGCACACGGAACGTCGCCAGGTAGTGCAGGTCGCGCATGTCGCTCACGCTCGTGGACGGCGCGGTGAAGGCAACGGCGACGCCGGTGATGAGCTGCTCGCGGATGAGCTGTTCGAGGTCGGCCGCGAGCAGGCGCAGCGCCAGCTCGGTTTGCCCGGCGAGCTGGTCGGGCAGCAGCAGCGCGCGCTCTACAGAGTCTGGGGCGAGGTGAGCCAGCATGTTGAGCCGCTCGTACACGGCCGAGGCGATGCGCCGCGGGGTGTCGGCGGCGGGTACGTCCTCCCCATCGTCTAGCGTGACGATGCGGGGCGGCTCGACGTGCGTCTCGTGGGTCACGACGTAGCGCAGGATAGCGGTCGTCGCGCGCGTGATGGTCATAGCGGTTCGTCCTCCTCTCGCGCGGGCGGGACGATGGTGGGGGCATCCGCCGCGTCCAGGGCAGAATCCAGATCGTCGTCATGGGCATCCCACGCCGCGACGGCGCCGGCGGGCAGCGGCGGGACGGCGGGCAGGCGCAGGCCGGGGATGGAGGCGGCGGCCAGATGGGCAGCGGATACGGGCGCGGATGCGGGCATGTGTGGTGAGGCGGACATCCCTGTTTGCCTCACGGGTGGCATGACGACAGCTTCCGTCGGAGCATCCTGGGCGCCGAGCGCGCCGTACAGACAGACGGCGACGCTGACGGCGGCGAGGACGAAGATGGGCAGTGTCAGGCGGTGGTTCGCCAGGGCGACGACGAGGGCCAGCGCCAGCACGGCGCTGTAACCGGCGAAAAGTGGGCGGACGGTGCGGAACGCCGAAAGATCGCTGAGGGCGCGCTGGAAGCCGGACTGCTGGCGGCGCGGCAGCTCCAGCCCCCGCGCGACCAGCAGGTATAGCAGCAGCCAGAGCAGCAGCGAGCCGGCCAGGATCGCTACGACCTGGAGCGGCGCGGGGAAGCTGGCGAAGGCGCAGAGCGGGCCGGCGACACAGCTTGTGTTCGGGCCGTACTGATACAGAAGGTAGCCGGTGAGGATCGGCGGGTTGTAGAGCAGCGCGGCCAGCAGCGCCAGCCGTGGCGAGATGAGTCCGGCGCCAAAGCGGCGGACGCGCGGTTTTTTCTGGCGCGGCTGGGGCGCGGAAGGTGAGGTCTGCTGCCATCCGTAGATCTGCATGGTCATCACTCCTCTCCCATGCTCAGGCGTGCAGTTCCCAGCCCGGCACGGATGGGACGATCAGCCGGCCGGGGCGCTGCTCGAAGTGGTCGGTGGCCGCGAAGAAGGATGGCACGGCGCCGCCCGGCCGCAGGCGCAGCGTCGCCAGCCATTCGTCTTCGTCGGTGGCGAGCGCGACGGCGTCCGCCCGCGGTGGCTGGTCGGCGGGGCGCAGGGCCAGGTGATGCTCGGCGCGGGCGGCGACGAAGACGCCGGGCGGGCGCGGGGGGTCCAGCGGGCGATTGAGGATGACGGAGCGCTCGATGAGCTGGTCGTACAGGCTGAGCGTGTCATCGGCGCGCAGGCTCTCCAGCGCGGCGGCGATGCTGACGAGGTCGCCATGCAGATAGGGCCGCACGACGCCGAGGCAGAAGGCGCCTACCGGCGGGCCGAGATCGGTGGACTCAGTATCGAGCACGCTGACCTTGCCGCGCAGTTCGGCGCGCAGACGGCGCAGGATGGCGGCGTCGCTCTTATGCCAGTCCAGGATGCCGGCGTCGGCGTCGAGCGCGGCGGTCTCGCGACGGGTGCGCGCGTCGGCGGCGAAGTCGCGCAGGGTGTAGCCGTGCCGGCGCAGCCGCTGGCGGTTGGCGATCAGCACGTCGCGGCGGCCGGTGGCACCGTCGAAGAGCGCGGCTTCGATGCGCGCGGCCTCGGTTTCGAGCCGCTCCGCCTGTTCGAGAATGAAGCGATCCCAGGCGACGAGGCGATCCAGCACGACGCGGACGGTGTGTTGCGCGCCGGTGAGCAGGGCCAGCCGCTGCTGGAACTCCTCGCGCTCGCAGCGATGTGAGAGCGCGCGGCGATAGACGCGGCGGATGTCCTCCACGGCGTCGTCCACCAGGCGGGCACGATAGCTGGCGAAGGCCCAGGCGGCGAGGGCGGCGGTGAAGGTGAGGGTGAGGGTGACAGCGAGCGCGCCGGCCGGGCCATGGGCGAACCAGGCGGCGGGCAGCAAGGCCAGCGCCAGGAAGACGGCGGGCGGCACGGCGACGAGGGCGGCGCCGGCGGTCGCGGCGACCGGCGGCTTACGCTCTTTGTGCCAGCGATAGCGCGCGGCGAGGGCGGCGAGCATGAATGCTGAAGGGGCGAGCGATGCGCCGGTGTCGGGTGAGGCCGTGGCATGCATCTGATCGTCCGTGGTGTGCGCCGGTCGCGCGGGGGTGGGGGTGTCCACGCCGATCCAGGGCCCGTCTTCGGCGAGGCGCTCCGCGCGGCGCAGGGAGCGGCGGTAGGCCGTCTCGCGCTCCTCCTGTTTGGCGTAGAGGTGGCGCTTCTCCTCGGCGAGCAGGCCATCGAGCTCCTCGGCGTAGGCGCGGGCGGCGGCGATGCCGGCCTCCTCGCGCAGCACCAGGCCGTTGACGTGGGCGATGATGCCGCGCTCGGTCTGGTAGGCGAACTGCTGCCAGCGGGCGCGCACGGCAGCGCGCCACTGCTCGACGCCGGCCTCGGCCCGCTCGCCCGCCAGGGCAAGGGCGCCGGGATAGTCGAGCGCGGGGGTGACGAGGCGGTCCACACGCTCGCGGCGCAGATAGGCGAAGATCAGGCTGCCGTCGGGGTCGGGGCGGGCGAGGCCGCGCAGCTTCGCTACGCCTTCGGCGCTGAGGCGTGGCGAGGGGCGGCCGCCGCGACGGTAGCCGTCCGCATCGCGGCTGGCGCGGCGCAGCTTCGCCAGGGCGTCCACGGCGGCACGGCGCTGCTCCTCGGCCAGCTCGCGCGAGGCGGCGCCATGCTCCTCTTTGGCCCAGGCGCGCAGCACGTCCGCGCCCAGCAGCGCAGCGCAGCATTGCTCGGCCTGAGCACGGGGAAAGGTGAGGCGGCTGGTGCCGATGCCACTCATGCGCTCGAAGGGGCGGCGGACCATGCCGGGCAGGCTGCGGCGCAGCGTCTCTTCGTATTCGCGGGTGGTGGTGATGGCGGAGGCGGTCAGGACGAAGATCGCCTCGGCGGCGGCGAAGGGTACGTCGTCGGCGCCCTCCCAGAAGGTGCCGCGCTCGTCGTGGGACTCGAAGAGGTAGGCGAAGGTGGCGAGCGGCTGTTCGCCGTCGCGGCCGACGAGCAGCGCATCCCAGGGCTGCGCGGCGCAGCGGGCGGCGCGCTCGGCGTGGGCTTCCGTCTCGCGGGGGTAGATGTTGGTCAGCGCGAGCAGCACCCAGGCGTCCACGCGCTCGGATGCCGCGGCGTCGCGCACGGCGGTACACGTGCTGGCGAGCCAGGGCGAGCCGGCGGCGGCGGCGATCCAGATGACGACGGTCGGGCGCGGGACGGCGTAGCCGGCGTCGCGGATGCCGGTGATCACGGTGTCGTCGAGCACACCCTTGCGGGGGGCAGCGGGGCGTAGGGCGTGGGGGTCTTCGCCGCGTAGCGCCTCGACGATGGCGAGCGGCAAGGGGCGTGGGTCGCGGATGGGAGGGAAGGAGAGGCGCGCGGCGCCGGCCGCCGCGAGCGCGCCGGGATCGAAGACGCCGGCATGCGCGCCGCCGTCCGCGGTGACGTCCGCCACGAGCAGGGCGACGCCGGCGCGGCGGGCGCTGTCGAGCGCGGGGAGCAGCAGCGCGAGCTGCGCGCCGACGACCTTGCCTTCTTCGCCCAGGCAGAGCACGACCGTCGGGCGGAAGCGGCGGGAAATCAGGCCAGCCATCGCTCTTCCTCCTCAGAAGCGGTCGGGTCTACTGCTCAAACCGTGGATCGTAGCCCCACTGTTCGGTGTCGGGCGCGAGACGGCCGGGGCCTGTGGGCTGCGGCTCGCGGACGCCGTGGGGCATGCTGCCGTTGTTGCTCCAGGTGGGGCGCGGGCCGGCGCCGGGCTGCGGGCGGCGGATGACACGCTCCGGCAGGCTGCTCTTGGGGCCGGTCGCGGCGATGGATGGCGGCTCGTTGGGGGAGACGGCGAAGCGCTGCATGACGAGCCGCTCCGCCTCGCCGGAGCTGAAGACGGGGGCGCGGCTGAGGCCGTACTGCGCCGCGCCGTCGCCGTACCAGGCGCGCTGGTGGTGCTGGAACTCGCCCATGCTGCTGTTGGCGTCCTGGTAGAAGTCGGGGATGGTGCCAAGCGAGATGGCGTGCTGGCCGTAGACGAGCTGCATGCGGTGCGGGTCAATGGCGGGGGCGATCATCGGCGCGGAGCCTTGGCGGGCGACGGCGCCCAGGCGGGCGCGAGCGCGATCGAGGATGCGGCGCTGCTGGCCGTCGCGGTAGGAGATGCCGAGGTAGAGGCTGGTGTTGAGGTTGCTGGTGCCATCGCTCCAGAGCTGATCCTCGAAGGCGACCAGGTCGCGGGCGAGGCCGCCGATGTGCTGGAGATGGGCGAAGAGCATATCCTCCACGCGCGCCTCCGGGCGCTCGCCGGGGCGGACGCAGCAGATGGTGAGCAGGTCGAAGAGGTTGAGGTCGCGCAGCTCTTTCAGGTACACCTCGTCGCGCAGGTATTGGACGACGCGGTCGCGCAGGTCGCCGGGGTCCACCGCGAGCAGGCCGGCCTCGTCATGGTACTTCGACGAGAACCACTTGGTGAAGCCGGCGGGCCAGGTGTCCAGGGCTTCGTCGGGGGTGAGGTGGTCGTAGAGGCGCTTGACGGGCAGCGAGGCGCCGTCCTGGGTCTCGGCGCCGGCGACGCCGGGCAGGTCGAAGAGGTGGCGGCGGTGGACGTGGACGTTGTCGAGCCGCCCGCGCCAGGCGGCGGAGCTATAAGCGGCGGTCTCCAGCCGGCGGACGACTTCGGCGCTATCCAGCCCGCCGCGGAAGCCCGTCACCTTCGCCAGCTTCTCGTCCAGATAGGCGATCAGCTTTTGCAGGAGCTGGCGGCGGGCGCCCAGCACGGCGGCGCGCACGTTGCGGCGCTGGACGGCGTTGAAGTCGTCGGCGACGGCGGCGACGGCCTTGTCTTTCATGCCGAGCAGCGGCCAGGCGCGCAGCAGCTTGCGCTGCAAGACGGGATCGGTCCGGCCCTTGCGCGGAATCTTCTGCTCTTGCAGGTGGTGCAGCGCGGCGGTGTAGACGCGCTTGTGGGCGTGGAGGCGGCGGATCTGCTCGCCGAGCGGCAGCAGGTGCAGCGCGACGAGCCGCGCAATCTCCTCGGATTCGCGGCGCGCGGCCTCGGTGGCGACCTGTTCCTCGACCTGCTCGACCTGCTCTTTCAGGCGCGCTTCGAGGCTGGTGATGCGGTTGCGGCCGGCGGTCTCGAACTGGCGATCGGTGAAGCGGGGGAGATCGGGCGGCTCCAGCGCGTGATCCCACTCGCGCGCCTCTTGCAGCTCGCTGGTGGTCAGCTCGTGGCCGGCGGCTTCGAGACGGCCGGCGAGCCGGGGCAGCAGCTTGGCGGCGGTGAGCTGGGCGAAGGCGGTCGCGGTCTCGACGGCGGGGAAGGCGACCTCCAGCGGGCAGGTGGTGCCGAACATGGTGGGCAGGCCCAGCGCGTCGTAGTTGCCGAGCGTGCGCCGGTCCACGCTCTTGGAGCGTTCGAGGAAGCCGACGCCGGAGGCATTGGTGACGCGCGAATAGAGGTCGAGGCCGATGATGCGCGCGGCGCTCTCGGCGGAGGCCATTGCCGTCTGGCCGAAGAGGTAAACCTCGTTGGCGATGGTGGTGCCGCGGACTTCGTAGGGCGTGTTGAGCAGGTATTTCTGGTAGGGGGCGTAGCTGCCGTCGGGGCGCTGCTGGCCCTTGGCGAGGCTGAGCGCGACCAGCTCCAGCAGCGTGGCGGCGGCGTTGGATTTGCGCCAGCTCACGTCGTTGGTGGTGGCCTCGCGGACGTGCTCGGGCAGCAGGCAGAAGATGTTGAGGCGATGCTTGAGATTGAGCTGAAGCACGCGGTGGCGCGTCATCACGGCGAGGTCGGGCAGGATGCCGCTGCCGGTGCCGCCGCCGAGGAAGGCGACGAGGTTGACAGCGATCTCGGTGACGGGGCGGTCGTTGCGGTCGTGCGAGAGCGCGCCGAGGGCGGAGAGGGCCTCGTCGAGCATCTGCACGATCTTGGCGCGGTCGGTGCAGGCGGCGACATGGCCGTTGTTGCGGATGCCGCCGGCGCCGTTGTCGAAGCTTTCGGGAATCTTGGTGGGGATGTAGGTATGGGCGGCGACACGCTCATCGAGGGCGTCGGCGTAGAGGACGCCGTGGGCGACGGAGATGCGCAGGTCGAACTCCTGGAGCAGGCCGGGGTGCTCCTGGCGGAACTGGAGCACTTCGGCGGGCGGGGAGTCTATGTCGAGGAACATCAGGGCGACGCGGCGGCGGTCGGCTTCGGGCAGGGTGACGAGATTGCGCATGACTTCCAAAGCGGCGAAGGCGGGCGTGCTGCCGAGGAAGATGTTGAGCGAGGGCACGGCCACCTGCGGCTCGGTGATCGCGCGCGGGCGATCTTCCGAGAGCATCAGCGCCTCATCGAAACTGGTCATGCGCGCGTCTCCTAACCTAACACGTCAGTCAGCCGGTGGTTGAAACCCACGTCAGCCGGCGATTGAAATCGCGCCTGGATGGCCTACGGCCGCAAAGTCCGGCCAAGCCGGACTGGAGATTCAGAGATCATACTGTTTTGCGTTGAGGTGTTGTCATTCGTTGGCCTCCTGGCATAAATGCCAGGGGTAATCCCACTCTCCGATCAATCGTCGTCGTCGTAGCGGCGGGAACGGCCGCGCGGGCGGCGGGTGGAACGGTCGTCGTCGTTGTCGTCGTAGCGGGCGCGGGATGAACGGGCGCGGCGGGAGGCGCGCGGCCCGTCGTCGTCATCGTCGTCATCGTCGTCGCGGCGGCGCGCGGCGAAGAGGGCGAAGCCGCGGCGCGGGCGGTCCTCGTCGTCGCCATAGTCATCGTCATCGTCGTTATTGGGACGGCGGCCGCGCAGGCGGTCGAGTACCTGCTTGCGCGCGGCGGGGGCCTCGTCCTCGTCGCCGTAGGCATCACCACCACGGCCGGCGACGACGGTGTAGGCTTCGTGGCTGTGGGCGAGAGTGATCTCGCCCTCGATGGCGGAGATCGGCGCGTGGGGCACGCGCTCGCCGCCGATGCGGTAATTGGCGCTGCCAGGGGCGCCATGCACGGTGATGCGGCCGCCACGGTGGAAGCCGAAGCGCAGGCCGGGATCGAGGCCCATCTGCCGCGAGGTGACGGCGCCGGGCGCGAAGAGCGCCGCAAGGCCGCGACGGGCACGGGCGAACTCGGAGCCGCCGGAGCCGTCCGCGCTGACCAGCATGCCGAAGGGCTTCTGCGCCAGGCCGTAGCGCACGAGCAGCAGCAGGACGAGCAGCAGCAGCAGGTAGAGCGCGCTGATGGCCCAGGCGCGCAGCTCCTGCTGGAAGGTGGCGGGGGTGACGGTGACAAGCACGGTGCGGGTGACGTGGGTGAGGTCGCCGTGGGAGATGTTGAAGGCGCCGGTGGTGGTGAGGGCGACGGCGTAGGCGCCGGAGGCGTCGGACGGGAAGATGAGGTGGAAGGCGCCGCTGCCGTCGTTAGCGATGGTGACGGGAATGCTGGCGGAGCCGGTGCCTTCTGGCCGCTGGCGCGTCGCCACGCTGGTGACGGTGGCCTGGGCGTAGGGCTTGCCGTCCAGCAAGACCTGGCCGCGCACGACGGCTTGCGGGTCGGCGGGAGAGCCGGCGAGCGGCGGGCCGCTCAGCCACGCGAGGACGGGCAGGCGGTAGATGGCGCGCAGGGCGGCGTCCCAGCCGGTGACGCTGGCGCCGACGGTGTCGGTGGTGGGCTTGCCGGTGGCGGGCGCGACGAGCAGCGCGGTGGGGAAGAGGTCCAGGCGCAGCGTGGCTTCGGCGGAGAGCACATCTTCGCTGGCGGCATGGGCGGTGACGCTGAGGCGGTAGGAGCCGGTGGGCGCGCTGGTGGGAATGGTGACGGGGGCGCTGTAGGAGCCGGAGCCGGTGGCGTCGGCCAGCACGAGATCGCGGGCGAAGGGTGGGGCGCTGCCGCCGCCGACGTAGGTGAGGGTGGCGCTGAGGCTGAAGCGGCCGCCGCTGACGGGGGTGCCGCCGCTGCTGAGGGTGGCGGCGACGGTGAACGGCTCGCCGAGCGCGAGCACGGCGTTGGCGGCGGGCTGGGCAACGGCGAGGGTGAGCGAGGAGGTCTTGAGGCTGTTCATCAAGAACTGGCCGGAGCCGGAGACATCCACCTCCCAGGCGCCGGGCTGCGGGGTGGAGATGGCGAAGATGGCGTAGTAGGGGTCGGTGGAGACGAAGGTGCCGGCGGTGGCGGGCGGGAAACGCTCGCCGTTGGGCGCGACGAGGGTGACGCGCGTGGATGGGCTATCTTTGACGACGACGATATCGAGGGATTTGACGAACTGGCCGACGGTGAAGTTGCGGCCGGCGGCGCCGCCGTTGAGCGGCGTGGGCTCGATGTCGGGTCCAGGGGAGCGGCCGTTGCGCAGGCGGAAGATGTCGAGGAAGAAGGGCGTGATGTTGAGCGGCGAGACGCCGGGGACGACGCCGTGGCCGTCGTCGTAGAGCGAGCCGGAGGTGGCGCTGGCGAGGGAGCTGAGGAAGCCGTGGAAGCTGGTGTCGGCGCCAAGCGCGATCACGTCCACCGGCCAGTTGTGGGTTTTGAACTGGGGGACGAGATCGGCGGTGACGGCGCTCTGCTGATCTTGCGTGGCGGGGAACGGCTCGCCGTCGGTGAGGAGGATGATGGAGCCGGGGATGGCGCCGTTTTTGGTGGCAGCGGTGAGCATGGCGGCGGCGCGGGTGAGGGCGTCGTAGGTGGGCGTGGCGCCGTCGGGATGGCAGGAGTTCGACTTCTGTTGGATGGCGGCGCGAAGGGATTGGCGGGCGCTCACGGTGGAAAGCTCGCGCGGGGGAAGCTGCCAGTCTATCGTGGTCGGGAAGTTGCGCGGGCCGCCGGTCGCGCCGTTGGGGTTGTCGAGGCCGACGACGCCGACGAAGTCGCTGGGTCCGCTGAGGTCTACGTAGGCGCCGGCGGCGGAGCAGCGCAGGCCCAGGGGGTCGTTCTGGGCCATCGAGCCGGACATGTCGAGCACGATGACGGTGACATGGCCCGATGCTGACGGGGCGGCGGGGGCAAGGGCGGCGCGCGCCTGGGCGGGCATGGCGGGCATGGCGGGCATGGCGGGCATGGCGGGCATGGCGGGCATGGCGGGCATGGCGGGCGCGGCGAGGGCGGCGGGAGCCAGGCCGAGCGCCATACAGAGGGCGAGAGCGAGCGGGCAGAGGGAGGCGATACGCCGAATGGGGCC
>JAICVS010000193.1 GCA_025935195.1 Ktedonobacterales bacterium
CCCTGCTTGATCGGCGCGCCGACGAGGTTGCCCCACTCGGTCCAGGAGCCGTCGTAGTTGCGCACGTTGGGGTAGCCCAGCAGTTGTGTCAGCACGAACCAGGTGTGCGCGCTGCGCTCGCCGATGCGGCAGTAGGCGATCACGGGCTTCTCCGAGGTGATGCCCTTGCCGCCGTAGATCTGGCGCAGCTCTTCGGCGGACTTGAACGTGCCGTCGCTGTTGGCGGCGGTGCCCCAGGGGATGTTTTGCGCGCTGGGGATGTGGCCGCCGCGCGATGCGCCCTCCTGGGGGTAGTTCACCATATGCACGAGCTTGCCGGTGTACTCGTCGTTGGAGCGCACGTCCACCAGCGCCGCGCCGCCCCGCTCCAGCAACTCTTCCACCTGGCGGCGGAACGCGCGGATGTTCACGTTCGCCTCCTGCGCATGGTAGTGCGTCGGCGGGAACTGCGGCACGTCTTTGGTGTAGGCGCGGCCCTCGGCCTCCCACTTCGCGCGCCCGCCGTTCATCACACGCGCGTCGCGGTGGCCATACAGCTCGAAGAGCCAGTAGCTGTACGCCGCGTACCAGTTGTTCTTGTCGCCATAGAACACCACCGTCGTGTCGTTGGTGATGCCGTAGCGGCTCATCAGCGCCTCGAAGTCTCGCTTGTTCACGAAGTCGCGCCGGACGGGGTCTTGCACATCTACGTGCCAATCCAGCTTGACGGCGTTGGGAATGTGGCCGATGGCCTCGTAGAGCAGCGGATCCTCGTCCGCTTCCACGATGCGCACGTTGGGATCGTTCAGGTGCTGGGCCACCCACTCGGTATCCACCAACACTTCGGGATGCGCGTAGCTGGTCTGCGCCGCCGCGCCTGTCGCGGCCGTCTCGGTGCTCATCTAAATCTCCTTCGCCTTTGCGATACGAACCGCCGTCTGGAAGGGACGGAATCCAGGTCATGGGGGCGGCATGCTCATCCACCCGCCTCATGCACGCTCGTATTATTGCTAATTCCAACCGATTTAGTCAACATTAACGCGCGTGGAAGGATGGCTCGACGGGCCGCGCAGCCGCGCATCCAGATAGGCGCTGGCCGAGCACGCTCGCACTCGTTCCCGGAAGCGTTCATGCCTCCATAGGTGCGCACATGCTCGGCCAGCATAGTGTCTATAGCTGCCCACCAGCTACCTAGTCGCGGAAGACCTCCGTGCCCCAGTTGATGTCGGGGGCCTGGTCGGCGACTGGTGGAATGTCTTCGGCGGCCATCCAGATATCGCCGTTCACGGGGTCCGGCGCGGCCCACGAATAGTCACCCCAGCGGAAGAAGACATCCACGTACGGCGACGCCCCAAGGGCCGTGATGTGCGGCGCGGAGAACGTTGCAGTGTCGTTCGGC
The DNA here is from genome assembly GCA_025935195.1 of Ktedonobacterales bacterium. Lineage (GTDB taxonomy): Bacteria > Chloroflexota > Ktedonobacteria > Ktedonobacterales > JADMIN01 > JAICVS01. The sequence goes on from JAICVS010000193.1 coordinate 1,379, forward strand.
CGGCTGGAGAACGCCGCGCTCGGGTTCAACCTGCTGTTGGTCTCGGTAAAGGCGATGTCCGCCGGGCCGTTGGGCGATCGCCACATGGCTGGATCGATCAGATAGGCGCCCTTGAAGACCACGTAGCCCTGCGCGGACACCGCTCCGATGGTGGTGCTGATGTCGAGCCAGGCCGCCCCATCGTAGGTGGTCGGGTCATTCGGCACGTTGAGCGCGCTGGTGAAGGCGGTGTAGAGGTGGCCGTTCAGGAACTCCAGCTCGGTGATGCGATCATCGTCGGCGTTGAGCGCGTTCGAGGTGCCGGCGGTGCTGACGGCATCAACCGGGAAGGCGTACGTCTCGGTCGGGATCACCTTCACGTGGAGCGCCGGGGCGGCGGCCTCGATGTGGTTGTCGCCGGTGGAATGCCAGAGAGCGACGACGTTGTCCGTCGCGTTGTTGTTGCCCTGCGCATCGAACGGGAAACTGTTGAGCAGCCATTCGGTGCCAGACCCGCTCCAGCTCTGGGCGGGATCGAGCCCGAACACGGGGATACCACCCGCCTCCAGGTTGTGAAAGAACCAGGCGGTTGGAGACGGTACGCCGTTCAAGACGTCCTGTTTGGAGATCGCGTAGGCCTCGGTGCCGTTGAAGAACTGGTTGAAGGTACCAGGGCCGGTCGTTGGGAACTCTTCGGATCCGACGTAGATGGCGTCGTCGTCATAGCCGACGCGCGGCTGATCGCCAAAGCACAGGCAGCCGCTGTTCGTGGGATCGGTGAAGTCGAAGAAGTATTCGTGACGCGCGCCGGTGATCGTGTCAAGCTGCAGCAGGTCCACGCCGTTGGTGTTGCCAGTCCCCGTCAGCAGGGTGGAGTTGAGGTCGGTGAAGTAAAAGCTCTGCGCGCCCGGATCGTACTCGCAGCGATTGTGGCCCAAGACGTCGGGCGTGCCGTAGAAGTTGGACTCGGCGGTCTTGGCAATCAGCGTGCCGTCGGTCCGGTACTCGGCGACGACCTCGCTGACCACCTCGAACACGACTTCCGGCCGCCCCGGCAGGAACGGATCGAAGCCGACGCAGGTGGTCGTGTCCGGCGGCTCAAGCTCGAAGCCGTTGAGGGTGGAGTTGTCCAGGTCCGACAGGCCGTTGAAGTTGGGATGGGGGTTGCCGGGGCCGGCGCCGAGCGCGCCCGCACTGTCAGCGGACACGTCCGCGGTTGGCGCGACGGTTGGCGCGGCGGGGTTGGCCTGCATCGGGCCCTGCCCGAGATGGGCTGTGCGCGGTGTGAGCACGTTAGTGCGTGTGGGCGTCGCCTGGGTCGGGGCCTGTGTGATGGCCGCGTTGCCTAGCAGGCTGGTTGGATGAGTAGCGCCCAGGAAGGTAATTTGCGCAGGGGTCGCTCTGGTCCCACTAAACGAGACGTCACTATCACTGCTCGCGTGCGCGTTGGAGGGCGCGCGGGCGAACGCGACGGCGGTGACACCGGCGACTACCGCCAGGCAGGAGACCACGCAGGCGATCCTGATCGAGCGGAGACGCATCGAACTCGTCATATGACCTTCTTTCCTCCTCGCAGGCATCACGTCACTTGATGCCTGCTCATCCATCCGCCTCGAGTATAGGCCTCTATTATTACGAATTCCTATCAATTTAGTCAATAATCAACGCGCGCGGAATGTGGTGCGGGATCGTCCCTGTGGAGAATCCCCAGTTCTTCCGCGTCAGTCTCACTCAGAGGGATCAACTATGCCGCGCCCTCACAATGCCGCTTCGCTCGCCGGCTCGGCGCCGCGGCCGCCCAGTTGCGGCCCGCGCAGCCGCTCGGCCAGGTCGGTGTTGCGCGCGGCATGGGCGTCGTTCTCCACCGCGCGGCGCAGCGCGCGCGTGTCGCCGACCAGCACGCAGAGGCGTCGCGCCCGCGTGATCGCGGTGTAGAGCAGCGTGCGCTGCAACATCAGGTAGTGCTGCGAGACGAGCGGCGCGACGACGCAGGGATACTCGCTGCCCTGCGCGCGGTGGATGCTGCACGCGTAGGCCAGCGTCAGCTCGCCCAGCTCGTACGGCTCGTAGGCGACGGTGAAGCCGCCAGCCTCGTCGGCGAAGTGGACGCGCACGAGGTTGGTTTCGCGCTCGATCTCCACCACGCGGCCCACATCGCCGTTGAAGACACCCGCCGGCCCGCGGTCGTAGTTGTTGCGCACCTGCATCACCTTGTCGCCGGGACGCAGCGTCGTTTCGCCGTAGGTGACAGATACCTCGGCGGCCGGGTTGAGCCGCTGCTGCAGCGCCGTGTTGAGCGCGATCACGCCGGCCGGGCCGCGATACATTGGCGCGAGCACCTGGATGTCACGGATCGGGTCGAAGCCATACTTCGCCGGCAGTCGCCGCGCCACCAGGTCCGCCACCAACCGCTGCGCCGCCTGCGGATCGTCGGCGCGCAGGAAGAAGAAATCGCTCGCCGCGCTCGGCCGGAGCGCGGGCATCTCGCCGCGGTTGACGCCGTGCGCCGTCACCACGATGGCGCTCCGTTCGGCCTGGCGGAAGAGCTGGGTGAGGCGCACCACCGGCACGGTCTCACTGGCGATCACATCCGCGAAGACGCTGCCCGGCCCGACTGAGGGGAGTTGGTCCGCGTCGCCGACGAAGAGCAGATGCGCTTCGGGGTGGACGGCGCGCACGAGCCGGTACGCCAGCAGAATATCCAGCATCGAAGCCTCGTCTACGACCACGAAGCGCCGCGGCAGCGGGCGATGCTCGTTGTAGCCGAAGTCGTTGGCGCTGGGCTGGAACTCCAGCAGGCGGTGCAGCGTCTTGGCCGGCCGGCCCGTCGCCTCGCTCATGCGTTTGGCCGCGCGCCCCGTCGGCGCGGCCAGCGCGTAGTCCACGCCCTGCCGATCCAGCAGATCCAAGAGCGCGCGGATGGTGGTGGTCTTGCCGACGCCCGGCCCGCCGGTCAGCACGCAGACCTTGGCGCCGTAGGCGGTGCGCACCGCCTCGCGCTGGCGCTCGGCCAGATGCAGCCCGACGTCCTGTTCCAGCGCGGCGAAGGTGCGCTGCCAGTCGCGCTCGCTCACCTTCGGCAGCGTGCTGGGGGACTTGAGCAGCAGGCGCAGCCGCCGTGCCGTGCCGCTCTCGGCGTAGAAGAACGGGGCAAGGTAGACGCGATCCTCCTCGACGAAGACCTCCTTCTCGCGGCGCAGCTCGTCCAGCGCCGGCTCCAGCGCCTCCACCGGCGCTTCCAAGAGCGCGGCGGCACGTGTGAAGAGATCGTCGCGCGGCAGGTAGCAGTGGCCGTCGGCGTTGGCGATCTCGGAGAGGACGTGCTTGAGGCCGGTCATGTAGCGCGGCAGCGCGTCGCGCGGCAGGCCAAGCTGGACGGCCAGCGCGTCCGCCGTCTTGAAGCCGACGCCGTGGATATCGCGCTCCAGCGTGTAGGGGTTTTCTTTGATGACGCCGAGCGATTCCTTGCCGTACTGGCGGTAGATCTTGGTGCCGAGCGCGGGCGAGACGCCGTGATCCTGCAGGAAGAGCATCAGGTCGCGGATGTCGTGCTGCGCCGCCCAGCCATCTACGATCAGCTTCAGCTTCTGACGGCTCACGCCCGTCACCTCGGTCAGCCGCTCCGGCTCCAGCTCGATCACCGCCAGCGTCTGCTCGCCGAACCGCTCGACGATGCGCTCGGCCGTCTTCGGCCCGATGCCCTTGATGACGCCCGATCCCAGGTAACGCTTCAGGCCGGCGGGGGTGACGGGGGTGTGCGTGGCGAAGGTAGTCACGCGCAGGTGGCGGCCGTGCGTCGGGTGCAGCTCCCACTCGCCGGTCGCCTCGATCAGCTCGCCGACGCTCACGTTGGGCAGCGTGCCGACGAGCGTGACCAGGTCGTCGCGAAAGAGCCGCCCGCTGTCGTTCAGGCGCAGGCGCGCGACGGTGTAGTGCGTCTCCTGGTTGCGGAAGACGATCCGCTCCAGCGTCCCCGAGAGTGTTGGCATAGGAGAGAGTAGCGTCTCACATGCATCCACACCTAGCGGCAGGCCCGCCGCTACGAGCCGATATGTAGTGTATCACCGCCGCGTTTGATACCCGGCCTCCGCGGCCTTCTTGTAGCGCGTTGTAGCGCGTTGTAGCGCGCCTGTGCGGCGGTCTCGCCATCTCGCCGCTGTGCCCGGGGAGCCAGTTTTCGACACGACGAACATGGCGAACATGGCGAACATGGCGAACATGGCGAACACAGCAAAAAGCCAGGGCACACTGTGCCCTGGCCTTCGAGATGCTCGTTGAATCTCTGTCTTCAACGCGCCAGATTACCAGCTACTGGTGCCGCGGCGTCCGTAGCGATCCTGGGGATCCCCGAAGGTATCTCCATAGCCGCTCTCGCGGCGCGGGCGCTCGCTAAAGTCACCGCCGGAGCGGAACCCGCCAACGCGCTCGGACCGGGGCTGCGCTTCGTTCACACGAATCGCCCGATTGCCTAGCATAGTGCCGTTGAGGCCAACGATGGCGTCTTGCGCGGCAGTCTCGCTTGCCAATTGCACGAACCCGAAGCCCTTGCTCCGGCCACTCTCGCGGTCCATGACGACCGCTACGTCGACGACTTCGCCGAAAGCGCTAAAAAGCTCGGAAAGCTGCGTGTTGTCAGCTGTGTAGGGCAGATTCCCTACGTAGATGCGGGTAGCCATGAGGCTCCCTCCTTAGAAAAGGTTACATGCCGGCGCATCAGAGCGCCGGCGTCCGAACTACACCACAAGCCAATCCATGCGTCGCTCGCCAGACTCGTGGAACTCAGTGCTGAGGAGGAAGACTCAACCAGGTCACAAGAGGATGTGCGTCATGCGTTCGCGATCAACTACCCGCGTAGTATACCACATCCCGAGGCCCACTGCCGGCGAGTGCGCCATCACGGTGTAGTCACAGTGTAGCCGCAACGCCGTCCAGACCCGCGTTCGCCACCGGTTGCGCGTCGGGAAGCCGCCACTTCCGCTGGCATGCGCCGTGCGTACGCCTGATCGAGCAGCGCGCATGTGGCATACTGTGGTCACGAATAGCAGACGAGTGCCGCGCGAGATGCGGATGTGTTGCGCGGCAGGGCAGGGCAGACAGAAGGCAGCAGGGCAGAAGGCAGGAGGGTTTCTCGTGGCGAAGAAGGGCAAAGACGGTGACGCCCGCTCCGGCGGCATGGGCGCGCGGGCGCGTGACATCTTCACCATCTCCAATCTGGCGCGGCTGCCTTCCAACCTGGCAACCGTGCGCAAGTTCATCAACGTGATGAACTGGAAGGCGGCGCAGGAGGAGATTGCGCAGGAGCTGGGGCATCGCGTCGCCATCCTCGGCATGGCGAACTCCGGCAAGTCCACCCTGTTCAACACGCTGCGCGGCGCGCACACCTCGCCCGTCTCGCCTGAGGAAGGCACGACCAAGACGCTCGTGCGCGGGCAGTTCGGCCCCTTCGCGCTGATTGACACGCCGGGACACCTGCCCGACCTGCAGAATGATGCCATCGAAGAGGCCGCGGCCATCGTTTACCTGCTGGACGCCTCGCAGGGCATCCGGCCGGGGGATGTGGCCGCCGTCACCAAGCTGCGCAACGACGACAAGCCGCTGGTGGTCGCGCTCAACAAGAGCGACATGCTACGCGACAGTGCCGATGAGGCGGCGGCCGAGGCGGCGGCGCGGCTGCACATCAGCGATGTGATCCCGATCTCCGGCAAGACCGGCGAGAACATCGGCCAGGAGCTGATCCCGGCGATCATCGAGACCAGCCCGGAGGCGGCGCTGGCGTTAGGGCGCGTGCTGCCGCAATACCGGCGCGACGCCGCCGACCGCATCGTGCGTCACGCGACGCTTTTCAATCTGGTGGCGGGGATGGAGCCGATCCCGCTGATCGACATCCCCGTGCTGCTCAGCACGCAGATTCGCATGGTGTTCCGCGTGGCCGCGCTCTACAACGAGCCACTGGGCAGCCGACCCACCCGCGAGCTGATCGTGACCATCGCCGGTGGGCTGTTCTTCCGCTATCTGGCCGAGGAGGCCGCCAAGGCGGTGCCCTTCGGCGGCGACCTCGTCTCCGGTGCCATTGCC
>JAICVS010000187.1 GCA_025935195.1 Ktedonobacterales bacterium
TCCGCCTGCCAGTCGCTCCTGTCGTGTAGGCATGCCGTCCTCCCTGTGTACCCCCAAAACGGCCGGTGATCGTACTATACCATTCTACTCCTGGCTACGAAAAAATGCGCAACCGCGCCTCCTGGCGCCGCTACGAAGGTGCGTAGTGAACGAATGTATTGGGTGATTGAGCTCTGGTCTCACATATGCTGGTAGAGTTCTCAGCAGAGCGGATGTAAAGTATAGGCTGAACAAGTATCCGTATGGTGTCGGTGCGGTTGAGAAATGGCGTGAGCAATAGCGGCCTGGTGATAGCTACGGGAGGGCATAGCATGGCAGCAGGCGAGGCGCGGGATGCGCATGAGGCGTTGGTGGCGATCGCGGCCGAGGTGCAGATCTGCACACGCTGTGACCTGCACGTTGGCGCACGGCAGGGCGTGGCGGGCGCCGGCAAGGCGGACGCGGAGGTGATGCTGATCGGCGAGGCGCCGAGCTACTTCGACGACCGCCGCGGCTACCCCTTCTCCGGCCCATCCGGCGCCTTCCTGGATGAGTTGCTGGCGCTGGCCGGCCTCACACGCGACGAGGTGTATCTGACAAACATGGTGAAGCACCGGCTGCCAGAGGGCCACGAGCTGCAACCAGGCGAGATCGCGGCCTGCGCGCCGTACCTGACGCGCCAGATCGCCGCGCTCGACCCGCGAGTGATCGTCACGCTGGGGCGCTACTCGCTCGCGCGCTTCCTACCCGGCGCGAAGATCACCCGCATCCACGGGCAGGCACAACTCCGCGAGGGGCGCATCCTGGTGGCGATGTACAACCCGGCGGCGGCGCTACGCAACGAGGCGCTGCGCCAGACGGTGGTGGACGACTTCTCACGCGCGCTGCCGGTGGCGCTGGCCGAGGCGCGGCGGCTCGAAGGCGAGGGCAAGCTGCGACGGCGCGGCGCCTCACCCTCGTCGGGCGGGGCGCCCCAGCAGTTGTCGCTGTTCTGATCGGCTCAGCCGACCACCAGGCTCGCGCCACCCGTTCCGCTGGCTGCCGTGTGCTGCCAGATGATAGAGCCGTCCGCAGGACGGAGCGCGTAGATAGTGGGGGGCAGCGATCCGGCGGTAGCGATGTACGCGGCCAGCGCATATAGCGCGCCGTGCGATGCGTTGGGGAACGCCGCATTGCCGCTCAGATGGGAGCTGGTCCACAGTTGTTGCCCGTCAGTGGCGCGCAGCGCCATGAACGTGCCTGAGCCGTTCTCCAAAGAAGTGTAGACGACACCGTCGGCGTAGGTCGTGCCGAACACGATGTTATGGTACTGCTTGCTCCAGGCGAGCGTGCCGTCGCTTTCGCGCAGAGCATAGAGATTGGTCGCGCCACCGGCGAAGACGAGGCCGCCGCCGACACTGACATGGGTGTCGCTGGGCGAGGCGAGGAAATCTGGGCGATAATGCCAGCGTGGCGAGCCATCCGTCGCGTTGAAGGCGAAGACCTCGCCGGAATTGTTGAAGTAGAGTGTCCCATCCACGACGACAGGGTCCACCCCAATAACCCCAAGCGGGGAATTCAATGCGTGTTGCCACTGGACCGTCCCGTCGGCGCCGCGCAACGCCTCGAATGAGCTGCCGAGGTTGAGGTAAAGCGTGCCGCCGCTCGCGCCTAATGTGGGTTGGCGTTGAGGCCGAGATCCTTCTGCCAGAGCACAGTGCCGCTGGCCGCGCTGTAGGCCACGACGGTGCCATTGTGGGTAGAGTCGCCATTGGCAGCGACATAATAGGTGTCGCCGTCGAGCGCCGGGTCCGAGATCGCGCGCGAGTTGGCGATGCGCCACAACTCCTTGCCGTCGAGGGCTTGTAGCGCGATCAGTGGCCCGTTCAGGCTGAGCACGAACACGCGATTGTTCGACAACTTGACCGAGAACGCGGAGCCAGGGAATGAGGGAGACTGCCAACGCACGGTGCCATCAGCCGGGTTGAGTGCGGCGACCACGCTGGTATTGGGCGATTGACCGCTCGACGCGACATAGACGCTCAGCGGCGCGGCGGGGGCGGCGCCAGGTTCAGGCGTCGCCGTCGGCACGGTGGTGGCCGTCGGAGCCGTCGTGGCCGTCGGCGCGGTGGTAGCTGTGGGTGCGGTCGTGTTCGCCACGGTCGGGCGCGACTGGCCCCGCAACGCGAAGACGGTGGTGGCGATCAGGATTACGGCCAGCGTGATGGCGCCCGCCACCAGGGCGATGCGCTTCAAGTCGCGCGGCGGCTTGGGAGCACTGGGCGGCAGCGGCGCCCACTCAGGTCTGGCCTCGGCGCGGTGCTCCGGCGTGTCGGTGCTCATGGCGAACCTCCATTGGCGGCAGGCAATGTGCCTCACCCTAGTGTTGCATTGGATGGTTGCGAATGCAGTGAAGTGGCCCACTCTGAGCGGGAACCAGTGAGCGGCGGATGTCGTCTCCCCTTTGCCCGCATCGGCGGCCGCGAGAGTGACTGACACCCTCCGAACCGCTCCAGTTACTATCTGGTTCCCACATCCAGCGTCTGCAAGAACGTGTTTGCCTGGTAGCGCCACACCTCGCTGCCATCTTGGGCATTCAGCGCCACGACGAACTCATGGTTGGCGCCATTCAGTGCGCCCGTCGTGAAGATGTAGCCGCCAGCGAGCAGGAGTGGAGCGTTCGGGCTGGCGAAGTCGTAGAGCACGATCTTCCAACGCCGTGCGCCTGTAGCTGGGTCCAGTGCCAGGATAGTCCCATCCTGGTGACGTACGTAGATGGTGTTGTCCTGTACGACTATCGTGTTCACGTCCGCACCTACCCCGCTGGTCGAGCCTGGATCAGAGGTCCAGCGCACCTGCCCAGTCAAGGCGTCCACCGCCGCGATCCGCTCGCCATTGGCCCCCGCACCCCCGTAGATGATCCCGTCTCGCAGAGTCGCCACAAAGTCAATGGGCGCCTGTTCTTGCCATGCCTGCGACCAATCGGAGATGCGCGTCGCTGTCAGGTCATTGGTTCCAGCGGGACCTCCAGGATAGGTGATTGTGTAGAGCAGCCCGTTGCCAGCGGCTATCGGCCAGCCGAGTCCAGGCAGTTCCTTGATGAGTGTGCCGTCGCTGATGCGTATGGCGCTCAGCGTGTTAATCGTGCCATCGTATGTGAGCGCATACATGATCCCGTCGGCGAAGACTGGGCCTGCGCGGAAGCTGGGTATCGTGTACGACCACAGGGTTGTGCCCGTCGTCGGATCAATCGCATGCCAGGTCGCGCCGCTCTCGGCGTAGAGCGTGCCGCCGTTCACCGTCCAGGCGTTCGCGCGCTGCCCGCCGAGATCGTTGTACCAGATCTCCGTGCCGTCGGAGGCACGCAGCCCATGCACGCCGATTTTGACGCCGGGCGCCGCATCCGTCATATACATCACGATGCCGTTGACGCTGGCTGTCCCCAGCGCAACTCCACTGGGCAGCGAGACCTGCCAGCGGGCGCTGCCATCGCCGCCGTTGAGGGCCGTGACCTGAGGATAGACATCGAGGTAGACGTTGACGTTGGCAAGCGAGACAGGCGTCGGCTTCGGAGTCGCTGTCGGCACAGTCGTGGCCGTGGCTGTCGGCGCGCACGTCGCGCTGGGCGCGGCGGTGGCGATGGATGTGGTAGGCGCGGCGGACGTGATGCTGGCGGTGGGTTGTGTGATCGTGTTCGCTGTGCCGCGCCCGGCTTGGAGCGCCGCGAATACACCGGCGAACAGCGCGATCAGCAACACCGCCGCCATGCCCGCCATCGCCGCGAGCATGCGTGGGGACATGCGCGAGAGTCCGCGCGAGCTGGCGGATGGGGGTGGGGGCGCGGTAACAGTGGGAAGCGGCGGCGGTGTCGGCGCGTCATCCGCCAGGTGGTCAGCGTCACGCATGATGTCCTCCAAGTTCAGAAAATAGCCAGTCTGGGCGGAGCCGTAGTGCCGGCGCAGCGCGTCGTCCACCACCGCGTAGGCGCCGATCTCCTCGCGGCACCAGGCGCAGGTGGCGAGGTGCGCGCGCGCGGAAGTGGTCTCGTCGTCCGTCAACAATGCGGACTCAAGCAGCGGCACGAGCGGCGCATACGCGGCGCAGAGCGGCCCTGGTGTGGGTGGCGGCGTGGCATGATTCCCGCTCATATGTGCCCTCCTTCCTCAGCGCGGATTCTTCGAGAAGTACATCGCGCGCAGCCGTTGCTTGGCCCGTGTCACACGCTTCTTTGCCGCCTCCGGCGAGACACCGACAATGCGCGCGATCTCCTGTGCCGTGAAGCCCTGCACCACGTTCAGCAGCACACAGGCGGCGTCCTCCGGCTCCAGACTCCCCAGCGCCTCGCGCAGCGCCTCCGCCTCGATCACCTGATCTTCCAGCGCCCGCGCCTCGCGCGGGTGGCTCGCCTCGTCGAGCGGGTTGGCATCCAGCGACTCCCAGCGGATGATCCGCCCGCGACGATGCGCGCCGGCCGCGCGGACGTAGGCCGCGTAGAACAGCCAGCGTCGCATCCCATCCGTGTCGTCGGTGGCGAAGGGCGGCGCTCCACCGCGCGCCGCGCGCCAGGCGTCCACGAAGACGTCTTGCACGATGTCGCGCGCCTGTTCGTCGTCGCCCGCCAGCCCGCGCGTGAAGCCGAGGAGCGGCCCTTGTGCGTCGCGCAGCAGGCGCGCGAAGGTGACGTCCGCTGCGGCAAGGGCGGCTGGCTCGCTCATGACCGTTCCATTCCAGGCATGTATCCAAATGTGAGGTGCGCCGGCGGCCGGCTTCATCCTGCTATTGCACGGGCGCCGGAGAAGGGGACCACTGTGTGAGGCAGATCACAATTTTCGCCGTACATACAGATCAGGCGCGCGCGAATGGGCACCCATGTTACACAACGGATGAGCAGTGAAATGGTGGCCCATCATTCCCTGGAATGATGAGATGCCTACCGATCAATACGCATTCAGAACGCGACCGGCAGCGATTGCGGCCCGCGGAAGGTGATGTTCGGCGTGTACGCCAGTGTGCAGGTGGCTGTTCATGTGGCTGGAGGCAAAGTAGATCGCCAAGCCGATGGCGAGCCAGACGATGAAGTGGATGATAGTGACGAGCGGCAGGCTGACGATCAGGATGAACAAGGCCATGGCGGAGACGATAGGATGTAGCGGCATAAGTACGTCCGACAGCGGCGGTAGGACATGAGCGCATGGGAGCATCTATGCTTCTCCAGCGGTATGCAGAACATGAGCGTAGAGGTCAGCGCCGATCCAGAAGTGGGCGACGCCAATCAGATCGTCAAGCACCAGCTTGACCGCGGGAATGTGGCCGCGCTGTTTAGCAAGCACGAAGACGCCCAGTAGCCCGATGACAGGCAAACTGAAGCGCGCTGTCACAGCACGGCCAAGCCACTCATGAAGTAGCAGCCGATCTGCTTTTAACTCGATCGCCAGCGCGATGGCTTCAGCCTCGCCCGCGTCAAGCTCTCGCCGCAACTGGGTCACGAGCGCGCGATCAGCGACATCGCGCGTCTCGATCCACGCCTGGACGCGAATCCGGTCGGCCACAAGCTGTCCAGCGCCGGCAGCAGTGCATTCGACGAAGACGGCTTGTGGCACGATCACGCGGCCAAACACCTCACGGAGCAGGTCTAGCCAGTCAACCGCCGCGAGATTGCTGACCGGAGAGGTATTGCTGACGACGATGCGATTACAGGTCACCCAGTGATCGCATCGTCGTCAGATCGTCCTCGAACTCCGCGATGCCATAGTGAACGGCGATGCCGCGCTCGGCGAGCATCCGCTGAAAGTCCAATTCCGCTGCCTGCCCGAGGGTCAATCGCTCTTGCTGAAAGAGCAGGATGGCAATCTCCCGGCGCGGCTCGTCCGCGGACAAGTGCGCCGCGTGTAGGATGTCATCGGTGATACTGGTGGCGAATTCATTGGAGTGAGCTGTCAGGCAGCTTGAGTCATGAGTGTGGTGAAGGCAGATTGTCGCGTGGGTGCCGTCGGTGTGCCATTCAGCCAGGCGCAGATGCGCAGGAGGTTGAGAGCCGTCGCCGCGATGAGGTGTTGCAGGTGCGTCTTCGCCTGCCCCTGGTAGCGTGCGTGGCGCAGGTCGCAGACCCGCAGGCCCTGGGAATGTGTCCCCTCGACTCCTGCGCGCTGCCCATAGGTCGTGGCAAAGGTCTCGGTCTGCTCTCGCTCCCGTGCGCGCCGCAAAGCGAGTTCCTGCTCGCGCGGATGCAACGTAATCGTGCGCTGGCTCACCCGGGTGCACTGCGCTCGACTCGGACAGGGCAGACAATCCGCCGCCGCGAACCGGACCGAGATCATCTGGCGCGCCTGCCCATGCCGCCGGTCGTAGTTCACCGTCCAACTGGTGCTGGCATGCCCGTGCGGACAGATGGCGCGCTCGGCGTCCCAGTCGACCATGAAGTGGTGCCCCTCGAAGCCATTGTGCTCCTGTGCCTGCCAGCGGTAGTTGCCTCGCGCCGGTCCTACGACGTCGACGCCGAAGCGGGCGTGACTCGTCGCGAGCACATCAGCATTGATGTAGCCGCTGTCCACCAGATGGGTCTCAGGCAGCAGGTCATGCTGGGCTAAGTCTTCCTGGATCGGGATGAGCATGGTCTCGTCGGCCACTGCGCCGGGCGTGGTAGTCACCTGAAGAATGAGATGTGGCGTCGCCGGATCGCAGGTCTCGGTGACATGCAGTTTATAGCCAACCCAGCTGATCTCGCGTTTCTTGCCGTAGCGGGCGTCAGGATCGTAGGGCGAGTTCTCGATCTGGCCCGAGGGCAGCAACTCCTCCTTCGCGCGCCACTCACCCCACTGCCTCCCCCGCGCGTCCGACTGATCCGACTGATCCGACTGATCCGACTGATCCGACTGATCCGACTGATCCGACTCGCGCGGGTGATACTGTTGCTGCCACACGCGGCCCAGCGTCTGCACTGCCGGCACCTCGCGCAGCCACGCTGGCGTGTCAGGGGCTGCGAGCGCGTCGAGCAGCTGCCAACCGTCGGCTCCCACGACATTCGCATAGTGCACGCGCTCCGCTTGGCTCTTCGGCAAGCGGTATTCCTCGACACGGCGCGCGTAGCGCTCGACCCACTCCTGGGGAAGGGCCTGGGCGCGCAGCCAGTCTGGGGCGACGTCCGCCAGTACATTGAGGGCATGGCGCAGCGTCTCGCCCACACATTCCAGGCGCCCGAGCGCTCGCACCGCCGCCAGCACGTGCGTCGAGTCGGTGCGCTGCCGGCCGCGCGCCTTGAGCCAGCCACGGGCGCGTGCCTGGTCGAGCACGAGATCAAAGAGCCGCTGTTCCGCCTGCCCGTGCACCAACCGGGCACGAAACTCGCTCAAGACGGTGTGGTCGAAGCCTGCGTCGGTGATCTCCAGACTGAGCGCATACTTCCAATCCAGCCGACCCCGCACCGCGTCCGCTGCCTGACGGTCCGTCAGGCCTTCCAGGCACTGCAGCACCGTCACCAGTGCGAGCCGCCAGGGCGCCTCGGCGGGCTGCCCCCTCACCGGGAAAAGGTCCGCGAAATCAGTGTCGCGGTAGAGGATGCCGAGCACATCGCGCAGTTGCATAGGCACGGCACCGTGCGGGAAGGCCGCGCGGGCAATGCGGGCGGTCTCATCTGGCACTGGGGGGATCGGCAGGCTCTTGAGTGACATGGCTCGGCTCCTTCTTCGCCACAGCAGATGGCGCTGGCTGCCTCAGCATGGGCCGTGCCTCGTCTTGCTCCCTGCTTCCTACCAAATTCGCCACCAGTATCA
>JAICVS010000161.1 GCA_025935195.1 Ktedonobacterales bacterium
GGCCATGCGCGGGCGATCAGGCGCGCGGCTGCGATGGGGTGAGGGCGCGGTGTTTTGGGCCTGTATGAAATTGGTAAGGTGCGGGCGGCGCGGGGTGGCGCCGCGTGACTAGAACGAATATACCACGAGAGGGGCGGGATGTCAAGCGGATGGGGTGGTGGTGACTGACGGTCAGTCAGTCGCGAGAGGGGCGCGGGCGGGTCATGGCGCGGCGCCGAGCTCGCGCAACGCCGCACGCACGTCTTCGGCGTCGGGCGACTGGACCTGCTCGAAGCGGCGCAGCGCCTCGCGGTAGTGGGCGATGACTTCATCATGCTTGCGCTCGCGTTCATCGAGCCATGCGAGCTGCTGATGGCACCTGCCGATCTCGTACACATCTCCAAGACGCTCATAGATCGCGCGGCTCTGGTCAATGAGCTGACGTCCCTCGGCAATGCGCCCGCGATCCAGTCCGACGAGTCGCCCGATGTTCCGCAGTTCCAGCGCCTCACTGGATGGATCACCTAGGCGGCGAGCCAACGCTAACGCCTGCTCGTAGCCTGCTTGTGCCTCGTCCAAGTTCCCTGCGTTATGTTCGAGCCCGGCTAGTGCGTGCGTCTCGTCCCGCTCGGCGGCCGGGTCGCCCAGTTGGCGGGCCAGCGCCAGCGCGCGCTCATACCCCGCCCGCGCCTCGGCCAGCAAACCTTGCCCGGCATTCAGCACAGCAAGCTCGTGTTCCGCCCATTGTTGCTCGTCCATGTCTTTGAGGCGTGTCGCGGCTTCGAGCGCCAGAGGGCGCGCAAATCGCGCCTCGTCTATGCGGCCGCGCACGAACCAAAAGCGGTTGAGCGCATGTGCTATGGACAACACTTCGTGGTACCGCTGATGCTCGTGCGCCCACGCGATTGCGCCTATGAGGCCTGGGGCTTCGGCTTCGAGCGCATCCATGCCATCGAAGCCGGGGTGGGCGCGGGCGTCGGAGATCCAGTAGGCGAGCAGGGCGTCGCCCAGGGGGGATGCGACAGCGGGGCCGAGATCGCGCAGCTTGGCGGCGGCGTACTCACGCAGCAGCGGATGCAGGCGCAGGCGCTCGTTCGCCAGCGGCTCGACCAGCGCGTAGGTGACGAGCGCGGCGGTATCGGCGTCGGGGTCAGGGTCGGCGGTTTCGCCCTCAGTTGTGGCGACGGTGGCCGGGGCGAGGGCGAGCGCGGCGGCGCGCGGGAGACTGGCGCCCGCGAGCAGCGAGAGACCGGCGAAGAGGCGCCGCTGGCGCGGGAGCAGCACGTCCCAGGAGCGGTCGAAGGTGGCGGCGAGCGTACGCTGTGGGTTGGCGCGGAAGGCGGCGGCGTTGATGCCATCGCGGGCCAGATCGGCGGCGAGGGCGGCGAGCGGGCGCTGCTGCGCGCCGGCATAGGCGGCAAGCTGTTCGAGGGCGAGCGGCAGCGCGCCGACGGCGGCGGCGAGGGCGGGGATGTGCGGCAGGTCGCCGGCGGTGGGGCGGCTGGGGTCGGCCTGGGTGAGGCGCTGAGTGAAAAGATGCACGGCGTCGGGATCGGGCAGCGGCGGCAGCTCGACGGCGCGCAGGCGGTCGGGGGCGACGGGCTGGCGCGCGGTCAGCAGCAGGGCAATACGGCCGGCAGCGGCCAACGTGTCGAGGGCGGCGTAGGCGTCCAGCGCCGGCTCGACGTTGTCGAGGGCGAGCAGGGTGCGCGGGCGGGTGGCGAGGGCGGAGGCGAGGGCGGCGCGGCGGGTGGCGGCGTCGGGCAGGGCGGCGATCTCGTGCAGGCCGAGGGCGCGGGCGACACGCGACCAGAGCTCGGCGAGGCCGTCGGCGCCATGCAGGGACTCACAGGAGATCCAGGCGGCGCCGCCGGGGAAGGCGGTGCGGTCGGCGGAGAGGCGGGCGACGGCTTCGGCGGCGAGGGCGGTCTTGCCGATGCCGCCCATGCCGTGCAACGCGAAGACGCCGATGGGGGCGTCGTGATCGCGCAAGTCGCGCATGAGGGCGGCCAGCGTGTCGTCGCGGCCGAGCAGGGTGGCGGGACGGGGCAGGCCGCCAGGGGCGGCGACGGTGGCGGGGATGGGTGGGGCGGCGGCTGTCAGCTTGCGGTCCATCGCGCGGACGAGCACCAGCGTTGCTTCGCCCTGTTCAACGCCCTTGTCCGCGGTCCGCTGGACAGTATCAACCTTGTCCGCGATCTCTCTTCCCTGGGCGGTGATTGCGGCGGCGGGCGGCGCGAACGCCTGAGCGGCTCCGGCGGCCATATTGCGTTGCTGGCGTTCGTCCTCGTCACGCGATGCCTCGGCGGCTTCGCGGACGCGCAGGATTTGATCCCGGATGACAAATATGGCGGCGGCGAGGAGCATATCGAGGACGAAGACAGCGGCGCCGATCTGGATGGCGAGCGGCTGGCCGCGCACGCGCGCGTAGGCGTCCGGCAGCCAGTGGTCTAGCAGCGGGGGGAGCCACTTGTCGCGCTCGTAGGCGAGGGCGGCGACGAAAACGGAGCCAATCGCGGCGGCGACGAGGCGGCGGATGGTGCGCGGCCAGTTTGGCCCGCCGCTGGGCGCTGTGCGTGTGGGCGCTGTTGTTCTGGTCGCCACTTTACCCATGCGCCACCCCCCGCCGCACTGCTACTAGCGGCCCGTTGTACGCAGGATAGCAGAGATGCGGGCGGGATGGCAAGCGGGGCGGGGTCGCGGCCGTAATGCGGTTTGACATTCGTTGGCTCCCCGGCATACATGCCGGGGCTCATCCCGTGGGGGCGGAGGCCGCGCGGGCCAGCCGGCGATTGATGGAGTTTGACAATGTGGGACGGACACGCCGCGGGCGGGCGGGCCGGCGGAGGGCGGCACGTTCAACGCCGCCTACATTGACGGACACGCCGCGCGCGGGCGGGCCGGCGATTGAAATCGCGCCTGGATGGCCTGACGGCCGCGAAGTCCGCCGTCGCGGACTGGGATGAGAGGGGAGAATGAAAAGGCCCCGCGCCACGCCGCGCTTGCGACCGATGCGGCCCGCGTGCTATGCTGGCGTGTGGCGACATGACATGCCATCTCATGCGGGACCGTAGCTCAGTGGCAGAGCAGGCGCCTTTTAAGCGCTGGGTCGAGGGTTCGAATCCCTCCGGTCCCACCTCAATAACGCGCGAGTCTGATCCTCCAGGATTGGCGCGTTTCGTCACGCTTTCGGGATTGCCTTTCCGCTTTCCGTTTCGCCCCCGGTATCTCTCTCAATGGCATCACTTTTGGGGGAGAAGCTATGGAGACGTCACGAATCTACCGGCTCACCGGCCTGCCGGGGTCGCTCGAACGGCGGCTGCGCGAGGCGCAGATGGAGGCGGCCCGCGTCTGGACGCGCTGCCGCGATCTGCACCTCGACGCCCGGCGCAACCAACTCCCCTGGCCCACGCGCGACGACTTGCAGCGCGCGACCAAAGGTGAGTTCGCGCTGCACAGTCAGACGGTGCAGATGATCTGCCATCAGTTCCTCACGATTGTGGAGAATACGCGCCAGGCCAGGCGGCGAAACCAGGGGCTGCGCTACCCCTATAAGGACAAGCGGTATCATTCGCTCTACTGGCCGGCGCAAGCGGTGAGCGTCGAATGCGGGCGCGTGGTGCTGCCGATGGGGCGTGGACGGGCCTCGCTCGTGCTGCGCCTCGATCTGCCCGCGCATGCCGGCGCGTGCCAGCTCGTCTGGAACGATGGCTACGAGCCGCACGTCTCCATCCCGTCGGTCGTGGATCAGAACCCGCCGGGGCCGGCACGCGCGGCGGTTGATCTTGGTGAGCACAGCGACCTGGAAGATTGCCCGGTGTGCCAAGCTGTGAGCAATGTCACAGGAGGTACTTACGCCCCCTGCTACAATGGGCATGCTCGCTGCCCCGGCCAAGGCTGGCGCTTGAGATGACGGCCTGATGGCGGCGGGACAGATAGAGGGCCAGCTATGTGCGCTCGCTGCCTACACCGCCTGATCGCATCGCTCCTGCTCGGCATCGCATTCATGTTGGCAGGTTGTTCCGCTGGCAACGAAGGGCGCGCATCCTTGCCAGCAGCGCACGCGCCGACCGCCACGCGCGTTCCCACCCTGGCCCCGACGCCGACGAGCGCCCCCGCCACCCCCACACCGCACGCGATCGCCACCTTCGGCTGCGCCCCCGGCGATATGCCAGTCGCGGCAAGCTCCCACCAGATCACATGCTCCAGCCAGGTGACGGGCGCCTTCACGATCCTGGTCGCGACCTACACGACGGTGCCCACAGACCCTCCTATGGACGATGCGCGGCTGGCTGCCAGAGGATGGCAATTGATCGATCAAGGGCACGGAGACAGCCCCTTCGGCGCGATCGGCGGCGCGCTCTACTTCAATCAGAGCGCCTGGCTCGCCGTCCACTACGACAATCCCGCGCGCACCCTTCAGATCGAGGAGGGCATCCCCGCCGACCCGCTGGCCGTCGTGCGCTGTGGGAAGACCGTCACCAGCGCGAGCGGGCAGGCCGCCGGCGTTCCCCTGCCCGCCGATCTCATGCTGAGCCAGGGCGGCGACTATCGCATTGCCCTCGCCTGCCTGGCCGATGTCCAGCGGTTCTACGAGGCGGCGATGCCTGCCGCCGGATGGTCAGTGTTTCAGTCCTTCCGCACGCCCGATGGAGCGCGCTCCGACGCGCCCATCACCGTTGTGCAGGCAGTCTTCACCCACGGCACTACCAGCGTGTCAGTCTCGCTATCGAGCGGGAATCTCATGCCGACCGCGATTGCCATTGCCCAGTTGACATGACCACCGCCGCACTCCCGCCGCGCTATACCCTCCTCGTCACTCCTCGCGCCCCATTCACCCTCTATCCCACAGACAGGAGCCGATGCGCCATGTCATCCACCCCGACGCCCGCGCCCGATCTCAGCGACGTGTTCGCCTACGTTGACGAGCGGCGCGACGAGTTCGTGCAGCGATTGATCGCCTACCTGCGCATGCCCAGCATCAGCGCGTGGGGTACGGGCATGGGCGAGGTGGCGGAGTTCGTCGCGGGGATGCTGGGCGGGCTGGGGCTGGTCACCGAGGTGATGCCGACGGCGGGGTGGCCGATGGTGCTGGGCCGGTACGAGGGCGCGGCGGCGGACGCGCCGGCCGTGCTGCTCTACGGCCATTACGATGTGCAGCCGCCCGATCCGCTGGACGCCTGGGTTTCGCCGCCGTTCGAGCCGGCGATCCGTGACGGGCGTATCTACGCGCGCGGGGCCGGCGACAACAAGGGACAGCACTTCGCGCAGATGCTCGCGCTGGAGGCGCTGCTGGCGTGCCGCGGCGCGCTGCCCTGCAATGTGACGGTGCTGCTGGAGGGCGAGGAGGAGATCGGCAGCCCGCGCATGCCGGACTTCGTGCGCGACCACCGCGATGCGCTGCACGCCGATCTGGTGATCACGAGCGACGGTCCGGTTCACGAGAGTGGGCGGGCGCAGATCGTCTTCGGCGTGCGCGGCGTGCTGAGCTTCGAGCTGCGCGCGCGCGGCGCGGACCGCGACCTGCACTCCGGCAACTGGGGCGGTGTCGCGCCGAACCCGCTGTGGACGCTGGTGCATCTGCTGGCGACGATGAAGAACGCGCGCGGCGAGGTGACAATTGACGGCTTCTACGACGATGTGCTGCCGCCAACCGCGCTGGAGCGGGAGGCGCTGGCGCGGCTGCCCGGCGACCTGGAGGCCATCCGCGCGTCGCTGGGGGCGAGCGCGCTGGACACGCCGGACGGGCGCGGCTATGCGGAGCGGCTCGCGGCGTGGCCGACCTTCACGATCAACGGGCTGCACGGCGGCTATGGCGGCCCTGGCTCGAAGACGGTGCTGCCACATGAGGCGTTCGCCAAGTGCGATATGCGGCTGGTGGAGGCGCAGCGGGCAGAGGATGTCTTCGCCAAGGTGGTCGCGCACGTGCGGCGGCACGCGCCCGGCGTGGAGGTGATCTACCAGGGCGCGATGGACCCTTCGAAGACGCCGCTGGACTCAGCCTATACGGCGCCGCTGCGCCAGGCCATCGTCGCGGCGCAGGGCGAGGAGCCGCTGCTCGTGCCGGCGCTGGGTGGCAGCCTGCCGGAGTACGTCTTCACGCGCATCCTCGGCGTGCCGGCGTTCACGGTGCCGTACGCGAACGCCGACGAGGCCAATCACGCGCCCAACGAGAACATCGAGGTCGCGCGCTTCATCGCCGGCATCAAGACCGGCGCCGCCATGCTCGCCTATCTTGGCGCGTCCGCGCGGCCATAAGTAGCCGGCGAACAGGCCGCAGGCGCAGGCCGACGCGAACAGGCCGCGGGCGCAGGCCGGCCGGCGATTGAAATCGCGCCTGGATGGCCGTTGGCCGCGAAGTCCACCTGCGTGGACTCAGGATCGGCGACGGGGCCACGCCCGGCGCGTCGCTCCCGCGCCGGCGGATGCTATACTCACCGGGTGTCCGCCAGATCACGATCCAGCGCAGCGGCGCGGCGGCGACGATGCCCGCGCGGCCGCGAACTCGAAGCGGAGGAGCGAGACGATTCTTATGACGACCACCACATCGAAGCCCAGCGGCGCCGAGGCCACGGAGACCGCGCCGCGCACCTACCTCAACTACATCGCCGGCGAGTGGCGCCCATCCGCCTCCGGTGAGACGTTCGACGATACCAATCCCGCGCGGCGCAGCGAGATCGTGGCGCGCTTCCAGAAGTCCACGCCCGCCGATGTGGACGCGGCGGTGCGCGCGGCGGAGGCGGCGCTGCCGGCCTGGCGGGCGCTGCCGGCGCCGGCGCGCGGCGAGATCATGCTGCGCGCGGCGCTGATCCTGGAGCGCGAGCGCGACCGGCTGGCGCGGCAGATGACGCGCGAGATGGGTAAGCCGCTCAAGGAGACGCAGGGCGACCTGCAAACGGCGATTGACTTCGGCAAGTACACCGCCGGCGAGGGGCGCCGCGCCGAGGGCGAGACCGTGCCGTCGGCGCTGGCCGACAAGCTCTGCCTGACGCTGCGCCAGCCGGTGGGCGTGGTCGGCATCATCACGCCGTGGAACTTCCCGATGGCGATCCCGGCGTGGAAGACCTTTCCCGCGCTGCTCGCCGGCAACACCGTCGTCTTGAAGCCGGCCAGCGACACGCCGCTCTCGGCCGCCGCGTTGGTGGAGGTGTTGATCGAGGCAGGGCTGCCGGCCGGTGTCCTCAACTTCGTCACCGGCCCCGGCGGCACGCTGGGCGACACGCTGGTGACGCACCCGTCCGTCAACATGATCTCGCTGACCGGCTCGACCGAGGTGGGGCGGCACGTCGCGGAGCTGTGCGGGCGCGATCTGCGCCGCTGCAGCCTCGAATTGGGCGGCAAGAACGCGGTGATCGTAATGGACGACGCCAACCTGGATGAGGCGGTGGCCGCCGTCGCCTGGGCCGGCTTTGGCACGACGGGCCAGCGCTGCACCGCCACCAGCCGCGTGATCGTCCATGAGCGTGTGGCCGAGGCGTTCGCCGAGAAGCTGGTCGCCACCGCCGAGAAGCTGCGCATCGGCGACGGGCTGCTGCCGGAGACGGAGATGGGGCCGCTGGTGAACCAGGGGCGCGTCGGCGCGGTCCACGAGTACACCGAGATCGGCACGAGCGAGGGCGCGGCGCTGCTGACGGGCGGCAAGCCACTGACCGCGGGCGCGCTGGCGGAGGGCGCGTTCTACGCGCCGACGGTCTTCACCAACGTGACGACGGATATGCGTATCGCGCAGGAAGAGGTCTTCGGCCCGTTCGTCTCGATCATCCCGGTTGCGGACTACGACGACGCCATCCGTGCCGCCAACGCGACGATGTACGGCCTCTCGTGCGCGATCTTCACGGAGAACGCGCGCACGGTCTTCCGCGCGATGCGCGACATCCAGAGCGGGCTGATCTACATCAACGCCGGCACGACCGGCGCGGAGCCGCACCTGCCCTTCGGCGGCATGAAGGCGAGCGGCAACGGCCACCGCGAGCTGGGCCACAAGGCGGTCGAGGAGTTCAGCGAGATCAAGACGGTCTTCGTCTCATATCCGCCGGTGAAATAGGCGCCTGAAGCCTGTTGTACATCCATACGCGCCATCCGACCGAGCCGCCAGTAGCGGCGATCATGCGGGTGGCGCGTCGCGTGGATGCCGCTGCCGTACGTGCGCCTCGGCAGGGCCGCCGGTGGGTCAGGCGGAGACGATGATGGTGCCGGACATCTCTGGGCGCAGGCTGGAGCTGTAGGTATAGGTTCCCGGAGTGGTGAACAGGTGGCTCCAGGTGCCGCCTTCGCGCGCCATGGGCGCGGAATGGAAGCTCGCGCCGTCTACCGTCAGCGTATCGCCGGTGGTGTTGAGCCACGTCACGACCGTTCCGACCTTGATGGAGAGCGCCGCCGGGGCGAATGAGTAATCGCCGTCGTTTTTGATCAATTGCACCTGCGCGGCGGCGGATGTGGGCGGCGGGGTGGCGGAAGGCGGCGGCGTGGCCGTGCCGCTGACGATGATCGTGCCGGTCATGTTCGGATGGAAGGCGCAATGATAGCTGAAGGCGCCGGCTTGTGTGAACGTGTGGCTGTACGTGCCGCCTGACGGGATCGTGCCGGAGTCGAACCCGGCCGCGGTCACGGTGTGGGGCGCGCTGGTGGCGTTCGTCCAGCGCACGGTTGTGCCGAGCGGAACGGTGAGCGTGGCCGGCGAGAAGGCGAAATCGGCGCCTTGCGTCATGGTCACGGCGGCAACGCCTGGAGCCGGTGGCGGCGGCGGCAGGATGGGCGCCGGCTGGGGAGTGGGAACGAGTGGCGGCGGCGGGACGGGCCGGCCGGCGGTGGCCGCGTAGACGACGATCACGCCGGTCATGCCGGGGTGCAGCATGCAGCTATAGGTGTAGGTTCCCGGCCGCGAGAATGTGTAGGTGAATTGGCCGCCGACGGGAATGATGCCTGAGTCTACGCCGAACCCCGTCACCGTGTGCGGCGCGCTCGAGGCGTTCACCCAGCGCACGGTCGTCCCTGCTGGAATGGAGGCGGAAGCGGGAGCGTAGCCGAAGGCGCTCCCACGGGTGAGCATCGAGATGGTGAGCGTGCCTGGCGCGGCGGCGGAGACCGGCAGGCCGGGCGCCGGTGAGCCCGTCGGTGTGGGAGATGGCGTCGCCGCGCCGGCTGTGGCTGCCGCGGAGGCTGTGGATGTCACCGATGGCGCGGCGGAGGTCTTGCCGGCGCGCGCGGATGCGGACATGCTCCCTGAGGCGGGCCGCGCGCTGGCCGCGACGGTGGTGCCGGCGGCGTAGCCGGCCGTGAAGACGCCCGCCACGTAGATCAGCAGCACCAGCAGGCCCAGCGTGCCCAGCAGTTTTCTTCCCCGTGAGCTATTCATGATCGTAATCCTCCCATGACGAACGCTCGGCGCTGTGGCCTATGGGACAACCGTGATGGTGGCTGCCATTCCGGGGTGGATCGTGCAGGTATAGGCGAACGTGCCGGCCCGCGTGAAGGTACGCGTGAAGCTTTGCCCCGCCATGAGCACGCCGGAGTCAAAGCCCGAACCGACCACCGTATGCGGGACCGTCGAGGTGTTCTTCCAGGTGACGGTCGTCCCGACGCGGATGGTCAGCGTGGCGGGAGCGAAGACGAACGATGCGCCTTGCGCGCCCATGGTGACGGTGGCGGCCGTCGCCGGCACCGCGGTCTCTCCGGTGACGGTTGAGCCGCTGGTGGCGCCGGCGGCTATGGTTGGCGATGCCGTCGCCGGGGCAACGATGGCCTGCTGTGTCCGCGCCGATGACGACGCCGGCGCGGCGCTCATCGCGGTGACGAAACCCAGCAAGAAGATGGCGGCAGTGAAGGCGAGCGCAAGCTCGACCGGAAAGGCGAGACGCAGGAGAACACCCAATCGCGCAAGCATGTGAGACCTCCTCTCAAGCTGTCGGTA
>JAICVS010000093.1 GCA_025935195.1 Ktedonobacterales bacterium
GCGGGACCGCGCGTTCGCTGGCGGGGTCCATCGTCACGATGGTCATGTGGCCCGTCGCCACCACCGCCTGGCTCGCCGGAAACCACCCTTCTTCGCCCGTCAGCCGATACGCCGTGAAGACATCGGTCCACGAGGAGCGGCCCACCTTCTCGACTTCCGCCACCACCGCCAGTTGATCGTCGTAGCGCACCGCGCCCTTGAAGTCGCACGAGAGGTGGACGCGCGGCAGGGCCAACTCGTGCAGTGAGGTGGCGTAGGGCAGGCCGATGCGCCGCATCAGCTCGTGCTCGGCTACCTCGAAGTAACGGAACATAGCGGTGAAGTGGATGCGCTGGCTGCTGTCCACGTCGGCGAAGGAGACGCGGATCTGGACGGAGGCCCTCGGCGTGGACATCGCTCGCTCCTTGGCTGGGGTGGTGATGGGCGCGGAGATCGTGCGGCGGGCGTTCAGCCGGCGACGGCGATCACCAGGATACCCGCGACTATGACGATAGCACCAGCCGTGCGCACCGCGCCAAAGCGCTCGCCCAGCCAGCGCCAGCCAATGATCGCCGCGAAGACGATGCTCACCTCGCGGATGGCTCCCGCGTAATTGACGCGCGCGAGCGCATACGCCCGCAAGATTAACACATAGGTGGTGAGAGTGAGCGCGCCCACAAGCAGGATGCGCGGCCAATTCGCCCGCGCTTCCGCCAGCGCGGCGCGGGCGCCGTAGCGCACCAGCACGAGCGGTGTGATGAAGATAGCCGCCGTGGAGAAGATCAACGCGGCATAGGGTATGGGCGCGGCGAAGCGTGCCGCCGCGCCGTCAATGGTGGTGTAGATCGAGATGGCGAGCGCGACGGCGAGCGCGGTGAAGGTGCCAGCCCGGCTGAACCCCGCCTTGTCCGCGCGCCAGCGCCAGACACCCCCGCCGACGAGCAGCAGCCCAGCGATCAGCAGCGCGATGCCGGCGAGGCCTGCCGCGCTCGGCCGCTCGCCCAGGAAGAGCGCCGCCCAGACGAGCAGGAAGACGGGGGCCGCGCCGCGTGCCAGCGGGTAGACCAGCGAGAAGTCCTCGATGTCGTAGGCGCGTGTCAGCAGGAAGAAATAGACCGCCTCGCCCAGGCCACTGGCGAGCGCGAAGAGCCAGACGCGCGCGGGCGGCAGGCCGGTGAGGGCCAACACGGGCAGGAGGCCGATCACGCTCACCACCAGCGCCCAGTAGGCAAAAAGCAGGCGGGAGCCGGCGCGCTTGAGCAGCAGGTTCCAGCTCGCGTGCAGCACTGCCGCCGTGAGCAGCAGTCCCAGCGCGACGGGCGGCATGGATGCTCCTGTTCGTCAGTATGCGCCGGTCTTATGAAGATGGCACGTGCGGCTTTGGCGGCGCGCGGATGTGATGGGGTGTGCGCGCATGCTACCACAGTTAGCAAGATGCCGCCACTGGGCAGGACGTGTAGACGAAGCACCCGCTCCGGTGGTCCTCATCACCACCAGAGCGGGTATCGTGCGCTCCGCACGCGCCTGGAGCGCGTCACGGTGAGAAGCCTCACAGAATAGGCTAGGGCTTGCACCCGGCAAGCTGTTGCTTCAGTGATGCCAAGGTGATCGTTATGGCGGGTTGCGCTGGACCGACACCCGGCTCATTCGGATCGCCAGCAGCCTGGAGCACAACCATCCCCTGGGCGTTCACTGGATATGCGTTGCCTACGACAAGCGACGCCTCTGTGTTGCCACCAGTGTGCGGCGAGGAGGGATAGAGGACAACGACATAATGGCCGCCGGTTCCTGGCAATGTGGGGGCCCCATCCATGGAGTAGCTATCCTGTCCCACCTGACCACCAAGCGTGAGAAATTCCTGGGTCGCGACTTTGCGATGATCAATCAGGGGCGTAAATTGCGCGAACGTGATGGGCGTGTAGATGCGGTAGTTCTGCGAGACTACGTCGCTATGTGTTGTGATCGCGGCAGGGAGCGCACCATCCGCCGTGTTCCAGCGGGCAGCCCCATGCGAGCCAACCACGACCTCAGCCGTCGCGAGCGTCTGGCAGAACTGCTCAGCGGACGTAAACTCAAATTTATCCGCATCCAGGCGAATGTGCAGGCCGGATCTGGCATTTTGCCCACCGCTTGATGATGAAGTGGGCTGCGTTGTCGCTGGGCCGCACGCGCTCAGCGATACGAGCAACGCCGCGGCCGAAGCCAACACAATGACCAAGCCCATCCTACTATGGGAGAAGACCCTCGAGAGCACCTGGTACCTCCTACAGCAAAGCTCAGAAAGGTAGAACTGGCAGGCGGTGAATCGCCTCTGTTCGATGCAGCTTCGGGCGCTGCTCGCCTGTCCAACCTTTTGCAGATTTGCTCTAATCGTAGCTCCTACTGACTCCATCACAGGCCGGACCGCTAGATACCCCAGCTTGCGGCGAAAAGTAGAGACGAAGGACGAGCAGTCTACGCTTATGCTGGGATGAAGCCCGTGTAGATGGACTGCATTGCGTTGATGTCGTCGGCTTGCGGGGTGTAGAAGTTTTCCGCCCCGGTATGCATGACCGCGACATGGCCTGTGTGGCCCAACGCCTCCACATGGCCTGTCTCGTGAGTCGCAACTTTGCGAGCATCCGCCTGCAGTTGGTTGTACTGCAAACTGTTGTTCCATGAGACCTCAGTGTTGAAGGTCGTAGTGGTGCTGTTCAGGATGGCGTAATACTGGCCGTTAGTAAACTGTACTGCACCGAAGTCACTTATATCTGTGGTCGCCCACACAAAGCTGCCAAGATCGGCGCTAGTATAATGGACTGGATCTACGCAACCTGTGAAGTTGCAGTTGGATATGATCGGATTGAACACACCTTGTACGGCATTCCAATAGCCTAGCGAGTTGGACAACGTGCCATTGAAGAAGTTGTAATGGGCAGGACCGATATTGGTGAGAGAAGGATCGTAAAGCGCATTCAGCATCGCACTGACGTGATTTGGCACAGGCCAATACAAGCACGGAACGGTGTCGGCATAGCCGCAGGTGAAGTCGTTGGGATTCTGATCGAAGTGGTTCACTGTATGGGTCCAACCAAATGCTGTTTGAGCAGTTACTGTCATCATGCAGACGGCAAGAATGACAGGGATGAGTCGGCGTAATCGCTGTATCTGCTTTTGTCTCATATCTTCCATCTCCCCCTTCGACAGACTGTCTCTTGCGAGAACTTTACATTCCTGACCGTCATGCGGCCAAATCGGCAACCGCTGATATCACCTGTTTGCCAGCAACGGGAAGCGACAACAAAGAAGTTGACCTTCCAAAAATCCGGCAGGCGACAAGGCGAGTATACCAGCAGGGCGCTGTCTTGTCAACATCTTCATCGGCATATAGCGCGGATTCGCCGGTAGATCATTAGAGATTTGAGAATGCCGCACTTGCCTATGCCTTCAAGTAGACGTCATTACATGGCGATCTACCGCCGCTTCGGCTTCCACGACCACGACCGCTATCTGATGACATACCAGATGGAGGGAGACGAACGCGGCCACGGCTGATGGGGAGCGGCATGGCACTGGCGCTGGCAGACGCGGCGGCGTTTCCAGTACAATGGGAGCCGCATGCGAACTCCCGATACGCTCAGTACGCTTAGCGGGCGATATACCTGTCGCCCTTCTACATAGTCGGTGTGGTCGCGGCGGCTAGGTGAGGATGGAGCAGCGATGAAGACTGAGCCGCGCGACGAGATGCGCCGGGCCACACGGGCATCATTCCTATCAGCTCCTGGTGGAGCGGGCGGGGAAGAGGTGACGCGGCGGTCGAGCGCGTGGGCGGTGCTGCGCCACCGTGACTACGCGCTGCTGTTCTGGGGGCAGCTCGTCTCGGCGGCCGGGACGCAGGTGGCGGTGGTGGTGATCGCCTGGCAGGTGTTTCTGCTGACGCACTCGGCGGTGGCGCTGGGCATCATCGGGTTGATGCAGGCGATCCCACGGCTGGTCTTCTCGCTGGTCGGTGGCGTCTTCGCGGACGTGCTGGACCGGCGCAAGATACTGCTGGCGGTCAACATCCTGCTGGCGGGCATCTCGGCGGCGCTGGCGCTGACCACCAGCTCCGGCGCGATCACCGTCTACATCATCTACGCGGCGGTGCTGGCCTCGGCGACTGTCTCGTCCTTCGAGTTTCCCACGCGGCAGGCGATCATCCCGACACTGGTGCCGCGAGCGCAGATGCCGGATGCGATGTCGCTCTCGATGGTGGCGATGCAGCTCACCTTCATCGTCGGCGCGACGGCGGGCGGCGTTGTGCTGGCGGTGGCGGGTATCGCCAACAGCTATTGGATTGACGTGGCGACCTATCTGGTGGTGATCGGGTCGCTGCTGCTGATGGCGGTGCCGCGTGTGCCGGCGGAGAAGCGGGCGCGGGCGGGATTCGGCGCGCTGGCGGAGGGGGTGGCCTTCCTGCGGGCGCACCCGGTGATCCTGGCGGTGCTCTCGCTGGACTTCTGCGCGACGTTCTTCGGCTCGCCGCGGGCGCTGCTGCCGGTCTACGCGAACGACATCTACCGTGTGGGGCCACAGGGGTTAGGGATATTGCAGGCGGCGACCTCGTTCGGCGCGATCGCGCTGGCGCCGTTGACGGGGCGGATCGGGCGGCTGCAGCGCCAGGGGATGGGGGTGGCGCTGGCGATCCTGGGTTGGGGCGTGTGCATCGTCATCTTCGGCTTGCTACCGGGTCCGTTCTGGCTGGGGGTGGTGCTGCTGGCCGGCGCGGGGGCGGCGGACATGGTGAGCATGGTGCTGCGCGGGATCGTGGTGCAGATGACGACGCCGGACGAGTTCCGCGGGCGTATCAGCGCGGTGAACGCGATGTTCGTGATCGGCGGGCCGACGCTGGGTCAGTTCGAGTCGGGCGTAGTGGCGGGCATCTTCTCGCCGGAGTTGTCGGTGATCAGCGGCGGGCTGGCCTGCATCGCGGCGACGCTGGCGGTGGCGGCGCTGGTGCCGGGGCTGCTCAAGGTGCGCGTGCGCTGAGAGGATGGCGCGTGCCTCACCAGTAGTAGAAGTTGCTGGCGAGCAGCCACGGTAGCAGGGCGAGCCAGAGGCCGGCGGCGGCCAGCAGCCAGGTGCGGTTGCGGCGCGTGAGGGTGTCGAAGGCGGGTAGGCAAAAGAGCGCGGCGGGCACGACGCTGGCGGTGACACGGGCGGAGGAGGTTATATCCGGGAAGGAGCCAGCCGCGAGCATGACGACGAAGAGCTGCACGTTGGTAAGCAGGATGAACACCTCGACGCGCCAGAGGCGGCGCCAGAGCGCGCGGATGCCGACCGCGGCGCAAATCAGCGCGGGGGCGACGACGGTTGCGGCGGCGATGATCTGCGGCCCCTGCCAGGGCCAATAGCTGAGGATGCCGCGGAACGGGATCAGCCCCGGCACGACATCCGCCGGCACGTCCGCATTGCCGAGCCAGAGCCGCAGGAAGAGGCGGTAGAGCAAGGCAGGCGCCAGCGCGATGCCGAGTAGCGTCGCCGCCTGGATGAGCCGCGCCTTCGCGGGCTTCCACAGCCGCGCGCTCAGGCTCCTAGGGAACGGGCGCGGCGCCAGCAGCGCGAGGCCATACAACACGGCGAAGACGGCGGTGGTTTCGCGCGTGAGGATGGCGAGCGCGAAGGCGAGGCCGGCGTAGAGCAGCCGGCGACGGCCGCCGAAGTCGAACAGATAGACGGCGAGGGCGAGCAGCGCGTAGGCCAGCGGTTCATTCAGGTCGCGCTGGAGGGCGATGAAGAGGCCGGGATAGAAACCGTAGATCAGCGCGATCCAGGGGGTGATGCCCTTGCGCTTCAGCCAGGCCGCCACGGCCAGTGTGCCGCCGGCCAGCGCGAGCAGGTTCACCAGTAGCAGGGTGTAGGGGATGAGGGGCGGCCGGCCAAGCGCCAGCAGACGCGCGGTCATGGGGTAGAGAATGCGCGTGTAGCGGTAGGCGGGCTTGTCCATGTAATAGCGGGCGTTGGCTGGGTCGAGCGCGAGGTAGTAGGCCCACTGCCCGTCATAGCCGATGTGATCGGGATAGTAGCGATAGTTTGGGTCAACGCCGATGACGCTGCTGGCGTGGCTCTGCTCCAGGAAGCGCGTACCCATGAAGGTGAGATCGCGCACATCACGCCCGCCGGCAAAGAAGGCAGCGGTCCAGAGGCCATAGAAGAGGAGCACCAGCGCGGCGACGGTCCACGGGTTGCGCCGCCAGACGCCGCCACGCCGCGCAGCGGACGTGTGCGCGTGCGGCTCGTCGAGCGCGACCGCCAGGCATGCCATGATCAATCCTCGTGCCAGGGCGCCGTCACATCACCTGCGTGACGAGCCGCCGGGGAAGAGTATGGCAGAGCGCGGGCGGATGGGCAAGATGAGTGGGACGGGCGGCGTCTGGCACGTCTAGCGCGGGGCCATCGGCAGGGGCTTGCCGCGGGCGGCCTTGGCTGTGGGAGTTGCCTCCACCTGCTTCAATTCAGCTCCGATGCCGGTCTTGCGCGTGCGGCCGGCGCTGACGGGGCCGAGCTGGCCGTCGCCGGGGTAGACCAGCTTCGCCTCGTGCTCGGGCAGGATGGCGGCTACCTCTTTGAGCACCGCGTCGAGGAACTCGCCCTCCGGCACGGTGCGCAGGTATTGGCCTTTCTTGTAGATCACGCCCTTGCCGCGCCCACCGGAAAGGCCGATGTCGGCATCGCGCGATTCGCCCGGCCCGTTGACGACGCAGCCCATCACGGCCACCTGGATCGGCGTCTGCACCTTGGTCAGCCGCTTCTCCACCTCGTTGGCGATCTTCAAGACGTCAATCTCGACACGGCCACAGGAGGGGCAGGAGACGAAGGTGACACCACGTTGGCGCAGATCCAGCGAGCGCAGAATCTCGAAGGCGACGGGAATCTCTTCCTCTGGTTCGGCGGTGAGCGAGACACGGATGGTGTCGCCGATGCCGTCGGCCAGCAGCAGCGCGAAGCCAACCGCGGACTTGACCGCGCCGGTCACGAGCGTGCCAGCCTCGGTGATGCCCAGGTGCAGCGGCACGTCGGATTGCGCGGCGAAGGCGCGATAGGCCGCGACAGCGGTAAGCACGTTGGAGCTTTTGAGCGAGACTTTGTAGTTAGTGAAGCTGAGGTCATCGGCCCAGCCGCAGTATTCCAGCGCCTTCGCCACCATGCGCGCGGAAAGCTCCTCGCGCTCGCGGCGGCGCTCCTCGGCTGGGTCGGACTTGAGGAAGGTGCCGTCGTCCAGCCGCTGGACGCTCACCTTGCGCATGGCGGGGCCGCGCTCTAGCGCGTCAAGCGAGCCGGAGTTGACGCCGATGCGCATGGCAATGTCCGCCCGTTTGGCCGCCTCGACGATCTTGACAAAGGCGTCATGCCCGCCGAGCAGATTGCCGGGGTTGATGCGCACGGCGTCAATGCCCTCTTCGATGGCGATCAGGGCGAGTTTGGGGTCGTAATGGATGTCGGCGATGAGGGGGATGGCAATCTGCCGCTGGATGGCGGCGATCGCGCGGGCATCTTCCTCCTCAGGCACGGCGACGCGCACCAGCTCGCAGCCCACCTCTTCGAGGCGGTGGATCTGCGCCACGGTCGCCGCGACATCGCGGGTGTACATGGTGGTCATGGATTGGACGGTGATCGGGGCGCCGCCGCCGATCAGCACGTTGCCGACATGAATCTGGCGCGTCGTTCTGCGCATACCTGGCTCAATGCCTCTCTATCAGCGCGCCGCGATCCCGCGAACGATGGCTGATGGTTCTTCTGGTCTGGTCTGTGTCGCTGCCGCGCGCCGACGCTCCGCAAAGCCTCCGCGCGCTGGCGCACTGGTCAGATTGTAGCGCGGGACGGCGGGTTCGTCCCGCACTCGCGTGCTCCCGCGAGCGTCACCCGCATCCCTGCCACGTCCGCTCCCCCTGATGCTATCGCACACTGCGGGCCGCTTGTGGAAGGGCCGTGACCTCTGGGGAGAGAACTAACCGCGGAGGTCGCGGAGATCGCAGAGGAAGGAGAGAGAAGCGAGACGGTGAGAAACGGGCGAGCGGACAAAGGGCATGCGGGAGGATAGGGGCCTTCCAGGAGCTTGTCGTACACCGCGTGATAGCCGATCCAGAACCACTCCACAACACCATTCTTCTCCCGCGCCAACGGCATAGGCGTCTTGCTCATTCTCGGGCAGCGCCGCCAACTGGTCCACCACCCGACGCAAGCGCTCCGTTATCATGGCGATCACCTTATCTTTCAGAATGTGTCGAGGCCACTATACAACGCCTGATTGTGAGCGGCGCTGTGTGCATCTGGTCATGGCGCGGCAACGCGCTAGTGGCCGATGTTGCTGACGTCGTTGATGGTGACCAGCAGGACGAAGCCGAGCAGCACGGCCATGCCGATCAGATGGACGATGGCCTCGCGCTGCGGGCTGACGCGCTTGCCGCGGCGCAGCACCTCGATCAGCACGAAGAGCAGACGCCCGCCGTCCAGCCCTGGAACCGGCAGCAGGTTGAAGATCGCCAGGTTGAGGCTGAGGAAGCCGGCCAGGAAGAGCAGCGGCGAGAAGCCGACCTGCCCGATCTCGGAAGCCGTCTGGCCAGTGATGTTGACGATGCCGACTGGGCCGGTGACCGCCTGATTTGCTGGGATGACCCCGCGCACCACCTGGCCGATGCCCTGATACAGGCCGACTGTCACCTTGCCGATGTCCTGGACGCCCAGCAGCGGCGCCTGCCAGAGCGGCGGGCGGATGGCGATGGCGTCGGATGAGGTGCGCGTGATGCCGAGCGGGCCGGGGTGAACGTTGTCGGGATGGCGGGCGTTGACGGTGATGGTGACGGCCTGCGTCGCGCCCTTGTGCAGAATGTCGAGGTCCATCGGCACCGTCTTCTCGTCGGGTTGTTGGCCGACGATGCCATTGGAAAGCTCGACGAGTTGGGAGAAGTATTGGATGTCGCGGCCGTTCACCGCGACGATGCGGTCGCCAACCTGGATGCCGGCCTTGTCGGCGGGGGAGCCTTTCTCGACAGCAGCGACCACGGGCGGATACTCGACATGCCCGACCGCCTCGGAGGCCGAGAAGAGCACGATGGCGAGCAGGAAGTTCATCGTCACGCCGGCGAGCAGCACGGCGGCGCGGATGCCGGCGCGCTTGGAGCCGAAGCTGCGTGGGTCGTAGACGCCGGAAGCGTCGGTGGTCTCGCCGTTCTCGCCGGGCATCTTGACGTAGCCGCCGATGGGGAGCAGATTGATCGAATATTTCGTCTCGCCGCGCTGAAGGCTCGCCAGCCGTGGTGGGAAGCCGATGGCGAACTCCTCCACGCGGATGCCCGAGCGTTTGGCGACGATGAAATGGCCGAACTCGTGGACGATCACCAGCAGGCCGAAGACTGGCACAGCCACCAGCAGAAACAACGGATTCATCGAAAACTCCCGTTCAGCGCCGGCCCGCGTCCGGCACACAGCCGGCGTCAGCCCCCGGCCGCACTCCCCACACTCCCAACACGTCCCACACTTCCACTATTCTCGCGCGCAGTATCCCGTAACGGTAGGCCGCGCAGGCGCAGCACTTCGTCCTGCGCCCAGGCGCTCGCCGCTAGCACGTCGTCCAGCGCGGGGTCGTCCACCACGGTATGCCGCTCGAGCGCCGTCTCGATCAGCGCCGGGATGTCGGTCAGCGGCAGCGCGCCGCGCAGGAAGAGCGCGACGGCGGTCTCGTCCGCGCCGACAAGCACGGCGGGGGCTGTGCCGCCGCGCCGGCCGGCGGCGTAGGCGAGCCGCAGGCAGGGGAAGCGGTCGAGGTCCACGTCCTCGAAATCCAGCCGGGCAAGCTCCGGCCAGCGTAGCGCGTGGGCGAGCGGCGTGCCGGCGCGGTCCAGCCGGTCGGGGTAGCTCAACGCATCCTGGATGGGCAGATGCATGCTGGGCAGGCTGGCTTGCAGCTTGATCGAATCGTCCACGAACTCGACCATCGAGTGGATGACGCTCTGCGGATGCACCACGACCTCAATTTTGTTGTAGGGCATGTCGAAGAGCCAGTGCGCCTCGATGACCTCCAGCCCCTTGTTCATCAGCGTGGCTGAGTCAATCGTGACTTTCGGCCCCATGCGCCAGGTCGGGTGGGCCAATGCCTGCGCGACGGTGACATCGCGCATACGCTCCAGCGGCATGGTGCGTAGCGGGCCGCCGGATGCGGTGATCAGCAGGTGGCGCACCTCGCTGGCGCGCTCGCCGCGCAGGCATTGCCAGAGGGCGCTGTGCTCGCTATCCACCGGCAGCACGTCCACGCCATGCCGCCGCGCCTCGGGCATTACCAGGTGGCCGGCCATCACCAGGGTCTCTTTGTTGGCGAGGGCGATGGTCTTGCCGGCGCGAATGGCGGCGAGCGTGGGCAGCACGCCGACCAGGCCAGAGGTGGCGGCGACGAGCATCTCGACGGCGGGATGGGTGGCGGCGGTGGTGAGCGCATCCAGGCCGCGCAGCGCGTCGGGCAGCAGCTCGTCCAACTGGCGTTGGGTGGCGGGGTCATCGGCGGTGCAGGCGACCAGCTGGGGGTGAAACTCGCGCGCCTGCTCGGCCAGCAGCGCGACGTTGCCGCGTGCGGCCAGTGCGATCACCGCGAAGCGGTCGGGGTAGGCGCGGATGACATCGAGGGTCTGCCGGCCGATGGAGCCGGTGCTGCCGAGGATGGCGATGCGGCGGCGGGTATCTGGCATGCGCTACTGTCCTGGATGTATCTCGCGCGCTCGTGACGAGGCGCGGGTTGGGATGGTGGTTTCGACGGTCTCCTGGTGGTATCTCATGGCTGCGCCGCGCCGGTTGTTGCCTGCGTTGCGCCGGATTATATCATACTGGATGGGGCGAGATTGTCGTCGTTTGCCGGCTCCCGGCATGAATGCCGAGTGGGGGGACGCGCCCCGGCATGAATGCCGGGGGTAATCCTCGGCTCCGTATGGAGAGAGGATAGGCCAACGATCTAGACCAAAGGAACGCAGGCCATTGCTGGACCGTCTCATCATGCTACTACGCTCGCCAATGGCCCGCTCAATGTCAACGCGGTTGCATCCGTATCGCGCCGTCCAGGCGAATCACCTCACCGTTCAGCATGGTATTCTCGATGATGTGTCGCGCCAGCGCCGCGTATTCCGCCGGCCGGCCCAGCCGCGGCGGGAACGGCACCTGCTGGCCCAGCGACTGCCGCGCGGCTTCGGGCAGGGCGGCGAGCATCGGTGTGTCGAAGATGCCCGGCGCGATGGTACAGACGCGGATGCCCAGGTTCGAGAGGTCGCGGGCGATGGGCAGCGTCATGCCCACGACGCCGCCCTTCGAGGCGCTATACGCCGCCTGGCCGATCTGGCCGTCGAAGGCGGCGACCGAGGCGGTGTTGACGATCACGCCGCGCTCGCCCTCCGCGTCGGGCTGGTTCTCGGCCATCGCCGCCGCCGCCAGGCGGATGACGTTGAACGTGCCGATCAGGTTCACCTGGATCACTTTGATGAAGGGGTCCAGCGGGTGTGGGCCGCTCTTGCCAAGCGTGCGCGCGGCGATGCCGACGCCGGCGCAGTTGACCACGCCGCGCAGGCCGCCGAAGGCCTCCTTCGCCAGCGTGATCGCCTGCTGGACGCTCTGCTCGTCGGTCACGTCGGTTTTGGCGAAGCGCGCGCGCGCGCCCAGCTCCACCGCCAGTTTTTCGCCTGTCTCGGGGTTGATGTCGGCGAGCACGACGCTCGCGCCGGCGCCGGTGAACTCGCGCGCGCAGGCCGCGCCCAGCCCTGAGCCGCCGCCCGTCACTAGGAAGGTGTTGCCTTGCAATCGCATGTGAGGTCGCTCCCTTTCGTGTTCGCGCTACTCGCGCCCCAGCGCGTCAAGCCTCGAACGCTCTCGGCCGCACGCGGAAACTCAGCTTGTCCTCGAACCACATGATGACACATGCCGCCAACTGCCATCGTCAGCAGGCTTGTCGAACGTTCCCCGGCACTGCTATAACTAACGAAAAGTTAGCGTGTGTGCCAGCTTGGCCGTATGCTATACTGTCGCGGCGCGACACGCAAGCGGCGCGACACGCAAGCGGCGCGGACGCAACGCGGCGCCATATCCACGCAAGCTGAGGAGAGACATGCCTGTGCGCAAGCTTATGATCGCCTGCCTGATCACCGTCACCGTCCTGCTCGCCGCCTGCGGCGACAGCAGCACCAGCACGGGCGGCGCCGCGCCCACCGCTACGGTTCCCGCGCCCACGGCCACCACCCCCGCCAACGCCGCCGCGACCGTTGCCATGAGCGACATCGCATTCGTCAGCGCGCCCACCATCACCATCAAGGCGGGGCAGGGCGTCTTCTTCAACAATCCCCAGCAGGGCGGCGGCGTCCACACGCTCGTCACGGGTAAGAACGGCGGCTATGAGGCGCAGCCAGGCGCGCCGGCCCCCTTCGCCTCCTCCACTGGTATCACCTTCACACCGGGTGACAGCCGGGTGGTGGTCTTCCCGAAGGCCGGCACCTACTCCATCACCTGCGAAATCCACCCCGATATGCTGGTGACTATCACTGTCACCAAGTAGCCCGGCATGAGGGCATCATGAGGGCATTAGGAGAGAGATAGGGGGAATGCTGACGGAGCATCACCCCCGCACGGCAATGTTGACTGGCAAGGTGAACATTGCCGTTTTTGCCGCTTTTTCCATTGTGATCGACATCGGTCTCCATCCAAGTGCCGTATTCAAGCCGATTTGCGGCCCGTGACAACTTGTTATTTGGCGTTATGGGTGGCAAAAACGGCAAGATCGCGGCAAGAAGTGGCAAAGAAGTGGCACGGTCGGCGGCAAAAACGGCAAGGTGCTGATGGATGCTGGCCGCCTCCACGCTGCCAACCTGATGGCTGCATGAGGGTGCGGTGGCCGCGTTTGCTCTCGGTATGCGGTTGTTCAGGTGCCAGCAGAGCCTGGTGGCCCCGCGAATATGGAACTAAATTACCATTATTTGGGCGTGATGTCAAGGATGGGGTAGCCGGCGGGTACACCCGCGCCTATGGGGGTGTGCCGCCGCGAAGCCCGGCCAAGCTAGACTGGGATGTGGGGATGCGGCGTAGTCGTGCGCTAATGGGTCACAAGCCCTGAGAACGCTGGTTAGAGGCGGGGGGGGAGCGGCAGCCCACGCTGCGCCAGCAGCATCGAGGCCACGCCGGCGGCCCAGCCCAGCGCCACCTGTCCGCGCGTATGCCGCTTGAGGGTCACACGCGACCACCCTACCAGCAGCGCCGCGATGGTGGCGGTGAGCGAGACGCCTACGTACGGCGCGGTGAGCCAGAGCAGTGTGGCGCTGGCCGCCGCGCCTGTCGCGTGCGCGCTGACCTTATAGATGAAGTTGATCAGTCCATTGGCGACGTTCGCCAGCACCAGCGCCTCGGCCGAGCGCACCGCCACCTGCGGCGCTCCCGCCGCATGGTAGGCCAGCGCCAGCGCCAGCATGCACGCGACACCGAAGGGATAGAGCGCGTAGCGTTGCCGCCGCACGCTTACATCCAGGTCCGTCCAGCGCCCGCGCAGCACCTGGATGCCCACCAGCAGCGCCACTGGCAGCGTCGTCAGCAGCACCGCCAGTGTCACATCACGCGCGGCCTCGCCCGTTGAGTGGCTGACGAAGAAGATCGCCAGCCCCAGCGTGAGCAGCGGGAACGCGACCGGATGCACGATCGCCGATACCCAGTGCGCCACGGTGTAGCGTGTGGACACGGGCTGGGCGGTGTTTTCCATCGGTACGCTGCTCTCCAAGGACATAAGGGCGCCATCCTTCGTTCCTCACCCGTTCCTCACCCGTTCCTCACCGGCGGTTCCACAACCACGCCGCGCGGCTTTGGCTCGGCCATTGTAGGAGGCATGCGCGCGCGCTGTCAACGGCACGGGACTTCGCCCCAGGGCTTGTGCATGATCGCGCGGGGGCAGGGGACGGCGGTTAATGGATTTTGACCAATAGAAGCGGACGAGGCGTACGGGTGGGCCACGCCGGGCGACGCATGCGTCGCCCCTACCACCATCGGGCGTATCCGCACTATTTTTCCCGTGGCTGGATGGCGTGCCGCCGCGACGTCCGCATAGGCGGACTGGGATATGAGAGAACCTGTCGCTACTCCCGCGCGTGAATCTCCATGCGCGGCTCCAGCTCGCGCTCGAGTCGCCCGGCGTCCGCGCCACAGGCATAGCATTGTTCGGGCGCACGCGCGTGCTGGATGGCGCCGCAAACCGGGCAGACCCAGCGCCGCGCGATCATGCGCACGATGTCGGCGCGGCTGACGATCCCTACCACGCGCTCGCCGCGCAGCACTGGCACACGCTTGAAGCGATTGCCGGTGAGGATGCGGGCGATCTCGTCCACGTCCGTGTCTTCGCACACACTCACGACGCGCGGTGTCATGATGTCGCCGACGCGCTCGCCTTCCTTGCCGATGATGTCCGCCTCGGTCACGATGCCGACCATGCGGTCGCGGCCATCCCGCACGGGGCAGCCGCTGATGTTGTAGTCCGAGAGCAGCCGCGCCACGTCTTGCACGGTGGCGTCCGGGCCGATGCTGATCACTTCGTGGGTCATGATGTCGCGGGCGTGCATGGGGCTTCCTCCTCCATCGGGGGCAGTGGAACTAAACAGCAGTCTCACTCAGCCGCCGTCGCCGTTGACGCCGGCTCTGCGCGCCATTCTATCATGACGCGGCCCTTCGCGGGTCGCAAGTGCCGTGCCGTCTGGCGGGTGTCCCGCTCATCCGTGTAGCGCGAGGAACGCGAAGCCGTCGTCCTCTGGCGCGTACCCCAGCAGCGCCCGCGTGGAGGAGAGGTCCAGCAGCGGGAAGCGGTTGTTCGAGATTCCATGCACGACGGCGAAGGGGATGGTGTCGGGCGCCTCAACGCAGCGCAGTAGCAGTTGGTGGCAGTCGCGCACGCTCAGGTACGCGCTCACGTCGCGCGCCGTCCAGCTCGCGTCGGGTGGCGTCTCGTTGTAGTGGCCAATGCGCACGGCGATGCACGAGAGGCCGTGCCGAGCCGCGAAGACCGCCGCCAACGCTTCGCCGAAACACTTGCTGGCGCCATACAGGTTGCGCGGCCGCGCCGGCATATCGGGATGCACCTGCGTCTCGACGGGATAGCCCGCGACGGCCTGGGCGCTGCTGGCGAAGACCACACGCCGGCAGCCCGCGCTCGCGGCCGCCTCGAAGATGTTGTACGCGCCCTTGATGTTGTTGTCGAGCAGCGACCCGTAGAAGTCCGCCTCCGGCGAGGGGTCCGCCGCGAGGTGGACGACGGTGTCGATCCCCGCGCACGCATGGCGGCACGCCGCCAGATCGGCCACGTCCAGTTGAACCCATGCGGCGTTACCCGCCACCTCAGCCGGCACGTGGCGGTCCGCCAGCCGTAGGTCGTAGCGGTCGGCGGCGAAGCGCGCGAATGGGGCGCCGATGCGGCCCGCCGCGCCGGTCAGCAAGACTGTGCGTTTCGTCATCATCGGTTCTCCCTCCTGGACGCAGCGCTCCCCGTCTATGAAGCGGACGCGCCGTGATTGTAGCGCGTGGTCAGCAAACGCCGCCCGGTGTGACGCACTTCACAGCGGATCACTCGCGCTCGCGCGTTCTATTGGATGGAGCGCACAGAGCAAGCTGCTCCTCCGCGCTCGCACACATCTGCGATCTAGGGAGGCACGAGATGCGACGGTCGTTTCGCTGGCTGAGTGTGCTGGCGCTCGCCATCCTGCTGGCCGGCTGTGGAACCAGCACAACGCGGCTGTCCGGCACGGCTGCGACGCTGACGCTGCTGCCCACGGCGACACCCAGGCCGACCGCAACGCCCTCGCCCACGCCGAAGGCAGTGCCGCAGGCGACGCTGGGCGCTGACGGGCATCCCTGTTACGCGAGTTCCGTGTTTCCGGCAGCACGAGGCGCAAACGTTGGAGACTTCATCGCGTTCGCGGGCCTCGGCAATCTTGCCTATCCAGGCAGCCAACTCCCAGAAGGTCTTCCCCTCAAGCCGTACAAGGTTCCATCTATAGGTGCTGGAGCCTCCAATTCTCTACCGGTCAATCCAGGCATCGGCAAAGGTGCCTCTGGTTACAATCTGTTCCTCTGCAATGCTTCCACGAATGCTTCCCACACGATCAATAGCGTCACCTCTCGCATCGCCTCGCTTATCCCTTACACTGGGCAGCTCAGCGAACATCCGGCCTGTGATGGGCCGTATGCCCGGCCAGGCATCTCCGGAGGAGGTTGTGGTGGAGGCGATCCCATTGATATGACGTTGAGCGCTGGTTTCCCGGCGGGTGCTGCCCAGGGCAGCACCGCAACGGCGACTCAAGATGGCACGCCGAACCCATTCAAGCCTTGGCGCTTCGAGCCGGCTGTCGTCACGCCGCTACCGATTACGCTCGCTCCTGGCGACGGTCTGGTGATCAAAGTGACCGTGGATGTCCCGGCAGCCTCCGGCACCTATGCCTTCGACTTCGGCTTCTCAGTGGACGGCGCCGCGCCCGTGTTCATCTCGACCTCTCCTGTGCTGCTCGCTCCCGTCGCGCATACCTGGACTGGCAAGGCCTGCCTCACACCCGCGATGCAGGCGCAGATACCGCCGGATGTCACCAACCCGCCGACGTACTATCTCTGCCCGAATGCGTAGCGGCAGGCTCTCGTCTTGCTCAGCTCCCCCCTCAACGTTCGACCCACGGCCCGTGCCCTGCGAGAGAAGGGTCGAGACCGATAGCCCGTAATGGCCGCTAAGCCGCAGCGGAAGCGGGCTGAAGGCGTTTCGGTGATATAATAGGTAGGGTTTGCGCGCAGGGGAAGCGGCTCGCTGCCGCTTCGCGCGCGGCCCCTGAGAATACTCTTTGGAACGCCCTGTGTCGTGTTTTCCCGCGGAAGACGCCGCGCACCTGGATGTCTGGACTGACCGGAAGTGATCTCGCTCCTTCCCGCCGCGTCCCGCGCGCACTTATCACCCGTCGTCCACGTTAGCAGCCGCATCACCCTTGGGGGAGGATCAGACCCGAATGGAGCTTGGGATCGTCAGGCCGGTGGGCATCGTCGATCAGATGACCAACGCCTACCTGGATTATTCGATGAGTGTCATCGTCAGCCGCGCCCTGCCGGACGTGCGTGATGGCCTCAAGCCGGTGCATCGCCGCGTGCTGTTCGCCATGGATAGCATGGGCCTGCAAGCGAACCGGTCCTTCCGCAAGTGCGCCGGCATCGTCGGCGAAGTGCTCAAGGAATACCACCCCCACGGCGACGCCGCCGTCTACGATACGCTCGTGCGCATGGCGCAGTGGTGGAATCTGCGCTATCCACTGGTGCTGGGGCAAGGGAATTTTGGCTGTTTTACCGGCGACACCAAGATCAAGCTGCTCGACGGCACTGAGAAAACATTGGCCGAGTTGGCCGAGTTGCCGTCTGATGAGGTCTTCCACGTCTACTCAGTGGATGCCGACGGCAAGATCGTCGTGGGTGAGGGCCGCCACGCGCGCGTCACACGCAAGAACGCCGAGCTGGTCGAGGTCACGCTGGACAACGGCGAGACGATCCGCTGTACTCCGGACCATCGCTTCATGCTGCGCGACGGCACGTACAAAGAGGCGCGATACCTCACGCCCGCCGACAGCCTCATGCCTGGCTATTTCGATACCGCGCCTGTTCGTGAAGGCATGAACGACTATCTGCGCATCCAGCAGCCAGCCACCGGCGAGCACGAGTTCGTCCACCATTTGGCGGATGCGTTCAACGCGCGGCGCGGCTCCGCTCCATCGTTCAACGGCGCATTCGTGCGGCATCACAAGAACTTCAATCGCTTCGATAATCGGCCAACAAATATCGAGCGCATGGAGTTCCTGGCACATCTGCACCTGCATGCGGAGCATGTCAGGGTGATGTGGGAAAATCCGCAGTTCCGATCCGCGCAACGAGCGGGCGTGCAAGATTACTATGCGCGCAATCCGCATGCTCGCCATCAGCGCCGTGAGCGCATGATCGCGCAAAACCGCCTTCCCGCGTTCCGGCAGGTAAATGGGCAGCGCATTGCTCCGGGCCTGCGTGACCTTTATGCGGCTAATCCGCAGCTTCGCGTGCAGATCTCTGAGCGTATGCGCGTTCTCTGGCAGGATGCCGAGTACCGTGAACGC
>JAICVS010000241.1 GCA_025935195.1 Ktedonobacterales bacterium
CTCCTTGTCTTCCATCCGGTATCCAATCGGCTGCCGCATCAGTATAGCGACTTACCCCCCTGTCTATAGGTAATTGTACGTAGAGAGCGGTAGATGTGCGTACGGAAGTGACCGTGCGCGACGTTCATCCCCGCCATCCCCTCGCCCCGTGACGCATCGCCGGCGCCGATGTACAATCAGGGCACGCTCCGTACTAATCAAAAGGAAGCGATAGCAGATGAAAAAGAAACGACCCACGACGAGCGACCGGCGCGTGGTGCGCATTGACGGCGAGTCGCTGACGCTGGAGGATGTGCTGGCGGTGGCGCGCGGCGGCGCGCGTGTCGAGCTAAGCAATGATCCAGCGGTGCGCGGGCGCATCGAGACATCGCTGCGGCTCAATCGCGAGCTGATCGCCGAGGGCGTGCCTGTCTACGGCGTCACCACCGGCGTCGGCGACTCCGTCGGCCGCCAGATTGCCCCCGGCCGCGCCGCGCTGATGCAGACCTACC
The DNA here is from genome assembly GCA_025935195.1 of Ktedonobacterales bacterium. Taxonomy (GTDB): domain Bacteria; phylum Chloroflexota; class Ktedonobacteria; order Ktedonobacterales; family JADMIN01; genus JAICVS01. The sequence continues at coordinate 492 of JAICVS010000241.1, forward strand.
TGATGCGTCTGAACGGTTGCGGCACCGGCCCCACGCTGCCGGTGGACTACGCCCGCGCCGTCGTGCTCGTGCGCGCCAACTGCCTGGCCAAGGGCTATTCCGCCGTGCGGCCGGTCCTCATCGAGCGGCTGCTCGACCTCTTGAATGAGGACTACGTGCCGGCGATCCCGGAACAGGGATCGGTCGGCGCCAGCGGCGACCTCATCCCCGGCTCATACATCGCCGCCGCGCTGATGGGTGAGCGCACGGTGACGCACGACGGCCGCGAGCTGCCCTCTGCCGCTGCCTGGGAGGCGCTGGGCAAGGAGCCGATCGTGCTGGCGGAGAAGGAGGGCCTGGCGCTGGTCAACGGCACGCACCTGATGGCCGGCATCGCCGCGCTCACCCTGCTGGATGCCGAGCGCGTGGCGCGGGTGGCTGATATCTGCACGGCGATGCTCTGCGAGGCGCTCACCGGCATCGTCAGCGCCTTCCACCCCTTCATCAGCGATGTGAAGCCGCACGCCGGCTCGGTGCGCTCCGCCACCGCCATCCGCGCGCTCTTGGAGACGAGCGCGCTCGTCCGCCCCTACGACAGCGCGATCGGCGCGGCGGGCAAGATGGACGAGCGGACCGGCTACCGCGAGTTGTCCGTCAAGATTCAGGACAACTATTCGCTGCGCTGCGCGCCGCAGTGCATCGGCGCGCTCTACGACACCATCGCCTGGGCGCGGCAGTGGCTCACCACCGAGATCAACTCGGCCAACGACAATCCGCTCTACGACGTGGCGAACCATCAGGTCCACAGCGGCGGCAACTTCGCCGGCTTCCACGTCGCGCTGGCGATGGACACGCTCAAGACCGCCGTCGCCAGCATCGGCGACCTGCTGGACCGGCAGTTCGAGCTGATGGTGGATGAGAAGTTCAACAACGGCCTGACACCCAACCTGATCGCGCCGCTGCCCGACGACCACCCAGAGAAGGGCATCTACCACGGCTTCAAGGGGGCGCAGCTCGCCATCTCGGCGCTGGCCGCCGAGGCGCTCAGCAAGTGCATGCCGCTCACCGTCTTCTCGCGCTCCACCGAGGCGCACAACCAGGACAAGGTTTCGATGGGCGCCATCGCCGCGCGCCAGGCCCGCGACGTGACGGAGCTCGTCGAGCGCTGCGCCGCCATCCACCTGCTCGGCGCCTGCCAGGCGGCCGACCTGCGCGGCGCGGACAAGCTCGGCGGCACGCGCGCCGCCTACGACCGCATCCGCGCCGTCTCGCCCTTCGTGGAGCGCGACCGCGAGCTGCAAGCCGACATCTACGCCGTCACCGCGATGATCCACACCGGCGCGCTGCTGGACGCGCTGGGAGCGCCGGCGGCTGAGACATCTGGAACATCCGGGGCGCCGGGAGCGGAAGGCGAGGAGGTGAGCGGCCATGCCCGCGCGTGAGGCGTTGCGCACGCTGCCGGCGCTGCTGCTGGCCGATGAGGCTGAGGCCGGCGAAACGCTGGCGCTGGCGACCGACATGGAGACCATCACCTACCGCGCGCTGGCGGCGGCGGCGCGGCGGCTGGCGGCCGGGCTGATCGCGGCCGGCGTCGCGCCGGGCGACCGCGTGGCGCTCTGGCTGCCCAACGGCGTGGACTGGCTGGTCGCCCACTGGGCGGGCACGCTCGCCGGCGCCATTCTCGTCCCGCTCAACACGCGCAATCGGCCGGCTGAGGTGCGCTACATCCTGGGGCAGTGCGGCGCGGCGGCGCTCATCCTGCGCGACCGCTTCCTGCAAACGGACTACGCGGCCGGGCTGGGCGAGATACTGAGCGGCGGGCTGCCGGACCTACGCGCGGTGATCGTGCGCCAGACCGCGCCCGGCGATCTGCCCACTCCCGCTATCGCCTGGGAGGAGGCCGAGCGGCGCGGCGCGAGCGTCACGCCTGACCAGCTCGCCGCCGCCTCAGCCGGCGTCATGCCCGACGACGTGCATGTGCTGCAATACACCTCCGGCACGACGGGCTTCCCCAAGGGCGCGATGCTCACCCACGACGGGCTGATCCAGATGGCGCGGCACCACTACGCCAAATGGGATTTCACGCCCGGCGACGCCATCTTCGTTCCCAACCCGATGAGCCACATCATCGGCCTGGTCTACTGCGTCGTCATGCCCGCCGCCGGGCTGGTCGTCCCCGTCACCGTCGCCACGTTCGACGCCGAGCGCGCGCTGGCCCTCATCCAACAGTATCATCCGGCGGTGCTGACGGGTGCGCCGACGCACTTCCAGATGTTGGCGGACTGCCCGCGGCTGGATGAGTATGATGTCTCCAGCCTGCGCTTCGGCATGGCCGGCGGCGCCGGCACCACGCCGGAGAACGTGCGCCGCGTCATGGAGCGGCTCGGCCTGCGCGCCCTCGTCAACGGCCTGGGCATGAGCGAGGCCGGCTCCGTCGCCCATACCGCGCCCGACGATCCGCCGGAGATTCACGCCACCACCGTCGGCCGGCCGATGCCCTGGCTGGAAACGCGCATCGTGGATGCGGCGACCGGCGCCGATCAGCCCGACGGCCAGCCGGGCGAGTTGTGGATTCGTGGACCCGGCGTGATGAAAGGCTACTTCCGCGATCCCGACGCCACCGCCCACGCGCTCACTCCCGGCGGCTGGCTGCGCACCGGCGACCTGCTGCGCCGCGACGCGGACGGGCTGCTGCGCTTCGTCGGCCGCCTCAAAGAGATGTTCACCGTCGGCGGCTTCAACGTCTACCCCGCCGAGGTCGAGCGCGTGCTGGCGCAACATCCCGCCGTGGCCGAGTGCGCTGTGGTCGGCGTGGCGGACGAGCGCCTGGGCGAGGTGCCGCTAGCCTTCGTGCGCTTCCGTACCGGCGCGAGCGCGCCGGATGACGAGCTGCGCGCCTTCGCCGCCGCGCGGCTCGCCAACTACAAGGTACCGCGCTACTACACCATTGTCGAGCGCATCCCCATCTCATCCACCGGCAAGCGCGAGCTGCGCACGCTCGATGAATGGGCGCAGGCGGTGATAGCGGCGCGGCGCTAGAGCGGAAGGGAACGCAGCCAGCATGGACATCCAGCGCATCCCCGCGCACATCGAAGCGATTGACGTTCACGTTCATCCCGCCACCGAGGAGAACGAGCTCTCCGGCGGCGAATACCTCGCCTGGGCCAAGAAATACTTCAAGGGCGGCATGCACGAGGTCGTGCCGCTGGACGTCACCGCCGCGATGTATCGCTCCAAACATATGATGTGCGTGCTGCTCGCCAAGGACGCGCGCAGCAACACCGGCCTGCCGCCCGTCAGCAACGACTCGGTCGCCCAGGCCGTGCGCGCCCACCCGGACGTCTTCCTCGGCTTCGGCTCGGTGGACCCGCATATGGGCAAATGGGCGGTGAACGAGGTGCATCGCATCGCGGATTTGGGGCTGCGCGGCCTCAAGTTCCAGCAGATCGTGCAGGGCTTCTCACCCGACGATCCGCGCTACTACCCGATCTACGCGGCGGCGCGCGACCACGGGCTGACGGTGCTGTTCCACATGGGCACGACGGGCATCGGCGCGGGCGCGCCCGGCGGCATGGGCCTCAAGCTGAAGTACGGCCGGCCCATCCTGATTGACGACGTGGCCGCCGACTTCCCCGATCTCACCATCATCGCCGCCCATCCCGCCGTGCCGTGGACCGACGAGCTGCTCTCCATCGCCGTCCACAAGGGCAACGTCTTCGTGGATATGTCCGGCTACGCGCCCAAATACTTCCCGCCGGCCTTCGTCCACGACGCGCGCACGCGCCTGCAAGACAAGATGCTCTTCGGCACCGACTGGCCGCTCATCCCCATCGAGCGCTGGCAGACGGAGTTCGCCGCGTACGACTTCCCGCCCGCCATCGTGCGCAAGATCATGCTCGGCAACGCGCTCCGGGCGCTCAAGCTGGAGCAGGCGCCGGAGTGATGTGAGACTCGTTCTGGCTTGGCACGGATGCCAGCTTGC
>JAICVS010000149.1 GCA_025935195.1 Ktedonobacterales bacterium
ATGCAGCGTGTAGCCGGCGGCGGTGAGCTGCTCCGCGCCGCCCTGCTCGCGATCCACCAGCACCGCCACATCGCGCGCCACCAGCCCGTTCGCCTCCAGCACACGGACCGCCTCGATCTTGCTGGCGGCGGAGCTGACCACGTCATCAATCACCAGCACCCTCTCGCCCGGCGTGAACGCCCCATTGATCGTCTCCGCCGCGCCGTGTGTCTTGGCCTCACGCGGCGTGATCATCGGCACGCGCGTGAGATGCGACAGCACGGCGACGAGCGGCGTCGCGGCCATCGGGATGGCGGCGTAGCGGCTGAAGGTGAGCGCGCGCGCCTGGATCAGCTCGTCGAGCGCGGCGACGGCGGCGTCCAGCGCGTCGGGGTAGGATTGCAGCACGCGCAAATCCACGTAGATCGGCGAGAGCGGCGCGTCGGGCCGTGTCTCGTGCAGCTTCAGGCGGAACGCGCCGAAGCGGACGGCGCCGCGGGCGAGCAGGGCGTCCGCGAACGCTTGCTGCCTGGATGTAAGGCTCGAAGCTGCCGGACCGGACACAATCTATCCTCCCGTCGGGTACAGGCGCTCGCGCGTCTCCTCGATGGCGCGCCAGATTCGCAGCGCCTCATGCCGCGCGGCGGCGGCGAAATCCAGCCCGGTCGAGGCGTAGAGGATGCTGCGCGACACGCTGATGATCAACCCCTGGCCGTTGCTATCCAGCCCTGCCTCCAGCGTCCCGCGCAAATCACCGCCCTGCGCGCCGATGCCTGGCACCAGGATCGGCATATCCCCTACCATACCGCGCACGCGCCGCAGCTCCTCTGGGTAGGTCGCGCCGACGACCAGACCGCAATTGCCGCGCTGGTTCCAGTCCGAGGCAACCCGGCGTGCGACCGTGAGATAGAGCGGCTCGTTGCCCATCCCAGTGCCGTTCACCGGCAGATCCTGGAACTCGCCGCCGCCCGGATTCGACGTGCGGCAGAGGATGAAGGCGCCGCGGTCGTAGCGTTCGATGAACGGCGCCAGCGCCTCGCGGCCGAGGTACGGCTGCAAGGTGATCGCGTCAACGCCACAGACATCGAAGGCGGCGCGCGCGTAGGCCTGGCTGGTGCTGCCGATGTCGCCGCGCTTGGCATCCAGAATCACCGGCACATCGGGGTAGCGCGCATGGATGTACGCGACGGTGCGCACCAGCGCACGCATGCCCGCCGGCCCCTGAGCCTCATAGAAGGCGGCGTTCGGCTTGAAGGCGCAGGCCAGATCCGCCGTGGCATCTATGATCGCCTGATTGAAACTGAGCAACGCTCCCTCGACCTGATTGCCCTGCCGCTCCTCATCCAGCAGCAGCAGGCTGGTCTGCGCCCCGCGCACAGAGTTGGGCAGGCGCTCCAATTCGGTATCCAGCCCAACGCACAGCAGCGTACGCGCGGAGCGCCAGCGGGCGCGTAGCCGCTGCATGCAGGTAGGAGCGCCGGGCCGGGCGGTGGTGCGCACGCGCGGCCGGCCCGTCTGCTGACTCTCGCTCATCGCATCCACTCTGCGCTCCCGCGCCATTCCCCCGCCGGCAGGCATACTCACGCGAGCAGCCGCATGCGCTTCTCTGGCTTCCCGTCCGGGGCATTGTACCAGAGCGGGCGCGAATTGTCTTTAGGCTTCAGGCGATTCAGAGGGGTTGGCAAAGTCGGGCCGGGCGGAGCGCGGCGGCAGCACCGGCAGAGAGAGCACGAGCTCGAAGTCATCGTCGGCGGCGATGCGGTTGAAGCGCTCGAAGCCGCAGCCCAGGCAGCGATGCACGACCACATGCTCGCCGTTGGGCCGCTGGAACGCGCCGATGGGCGCCATCAGCGCGCCGCACGCGCTGGCGCGGTCGCCGGAGCGCCCGGCGTCCACATGCTTCGAATAGAGGCAGAGCGGGCAGTGATTGCGATGCCGTCCGCCACTGGGCAGCGGCCCGATGAAGCGCTTACAGTGGCCGCACTTGAAGCTCTCGTCCAGCGTGTGGCCGCGCCCGCGCTGGTGTGGCCGTGGCGGAATCTCCTCGAGCGGCAGGCGTGTGCGGCGCGCGCCGCCCGCTCCCCGCTGCCTGGCGCGCGGCGCGAGATCATCCGGCTGCTGGTCGTGCTGGAAGCCACGCACGGGACGCGCCGGACGCCGTGGCGGGTGCTGTGGGTCGGAGGGATCAGAGGAAGAAGAACGACGTGACGAACGTGTCATGGATCGATCCTGCCGTATGTGATGTGAATCTGTATCTGGTGTGCATCATGCCAGACGAATTGTACGACATGCCCGCCGCGAAGTGGATATTTGAGCTCGTTTCTCGGTCACAACAACGCGCTGATGTACGTATGCGCGCTAATCACAGGCTTGTGACGGTTGCCATGTGGCCGCTTCTCCGGTACACTGTTCGCGGCGGGAATGAAGAGTGGGCGGAGACAACGGATGGCGAAGGCGCGCTATCGTGATAGGCATGCATTTGCGTTAGGGGTGATCGGCGGTGCCGCTCTGCTCGCCACAATGGCAGGCGAATATCTGATGCACAACATCGCACAGGTCGAGCTGTGGAATGCGTGTTACGTGGATAGATGCCCGGAGTTCGAAAAGCCGCTACCAGCCACAGCCGTGACACTGCCGGGTGGATCAACACTCGATATCACCATCTATCAGGTGATTGTTCTCGCCCTTGGTGCGCTCATCTTCATCGGCGCCATCGCTTGTGCCGTTCAGGCAACGCGCACCAGCCGGGGTGTACTCGCCGTCGCCGCCGTGCTCCTGGCTCTTACACTCATGTTCTTTCATGCGCAGACACCGAGGAACTTGAAAATACCCATCGGCGGCTGCATCGTCGGAGGTTCCTGCTTCACCAATCCAGAAATTGTGCCATTCACTTCGACGCATTCTGTCAATGGAGTTCCTGTGCCGCCGCCGATGGTTAATCCGGTGTGGTTCATGGTGCCTGCCGCCGCGCTTGGCCTACTCACCGCCAGCATCGCACTCCTGCCTGCGGCGAGACGGCAAGCAACGCCGTAACACAACTGCCCTCGCCGGTTTGTCAGGCGGCGAAGCCCGTTTGCTGTGCCAGCGCGTTGGCCCACACAATGAGCGATTCGGCGCTGTCCCATGAGCCTGTACGGATTAGAGCAAATTTTCAATTTCTTTGAACAGGCAGGGCGTATCCGGCGTGGGCGAACCATGCGGCCGCATCATCGCGGGTGACCGCGTCGAGCGCCACCCGCACCGCCTCTGGTAACGCCGCGCGGGTGCGGGCACCGAGCCTGCGGCGGATGGCCTTGATCGTGGAGAACGCTTGCTCGATGGGCGTGAAGTCGGGGGAGGAGGGTGGTAGGAAGAGCAGCTCACAGCCCCGCGCCGCCAGGGCTTCGCGGATGCCGGCCGCCGCTGACGGACGCTCAGATGATCCAGCACGACCACCTGCCCCGGCCGCAGGGTCGGCCCCAGCGCCTCCGCGAGGTACCAGTGGAAGGTCGCCGTCTCCATCGCCCTCTCGATCGGCTAGGGCACGCGCCGGCCGTCGGGGGTCAATGCCACCACCAACGGGGTGTTCCAGCCGTGGTTGCGCGGCACCGATCCGGTCGCCCGTTGGTGGTGGGGCGCCCAGCCAGAGAGCCGTGTCAAGGCGATATGCGTGCCGCTTTCGTCGACAAAGACGAACCACTGGGGGTCGAGCTGGGCAACCGCCTCGCGCCAAGCGGTGCGTGCCTCCTCGTCGCGCTCGCTCGCTGCCAGCGACTTTTTTTCTGCGTCCAGCCCAGGCGGTGCAGGGCCCGCCACATCGTTGCCTCGCTCACCTGCTGCCCGTGGTGCTCGGCCCACCAGGCGCAGTGCTCCAGTACCGTGGCATCCGGCGCCGCTTCCAGCCGCGCGCAGGATCGCCTCCTGCTCGCCGCGGATCGCGCGTGGGCGACCCGGAATCGGCTTGCGCGCGCGCGCCCGTCTCACGCTGTTGCACGACGGCGCGCTTCACCGTGGTCACCGCCACCCTACAGCGGCGAGCGGCTGCTCGCAGGGGCTGACCGTCCGCCACCGCTCGCACCAAGCGTTCTTTCAGGTCGGTCGAATAGGCACGCATGCCCCTCTGCCCAGCACGTTTCATGCCTGCCTCTGTTTTCGCAAGGTGCTGTAGTCGCCGCGATAGGATTGCCACCGATGGTAAGTTGCTCGCCTGTCTGAGCACCCTCGCCCTGAAAGAGATGGTACGCAGGCGCGAACACAGGTGAAATGCCCTTATGTGGCTCACTGTAAGGGCGGTCAGGGGAGCTTTTGCATTCTTTTGTTCCTCGCCAGAGCGGACCAGAGCGAAAGGGCACGTTCCGGATGGACGATAAAGAGCGCGACGAGGCGCAATCCGCGCAGGCACGCTACGCGATCGACCGCGAGCATCCCATCGGCGGCGAGATGTCCGAGGTGCTGCGCGGCTTGCTCGTCCGCGTCCAGTTGCCCTGGCTGCTGCGCCGCCATGCCAACGTGCCGGTGCTGGCCGCCTTCGCCTTCCTCAACGGCCTGATCAGCATCGCCATCATGTCCGCCATCGCCGTGCTGACCAGCTCGCCCTTCATCTTCCCCTCGCTGGGGCCGACCGCGTTCCTCTTCTTCTACACGCCCACCGCCCCGGCCGCCTCGCCGCGCAACACCATCATCGGCCACGCCATCGGCGTCGTGTCGGGCTACGTGAGCCTGGTGGTCACAGGGCTGACCGCCACCGGCCCGGCGCTCAGCGTCGGCGTCACCTGGCCGCGCGTGATCGCCGCCGCGCTCTCGCTCGCTCTCACCTCCGGCCTGATGGTGCTGCTGAAGTCACCCCATCCGCCCGCCGGCGCCACCACGCTCATCATCTCGCTCGGCCTGCTGCGCCAGCCGGCGCAGCTCGTCATCCTGATGATCGCCGTCGTGCTGCTCACCATCCAGGCGATTGTGATCAACCGGATCGCCGGCATTGACTACCCGCTCTGGTCGCCCCACGGCGGCACGGGTCCCGCCCCATCCGCCCCAGGCGCCGCGACATCCGCTCCCCCCGCTCCTCGCAAGGAGAGGGGTCGGGGGTGAGGAACCCTGCATCCATTCGCAACAACAGTCGGCTCGCCCGCGTAGTATGGCGTGGTGACCACCTCCAGTACAATGAGAAACGAGCAACCGAACATGGCGATACGCACGAGACGACGATTCGGCCATCGAGGTATCGTAGCCGACGTATGGCGCGGCGCGGTATTGGGCGATTTCGCGCCGCGACTGGGGCTGGCCGGCGCGGCGACACAGGCCGCGTTAGGCTACGTCCCGCTCGTCGGTGAGGTCTGCGCCGTGCGCGATGGCATCGCGGACTGGCGCCAGCGCGACCGGCTGGGCGTGGCGCTGAACGTGCTGGCGCTGGTGCCGGTCTTCGGCGGCTTCGCCAAAACGCTGGACGTGCTGCACAGCACCCACCGCATCGGCCGCGCAATCTTCACGGATCACACTCGCCCCGCCGCCTGACGACCCGCATCAATCGAGGTAATCCCCACGCGCGTCCGCGTTCAGGAAGCCCGCGACAGCGGCGGCATCGAACCCCGCGCTGCGTGCTGGGCTGAGGCCGTCCAATTCCGGCGCGGCCCGGCCGGCGAGCAGATCGGCCACAGCGCGGCCGACGGCCGGCGCGATGGCGAAGCCGTGGCCACTGAAGCCACACGCCAGCGTCAGCCCCTCCAACCCCGGCGCGCGGCCGACGAACGGCATGCCGTCGAAGCTGATCGCCTCCAGCCCGCACCAGGCCCCCGCCATGCGCTCCGTGCCGAGCGCCGGCAGCAGCGCGCGCGCCGTCGCCCAGTTCCCCCGCTGGCTCGTCTCGCGCAGCGTGTAGGATCGGCGGTCGGACGCGACATCGCCGAGCCAGCCGCCGCCGAGCAGAAACGCGCCGTCGTCGCGCTGCTTGAGCGAGAGCGGCCGGCTCACCGCGCCGATCACCGGGCGTAGCAGCCCCGGCATGGTGGGCGTGGAGAGCAGCATCTGCAAGGCGTGCGTGCGCAGCGGCAGGCTCAAGCCCACGCCGGCCGCCAGATCGTCGCTCCATACCCCCGCCGCCAGCACCATTTCGCCAGCCAGCACATCGCCCCGCGTCGTGCGCGCGCCCACCACACGGCCGCCATCCGCGAGCAGATCGCTACACTCAGTTCCAGTCCAATAGGTCGTGCCCAGGCGCCGCGCGGCATCGGCGAACGCGCGTGTCGTGCGCCGTGGATCGGCCTGCCCATCGGCGGGACTGTAGCTGCCCGCGACCACACGCTCAGAGAGACCCAGCGCGAGCGCGTGCGTCTCGGCGCGATCCACCAGCCGCACGTCCACAAAGCCCATCGTATGCTGGCGCGCGACGAATGCCGCGACCTGCTCCGCCTCCGCGTCCGACTCCGCCAGCAGCAGTTGCCCGCCCTGGCGATAGCCCAGATCCGCGCCCAGTTCGGCCGCGAGCGTGGGCCAGCGCGCGATGGCCTCACGCGCCAGCGCCGCCTCAGCCGGATCGCGCCCCTGGCGGCGCACACCGCCCGCGCTCGCCCACGACGCCGCCGGCTCCTCCGCTGGCTCAGCCCGCTCCACCACCAGCGCCCGCCGCCCTTGCCGCGCCACGTGATACGCGATGCTGCCGCCGATCACCCCGCCGCCGAGGACCCGCACATCCACCCGCTCCGTACTCATAGCCGCTATACCCCAATCATATGTCTCGTCATGTCGTCATGTCTCGTCACCGGCGCATTCTCCCTTCTTCTGTGGCTCCTCCGCCTCCTCTACTCCTACTCCCTTCTGTCCTCTCTGTCCTTTGCGTCCTTTGCGGTTCAATTCTCTCCCGCCACCCGTCCCATGTTCCAATCGCCCGACTCGTCCAACACGACGTTATCAATCAGCCGGGCTGGGCCGACACGTGCCGCGATGGCGAGCAGCGCCGGCGAGCGCAGCGTGGCGAGCGGCGCGAACGTGCGCGGATCGCAGACATCCGCGTAGTCCAGCGTGGCGCGCGGCTCATCCGCCACCACCGTGCGCATCGCGGCGAGCGCCGCATCCGGCGGACCATCGCGGTTGGCGTCGAAGGCGGCGGCCCCGGCGCGCAGTGCGCGGATGAGCACCGTCGCGGCCGCGCGATCCTCCGGCCCAAGGTAGCTGTTGCGGCTGCTCATCGCCAGCCCATCCGCCTCGCGCATCGTCGGCAGCACGCGCAGCTCCACCGGCACGTTCAGGTCCGCCACCATGCGCCGCAGCACCGCCACCTGCTGCGCGTCCTTCTGCCCAAAGTAGGCCCGCGCCGGCCGCACCAGATTGAACAGCTTCAGCACGACCGTGCAGACGCCGCGAAAGTGACCGGGACGCACCGCCGCCTCCAACCGGGCGTTTAGCGTCCCTTCCGGCACGACATAGGTGGAGAATCCAGCCGGATACATCTGCTCCGGCGTCGGCGTAAAGACCACATCCACGCCCGCCGCTTCGAGCCGTTCCAGGTCGCGCGCCAGGTCGCGCGGATAGCTGGCGAGGTCTTCATTCGGGCCGAACTGCGCTGGATTGACGAAGATGCTGGCGACGACCATATCGTTCTCGGCGCGCGCCCGCTCAGCCAGCGAGAGATGGCCGGCGTGCAGATAGCCCATCGTCGGCACGAAACCAACCGCGCCCGTCCCCGCCCCCGCCCAGCCCGCGCGCTCGCCCACCAGCTCATCAATCGTCGCGATCACCCGCATCGTCGTTCCCGCTCCTATTGCGTGCCGTCCAACCCCTCATTTCAGCTTGGGCCGGATGCCTGAAGTATTCCAGGGACTTCAGTTCCCGCTCGCGTGCGCCGGCACTTTCAGTGCCGCGAGCGAGACCACCAGCCGCGCGCCGCCTCACCGCGATTCTACCACGCCACACGCCATCCTCCGGCTGATGGGACGCACCCTTACCGCCACGACCCCACCTCTCACCTTCCACCTTGACACGCCGCCTCGGCTTTCGCTACGGAGAGTGGCGGCGTGGGCGAGACAACGGCCCGTTGACCGCTTGCGCGCCTGACAAACAGAGTAGATGAGAGTAGACAAAGCCGAACGTAAGCGAGAGGGAGTGCATTCGATGACCGGCGCAACCGAAACCACCGGGCGTGCGAGCGTATCGCGCGCGTACCCAGTAAACCCACGCCGCTGGTGGGCGCTGGCCGCCACCTGCGTCGGCCTGTTCATGGCCCTGCTGGACGTCACCATCGTCAACGTCGCGTTGCCGACCATCGGCCGCGACCTGAACGCCCAATTCTCCGACTTGCAGTGGGTGATCAACGCCTACGCGCTGGCGCTGGCCGTGCTGCTCGTCTCCACCGGCCGCATCGGCGACATCTTCGGCCGCAAGCGTATCTTCATCGCCGGGCTGGGGCTGTTCTCGCTCGGCTCGCTGATCTGCGCGCTCTCCAGCAGCGTCACCATCGGCGGCTTCTCGCACATCCAGGTCTTGATCGCGGCCCGCGCCTTCCAGGGCATCGGCGGCTCGGTAATGCTGCCGCTCTCGCTGGCGATCATCTCCGCGACCTTCTCCGGACCGCTGCGCGGCGTCGCCATCGGCATCTACGGCGGCGTAACGGGCCTCGCCACCGCGGTTGGCCCCGTGATCGGCGGCATCCTCGTCGAGAAGGTGAGCTGGCAGTCCATCTTCTACCTTAACGTGCCGATCGGCGTCGTGGGCATGCTGCTCGCGCTCTGGGCCATCACCGAGTCGCGCGATGCCAGCGCGCCGCGCGGCATAGACGTTTTCGGCCTCGTCACACTCTCGGTGAGCCTCTTCTGCCTGGTGCTGGCACTGATCCAGGGCAACGACCCCGACAAGGGCTGGACCTCGCCCTACATCCTCACCCTCTTCGCCGTCGCCGCCGTCGCGCTGATCGTCTTCATCATCGGCGAGCTGCGACTCAAACATCCCATGGTGGACCCGCGCCTCTTCGGCAACGCCAGCTTCACCGGCGCGGCCATCGTGGCCTTCGCCCTCAGCGCCGGCCTATTCTCGCTCTTCTTCTTCCTCACGCTCTATCTGCAAAACTACCTCGGCTTCTCGGCGCTGGACGCCGGCATCCGCTTCCTGCCGCTCTCCGGCCTCGTGCTGGTGACGGCGCCGCTGGCGGGCGCGTTCACCCACCGGCTCGGCGCGAAACCGATCATGTTCGCCGGCATGGTGATGATCGTCGCCGCCGTGCTACTGATGACGCGCATCAGCGCGGGCGACGCGCAGGCGGATTGGCTGGTGCTGCTGCCGGCGTTCATCCTGGGCGGCCTGGGCAGCGGGCTGGTGAACCCGCCCATCGCGGAAGTCGCGGTCGGCACGGTGAACCGCGACCGCGCCGGCATGGCCTCCGGCGTCAGCGCCGTCTGCCGCCAGATCGGCACCGCCTTCGGCATCGCCTTCCTCGGCGCGCTGCTCACCAACCGCTACAACGCGCGCATCCACGATCACGTGCTGGCGCTCGCCGTACCGGGCGTGCCACCACAGCAGGCGCTGGGCATCCTGCACGGCATCGTGAGCGGCATCCAGCAGGCGGGAACCTTCGCCGCCAGCACCGGCTTCCGCAATGTGCCGTCACAGTTCGCCCAATTCGCCCAGCAGCCGCTCTTCCCCCAGATCCAGCGCATCGTCCAGGACGCCTTCATCGCCAGCCTGCAAGACATCTTCCGCGTCGCGGCGGTGATCCTGGCGGTCGCGGCGCTGGCGGTGCTGGCGCTGGTCAAGAAAGCCGACATGCGCCATGCCAGCGAAGACGAGCCAATGAGCTTCGGCGCCTGACCCGCACGCGCTGACGGATCGTGCGGAAGCGTTCATTGAGCGGGCCAGGGTGCGGTCAGAGCCAACGGCTATCGCCGGCTGATGCTGGCGATAGCCCTTCCGTCACGACATTGCGCGCCGTCTCGCTGCGGGCAGCAACGCAAGCCCGGCGGTGAGCAGACCAAGCGCGGCGGCCGGCACCATGAACCAGAATGAATCAATCAGCGGATCGCCAGGAACAATGGGCTGGTACGGCACAAGTTCTGGATGGGTGAAGCAGGAGGCATCGCAGCCGCCGATCGGGAATTTCTGCATCATCGGCGGCTGCCCATGGAAGAACACAAGCGTTAGCGCCAAAAGTAGAGCGGCGACGGCAAGCACACCTCGGCTGATACGCATTGTCCACGCGGCACAGGCGAGTGCGCCGAGGAAGATGAGCGCGCCTAGAGCGAGCACAATAACTTGATAGATGGTGATATCCAACGTGGACCCGTTCGGCAGTATCACGGCAGTGGCCGGATATGTGAGGCTGACACCTGTTCCGGTTCTAGCGGTACAGCTAAGGTCAGGACAACTGTGCCAATCCTCTGCGAACGCGACATTGTGCATCAAGAATTCGCCCGCCATCGTGGCGAGTACAGTGGCGGCGCC
>JAICVS010000020.1 GCA_025935195.1 Ktedonobacterales bacterium
ACGCGCACCAGCCGCGCGCGCACCTGGCGTAGCAGCGGCGGCCGGCGAATCACGTCCGCGAGGGCGGGCGCCTCCGCCGGCAGCGCCGCGCGCGTCTCGGTGGCTTGCTCGTCAGCAGGCTCGGTATCCAGGCCGTTAGCGCGCCCGTCTCGCTCCTCGTCTCGCCTCTCGTCTCGCTCGCGCGGCCGCGGCACGTCCAGCGCCTGTCTCTCTGGTGATGGTCGCGATTCCCGCGATTCCATAGTGCTGCCACCTCCTCCATACGCTCGCCACGCACACGTCACCCGTTCCACGCGACGCCCGATGCTCCCAGCGCTTCGCCACGCCTCAAAAAGCGTGCCGAGTTTGGCCCGCGCGCCCACGTGCGCCCTTATGTGGATCATTCGCGCCTCATTTTCGCGCGCCGTGCCAGCGTTTTCAATAGTCGCGCGCCCACTCGCGCTACCCGCTTGACGCCAGCGCGACGCGGACGCTACAGTGCGGATAGCGAGCGGCAGTCGAGGAGGAGCTATGGAGGCCGAGCGGCACGAGCATGCGGCCGACACACAGTCGTCACAGGCGGCGGGAACAGCGCGGACGGCGGCGCGGGCTGGCCGCTGCTTCCTCTGCTCCTTCAGCGATGTCGCCTGCGGCGAGCCGAGCGTCGAGGGCCTGTTGCTGCGCGCCGAGCCGCGCGCCGGCCGCGATAAGCCGCCCGTCGTGCTGCTGGCGCTGGCGGATGGCTCCGAGGCGGCGGTCATCCTCCCCGAGCACACGCGCGATCTGGTCAAAGAACTGGCGATCCTGCCCGCCGCGACGCTCGCCTCACTGCGCCTGCGCGTCTTTCACCTGCTGCGCGCGCCCGCGCATCCCGACCGGCCGGAGCGTGCCCTTTGGCGCGCGACGCCAGCCAGCGCCGCCGTGCTCGAACCCGACCTGTTGCTCAACATCACCGACATCAACACCGCCGAATACTGCGTGCGCCAGTACCCGCTGCGCCGCATGGCGCCCTCGCCGCCGAACGCCGCCACCCTGCGCGGCACCATCCTGCACAGCGCATTCAAGGAGCTGCTGAAAGGGCGGGAAGACGCCACCGCCGATGGCAGCGATCAAGGCGATTACGCCGATCACCTGCGCCGCGGCATCCACGCGCACCTGGACGACCTGGCGTTGCGCCAGATCTCGGCGGACGCGATGACGCAGGAGGCCGAGCCGCACATGGCGGCCCTCTCCGCGTGGTACGCCCGCGAGCGCAAGAACCTCTGGGGCGACACGCCGGAGATTCGCGCCGAGACCTTCCTGCTGGCGCCGGAGGTCGGCCTGAAAGGACGGCTCGACTTCTTGCTACGCGACACACGCGGCGGCGCGCTGATCGAGCTGAAAACCGGCATGGCGCGCGGCGACCTGCCCAAGCGCGAGCATCGCTGGCAGGTGTACGGCTACCAGACCTTGCTGGCCGCGCGCCGGCCCGACGACGCGCGCCACCCCGCCGCGACGCTGCTCTATAGCGGCACGCCGGGCCTCGCCGAGGGCTACGGCATCCCCTTCGCGCTGCGCGAGCTGCATCGTGTGCTCGACCTGCGCAACCGGCTCGCGCTGGCGCATGCCACGGGAGCGGTGCCGGCCCCGCCCGGCGCGAAGAAGTGCGCGCGTTGCGCGTTGCGCCAGCAGTGCGCCCGCGCCTCACACCTGCTCGGCTGGCAGCCGCCGGAGGACGCCGACGCGCTCGATCCCGCCCCGCCCGCTGAGGATGCGGCGTGGTTCGCCCATTTCTATGAGCTGTTGCGCCAGGAGGCGCGCGCGGCCGAGGAGCGGACGCGCCAGCTCTGGCGCATGAGCGCGCACGAGCGGCGCGCGGCGGGGATCGCGCTGGGCGAGCTGGCGCCGCTGGGCGAGCCGGAGCGCACCGCGCAAGGCGAGTGGCGCTACACCTTCCGCTGCGAGAACGTCTCCGAGCTGCGCGAGGGCGACGCCGTGCTGCTGAGCGACGGCGATCCGGTGCGCGGCACGGTCGTCTCCGGCACCATCACCCAGCTCACAGCGGATACTGTCACCGTCTGGACGCCGGAGCGCATCGCCAACCCGACATTGCTCGACCGCTATGGCAGCGATATCGTCCACGACCGTACCGTGCGCAACCTCTGGCGCTGGCTCGACGCCGACGCGCGGCTGCGCGCGCTCGTGGCCGGCCAGCGCGCGCCCGCCATCCGCGCCGATGCTCCGCCGCCGGACGACCTGCCGCCGCACTTCAACCACGAACAGCGCGCCGCCGTCAGCCGCGCGCTGGCGGCGGAGGACTTCCTGCTGGTGCGCGGCCCGCCGGGGACGGGCAAGACGCGCGTGGTGGCGGAGATCGCGCGCCGTGCGGTGGCGTGTGGTGAGCGCGTGCTGATCGCGGCCTTCACGAACCAGGCGGTGGACAACGTGCTGTCGCGGCTGGTCGCGGAGGGCTATGCGGACTTCGTGCGCCTCGGCCACGAGCTGAGCGTCGCCCCGGCGCTGCGAGCTTTCCGTCTGGCGCGGCGAGCCGGTGCCGCTGATGGGATGGCGGCCGGAGACACAGACGCGGGCGAGCCGCCCAGCCCGGAGCAATTGCGCGAGGCGCTGCTGCGCGCGCCGCTGGTGGCGGCGACCTGCGCCACGTGGTCCGCCGAACACTACGACGAGGCGGGCGAGCCGCTGCGCTTCGATCTCGCCATCGTGGACGAGGCGAGCCAGCTCACCGTACCCGCGCTATTGGGCGCGCTGCGCTTCGCCCGCCGCTTCGTGCTGGTCGGCGACGAGCGCCAACTGCCGCCGCTGGTGATGAGCGCGGATGCGGGCGCGGGCGGTCTCAGTCGCTCGCTGTTCTCCGCGCTGCTGGCACGCTGGGGCGAGGTGGCCGCGGTCGCGCTGGTGCGGCAGTACCGCATGCACCCGCTCATCTGCGGTTTCCCCAGCGCCGAGTTCTATGGCGGCGCGCTGGTCGCGGACGGCGACGCGCGCACGGCGCTCCTCGATCTGCATCTGGCGCCGGATGACCCGCTGGCGCTGCCGCTCGATCCCACGCGGCCGGTCGTGTTCGTGGATGTGCCAACGCGGCACGAGCCGCCGGGCAAGGCCAGCGCCGCCCAGGCGGACGTGGCGCGGCGGTTGGTGCTGCGGCTGCGCGCCGCGGGAGTAGATGCCGAGCGCATCGGCGTCATCGCCCCCTACCGCGCGCAGGTGGCGGCCATCCGCCGCCGGCTGGCGGCGAGGAGCGAGACGGCGGCGGTGGTGGTAGACACAGTGGACCGCTTCCAGGGCGGCGAGCGTGAGGTGATCTTGTTCGCCTGCGGCGGGCGGGTCGCGGCGGGGTTGAATGTGCGCGGGGTGGAGTTCCTGGCTGATCCCAACCGGCTCAACGTCGCGCTCACACGGGCGCGGCAAAAGCTGATCGTGCTGGGCGACCGCGAGCACCTGGCGAGCGTGCCGCTGCTGAACCGCTTCGTGGCGTATTGCGCGGGGCTATACGGCGGCCGTGGCGGCATCGTGGAGGCGCGGGTCGAGGCGCGGGTCGGCTCATGAGAGACATCCAGAAGAGACGAGGTGAGAGTATGCGGCAGCAGCGGAGGACGAGGCGATACCGGCTTGCCTATATGGAGCTGTGGCGGCTGTACTACGCCGTCATCATCGCCGGCAGTGGCTTCGCGATGGCCTACGTGAGCCTGCGCGACGGCAACCCGCCGTTTGCCGTGGTCATTTCCGCGCTCACTATCGCCGCCGTGATCGTCCTGCTGCTGTGGACGTTCCGCACACGCCGGCCAAGGACACGCTACCAACCATAAACGCCACACAGGCAGAATCTAGCTCCCCCCTCGCCTCGCGGGGAGAGGGAGTTGGGGGGTGAGGACTTCCCGCGTGTCTACGCCGACATGCCATCCACGATATGCTGCACCTCGGCGGCCATCACCAGCGACTGAATCTTCTTGCGCGTCGTCTCCGCCGAGAAGGGATCGCTGAGCGCGCGGTGGCCCAGCACGCGCAACGCGGCATCGAGCACGCCGCTCGATAGCAGAAAGCGCTCATATGCCAGCGCATCGAGCGCGAGCGTCGAATAGATCGGCACGACCAGCAGGTGTGGCACGCCGAGGGCGCGTTCGCGCTCCGCGTGGCCGCGCCGGGTGGTATGTCGCCGCGGCGTGGGGCGGAGCACTTCCCACCGGTGGCCGCCGCGCTTCACCTGCCATTCGGGAGCGCGCTTGAACACAAGCGTGTATTCGTTGACACCAAACCCCACCGGAACCCCATCCCTCTCCACGTGTCGGACGCCTGAGGAGGCGCATCGCGCGGGCAGCGGCTGGATGCGCACATCCTCATTGCGAATGACGAGATACCTATTAGCTGGTAACGGCAGAGCCCGGGTACTAGCCCGCCTGGCTGGCCGCGCCTATTCCCCCCGCGCCGTCTCGCCGCCGTGGTCGCGCGCGCGTTCCCCCGCGCGCCCCGCGCTGCTGTGTCGCACGCAAGACGAGTGCCACGTCGCGGGCCGCGGGCATGTTTCGTCCCCGCGTTGGGACGGATGGGGCATATCATCACCGGACAGGCTTGCGCATCGCATGGTGAAATGCCAAAATAAAGAACATAATTCTTCTTGCTCTGCCGTTGGTCCCGATCCGCTTCAAGCCGGCTGTGGGAGAATGGTACACTGGGCGCCAGGTATCGTGTGGGAGAACATGAGCAGGTGAAGTGCGAGGGCAACATGCTGGAAGTTTCCGCCGGGCACGCGGCACGGCTTGGTACTGCGCCCGCGCTCACGGCTCCGGCCACTGTCGCCTCATCCCCACACGGCCCCGTGCGTGTCGAACGCCTCATCCTGCATGCGCTCGACAACCACCAAGGCACGCTGCGGCTCGTGGATGAGCCGGTGCTGCTAAATGACGAGATCGCCGCCTTCTTCACGGCGCACATCGAGGCCGCCGCCCAGCGCGCCGACTGGCACGCGCGCTTCACCACGCCGGATGGCGTCGTGCCCGCGCTCTGCCGCCGCCTCTGCGACGGGCCGGATGATTTCGTCGCCGCCTCGCGCGAGCTGGCCCGCCGCTTGTACGACCAGATGCGCCCGCGCACCATCGCGCCCGGCGATTTCCTCGTCGTGGTCTATCGCAGCGGCGACGCGCCGCTTCAACAGATCGCCCTGCTCAAGCTCGATCCCGACACCCGCCTGGCGCGCGAATTCACCCGCGTGGGCGGGCGCATGCGCGTGACCATCGCCGCCGCCGGCAACCTGCTGCCCGACACGGCGCGGCTGCAGAAATGCGCCCTGCTCACCGTCCCGGCCGCCGGCGCGGGCTTCGACATCACCCTGCTCGACACCCAGGCCGGTCCGCGCGCGGATGGCATCGCCGCCTTCTTCTATCGCGGCTTCCTGGGTGCGGAGCTTGCGCCCTCGCCGCGCCGCCGCACACGCGAGTTCCTGCGCGCCTGCGACCTATGGCTGTCGTCAACTCGCTCCCGGCTCACCCCCGCCGACCTGATCGCCTTTTACCAGGCTCGCCGTGCCGCCCTCGCCGCCGCCGAGCTAGACCTCGCCGCCTTCACCGCCGCCGCGCTGCCCGACCATCCGCACCTACGCACAGACCTTCTCGCCCAGCTCGAACCGCTGCTGCCGGCCGAGCCGCCTGCCCCCGATCATCCCGCCGCCTTCGCCATTGACGCCGGGGTAGCCGCTCCGGTCGTCAACCGTGTCACGCTGGAGCTGGACGGCGGCGCGCGGCTGAGCGTCCCGGCCGACCGCTTCGGCGAGATGGTGCGCGTCCAGCGCGAGCGCACCGCCGAGGGTAAATATCGCGTGGTCGTCGAGAGCCTGACCCTCAAGGAGGTGACGGACCGATGACCATTCAGCCGGACACCCATCACGCCACAACCATCGCATCTGCCGCGGCAGCGCCATCAGACGCGACCCTTCTAGCCGGCGACCTCGCCGCGCTGCGCCAACAGGGCAACGCGCTCGCCGCGATCGGCGATGCCCTGGGCCTGAGGCCGGATGCGCTCGCCGCCGCTGAATCGCTGGACCGTCTGGAGATCGATCTTTCACGCGATCTGGCCTGGCTCACAACACTGGATGAGCGGCACGTCACGGCCTGGTTCGCTGCGCTCGGCGGCGACCTCGAGATTGATCTGCGCCTGGCCGGCCTCGATTCTCAAGTCCCAGCGCCGCTGGCTGCCCTTCGCGCCGGACGCGATCCCGCTGGCACGCTCGCCCGCTTCACCGCTGATGCGGCGGCGGCCGCCGCCGCGCAGGGCAACGAGTTGGCCGTGGACGTACGCCTCTCCATCGCCAAGACATCCGCTGTCGCCATCGCCGCCGTGCTGCTGAATGGACACGCCGAATACTTCGGCACGCCTGAGATGCGCGCGCGCACGACGGTCGCGGTCTTCTACTCCGCCGCTGCATGCGAGCGACTGCTGTCCTTCGCCGCGGTCCTCGACTGGGAGCGGGAGCGGCTCGGCCTCGCCCGCGCGGACGGCCGCGCCTTCGTGGTCGTCTGCGACCGCTCCGGCTATCTCGCCGGCCTCGCGCTCGAAATCGTGGGCGCGCGCGAAGCGGAGCCGATCCGCTGGCTGGAGGTCTCGCGCGCGGCGTGGCGCCAGTTCCAGGAGCGGGCCGCCCGTACACGCGCGCTGCATGCCGAGGAAAGCCAATGGGCCGGGGCGCCAAGTGTGGTGACATCCAGGCACCTGCGCACAGAGTCGCGCGCGGCCGGGCTGGAGCCGCTGGCGGATGCGCTCGCCGCCACACGCGCCGCGCTGGCCGCGGCCTACCTCGCCTCATCCGTCCATCCAGCCGAGCACGGCGATCTATCGCTGCGCTTCGCGGGTGCGCGTCCGGCGACCTGCCGCATCCCACACCGCGCGAACGAAAATGACGATGATTCAGCGGCCTACACGCATCACGCGCTGGCCCGCTTCGCCGCCTGGGCCTACGACAACGCATCCGCCGATAAGCTGGCGATAGCGCGCGAATGCCTGGCGCGCGAGCTGCCGCCGGGCGGCTCCCCCACGCTGGCGGAGGTCGAGCGCGCGGCGGCGCCAGCCCGCGAAGCGGCCAAAGCCAACTTCGCGCTCTACCTGCGTGGCAAGAGCGACCGCTACTTCACGGAGCGTGATCGCGCACACGATGCGGTCTCGACCTACGCCGAGGGGGTGCGCAAGGCGGTGAGCGACCTGACGGGCGACGTGGTGGACAACGTCTACCGCACGGTCGGGCTGCTGGTCGGCGTGGTGGTGGCGGCGCTAGTGCAGCCCTCGCTGGCGCTGCCGGTGCAGCGCCTGGCGACGGCGCTCTACGTCGTCTACGTGGCGTTCGTGGCGCTCTTCCTGTTACGCGAACGCGAGCAGCGTTTCCACCTCGAATCGGCCGAGGTGCGTGCGCGGCTGGGCGCGATGCCGGAGCTGGGCGCGACCGAGCGGGCGGGGCTGCATGCGCAGGCGGCCGGGGCCGACACCCACTTCACGCGCTACCTGTGCCGCGCCCGCCTCATCTACGCCGCCCTCGCCATTGCCGGCGCGCTCTACTTCCTGCTGCTCTGGACACCCCTCGCATCCCACCTGCCCCTCGCGCCACCGCCGGCGGCAACGCCCGCACTGGCGCCGCCGGGCGGATGATGCGCCAACCGGGCCGCATGCCACCCTTGCAATCGCCGGCACAGCGTGCTATACTGCCTGCGCCTGGGGATGTAGCTCAGTTGGGAGAGCACCACGTTCGCATCGTGGGGGTCGTGGGTTCGAGTCCCATCATCTCCACCCAGAAACACGGCGGAAGCGCGGAAAGCGTTTCCGCTTTTTCGTTGGCTGCGGTATCTCATCTCGCAGATGGGTTCTGCGAGATGAGGTGAGCGCAATGAAACGATGCACCGAATGTGGACAGATCAAGGACGAAACGGAGTTTTATTGGGCGACGCAGCGTGGGAAGACGACGCGGCGCGCGCGGTGCCGCGAGTGCTGCAAGCGTGATCCGCGTGATCATTCGACCGATCCGCGGCCCGAAGGCCGTATTTGCACCGTCTGCAACGAATACAAGCCGCTCTCCGCCTTCCACAAGCACAAAATCTGCCTGTACGGCGTAGAGCCGATGTGCAAGCGATGCAAGTACCTGAAGAGAAAGCAGCGCGACATGGATGACCCGACGAGGATGAGGCGGCTAGACCTCAAAGCCAAATACGGCATCACCCTGGAAGACTACGCCGCGATGCTCGAACGCCAGCAGGGCCAATGCGCCATCTGCGGCGCGGCGGGCGAAAAGCTGGTCGTAGACCACAACCACACCACCGGCAAAGTGCGCAGTCTGCTCTGCCACCTCTGCAACGCGCTGATCGGCTGCGCGCGTGAAGACATCGCCATCCTCGTGCGCGCCGCCGCGTATCTGCACGCCGAACAGCACCCCGAGCTGGGCCGCGTGCGCGCCGAGGTCGCCTTCGTCGCCGCCGTCGCCGTGACGTGACGTGACGGCGTAGCCAGATCGTCGCCATCACGCCAGGTGTGAACCCATCCGCCGGCCGTTTACGGCCGCGTCCCCGCGCCTTGACATTCCCCTGCTCACATAGTACTTTAGTTCCATTGTCGCAAAGGCCCTTGAATTCGGCATTCGAGACGGATCGGGAGTCGAAACAACATCGAAAAGCGGCAAAAACGGCAATGGTGACCATCCCAGTCAACTTTGCCGCCTGAGATGAGCCGGGACTACCCTCGGCATGCATGCCGGGGCGCGTCCACCACCATCCGCTGCCTTCCGTATCCCCGTCCGCGCCGGCGGACGTCGCGGCGGCACGCCCTCCAAGCGCGGGTTCACCCGCCAGCCTCCTGGGCCGGATGTCCACCCCGCCATACACACGCGAAACCGGCACAAATGCCCAATTCATGCGGTCTCGCGCCATTCTCAGCGTTTGACACACTTCCGGGACCGTGCTACATTATCCTGTGGTGCCGCGCGCCCAGGCCCACCGCGGTCGCGCATCATCACATCACACGTCACGCGCTCAGGGAGGCGACCCGCTCATGCCCGACTACGTTCCCGTGCTGATCCTGATGGGATTGGCGCTCGCCTTCGCCATCCTCGTGACGCTCGTGACGTTCGTCTTCGGACCCAAGAAGCCCACGCCCGAGAAGCTCGCGCCCTACGAGTGCGGCATCGAGGAGATCGAGCCGCCCAGGCAGCGCTTCCCGGTCAAATACCTGACCACGGGCATGCTCTTCATCATCTTCGACGTCGAAGCCGCCGCGATTCTGCCGCTCGCCATTCTGATGCGCCAGCTCAAGGTGCTGGGGTTCGTCGAGCTGCTCATCTTCGCCGTCGTGCTGATCGTGCCCTTCTTCTATGTCTGGCGCAAAGGGGCCTTTACGTGGGAATAGACCTCGACATCCACGGCATCCAGCCCGGCGAGCAAACCAACCCCTGGGCGCCGGTGCAATACGTCTCCAACACCCAGACCCCGCGCGCCCCGCGCGCCATTGACCGGCCGGACGGCTTCGGCGTGCTGCTCACCCAGGTCAACAAGATCCTCGACTGGAGCCGCAGCTCCTCGCTCTGGCCGGCCACCTTCGGCCTGGCCTGCTGCGCCATCGAGATGATGTCTACCAGCGCCTCGCGCTGGGACATCTCGCGCTTCGGCGCCGAGGTCTTCCGCGCCAGCCCGCGCCAGGCCGACCTGATGATCGTCGCCGGCCGGCTCTCCGTCAAGATGGCCCCGGTGCTGCGCCGCATCTACGACCAGATGCCCGAGCCGAAGTGGGTGCTCTCGATGGGCGCCTGCGCCTCGTGCGGCGGCGTCTTCAACAACTACGCCATCATCCAGGGCGTGGACAAGGTCGTGCCGGTGGATGTGTATGTGCCTGGCTGCCCGCCGACGCCGGATATGCTGCTGCACGGGCTGAATCTGCTCCAGGAGAAGATCCGCAAGCACATCCCCAGCCCGCCCGACCCGCTCGCCGTAACGGGGCAGAAGTACCTGGGCAGCGAGGGGTAGGCGCGCGATGACGGACACGACGGAGACTCAGGCTCAGGCGACAGAGCCGTTCACACCGGCGGACCCGCTGGCGGCGGCGACCGTCGCGCTGCTGCGCGCGCGGCATGGCGCCGACGTGCTGGATGTGGTCGAGTGGCGCGGCGAGACGACCATCGTCGTGCGCCCGGAGGCGCTTGTGGCGGTCGGCCAGACGCTGCGCGACGCGCCAGAGCTACGCTACGACTACCTCGCCGACATCACGGCGGTGGACTGGCCGGAGCGCGAGCCGCGCTTCGACGTGGTCTACCACCTGCTCTCGCTGCCCACCCGCGCCGTCGTGCGGCTGAAAGTGCGCGTGGGCGACGAGGACACGCCGCACCCGGAGATGCCTTCCATCACGCCGGTCTGGCCGGCGGCCAACTGGTTCGAGCGCGAGGTGTTCGACCTCTTCGGTATCAGCTTCGCCGGCCACCCGGACCTGACGCGCATCCTGATGCCGCCCGACTGGGTCGGCCATCCGCTGCGCAAAGACTACCCGCTCACCGGCTTCCGCCTGCCCTCGCCGCACTGGGGCGGGCAGATTCCCTTCGACCAGCCCCTTCCGCCCGGCACCGGCGCGCAGACGCTGCGCACGCCGGACGGCCGGGAGCAGCCGCCGGCGCCGCCCGGCCCCGAATTCGTCACGCGACGCGAAGACTGACGAGGGATGGTTGATGCCTGTGAAATCGCCGGCCAGCCGGCACTACTAGAGGCAAACACGATGCAGCTTGAGGAGCGACAGATCGAGGTCGAGCAGAGCGAGCCGCTCAACGATGAGGGCGCGCGCCGCGATACCATGACCATCAACATGGGGCCGCAGCATCCCTCTACCCACGGCGTGCTGCGCCTCATCCTCACGCTGGACGGCGAGACCATCGTCAAGGCCGTGCCCGACATCGGCTACCTGCACACCGGCATCGAGAAGACCGCCGAAGACAAGTCTTACTTCAAGGCGCTGGTGCTGACCGACCGCATGGACTACCTCGCCCCGCTCTGCAACAACCTCGGCTACTCCTTGGCCGTCGAAAAGCTGCTCGACCTCACCGTGCCGGAGCGCGCGCTCTACGCCCGCGTCATCCTCGCCGAATTGCAGCGCCTCGCCAGCCACCTCGTCTGGCTCGGCAGCAGCGCGCTCGACCTGGGCGCGCAGAGCGTCTTCCTGTACTGCTTCCGCGAGCGCGAGCTGATCCTCGACATCTTCGAGCTCTGCTCCGGCGTGCGCATGATGACGAGCTACATCATGCCCGGCGGCTTGCAGGCCGATCTGCCGGAGGGCTTCGACGCGCAGGTGCGCGCGTTCCTGGCGCTCTTCCCCAAGCGGTTGCGCGAGTACCACGACCTGCTTACCAACAACCGCCTCTGGATCGACCGCACCAAAGGCATCGCCCCGCTCGCCGCCGCCGACGCCATCACGTATGGCTGCTCCGGCGCGACGCTGCGCGGCAGCGGCGTCGTCTACGACGTGCGCAAAGCCTTCCCGTATTCCGGCTACGAGCGCTTCGACTTCGACATCCCGGTCGGCTCGAACGGCGATGTCTACGACCGCTACCTCGTGCGCATGCTGGAAATGGATCAAAGCCTGCGCATCATCACGCAGGCGCTCGACGCGCTGCCCGGCGGGCCGTGGCAGGTGGACGACCCGAAGATCGTGCCGCCGCCGAAATACCTGATCTCCTCGAACATGGAGTCGCTCATCCACCACTTCAAGCTGTACACCGAAGGCTATCGCCCGCCGGCTGGCGAGGTCTACGTACGCACCGAGTCGCCCAAGGGTGAGCTGGGCTTCTACGTTGTCAGCGACGGCTCCGCGCGCCCCTATCGCATGCACGTGCGCGCGCCGTCCTTCGCCAACTTACAGGCGCTGCCCAGCATGATCGAAGGGCAATTGCTGGCCGACGTGGTGGCGGCCATCGGCAGTATTGACATCGTGCTCGGAGAGGTGGACCGCTGATGATCAGCGACGACGTGAAGGCCAGCATGCGCGCCATCTGCGCCGAGTATCCCACCGCCCAATCCGGCATGCTGCGCTGCCTGCATCTGGCGCAGGAGACGGAAGGGTACATTACGCCTGCGGGCATGCGCGCCGTCGCCGCGGCCACCGGCGCCAGGCTGGACGAGGTGGAGTCGGTCATCACCTTCTATACGATGTTCCATCGCGAGCCGGTCGGCGCGCACGTCATCAAGGTCTGCACCAGCATCTCGTGCTACCTGCGCGGCTGCGACGACGTGCTGGCGCACCTCGAAGCGCGCCTGGGCGTGCGCCGTGGCGAGACGACACCCGATGGGAAGTACACCCTCAAGACCATCGAGTGCCTCGCCGCCTGCGGCATGGCCCCCGCGCTCCAGGTGAACGACGAGTTTGTGGAGAACGTCACCACCGCCAGCGCGGACGCGCTGCTCGCGCGGCTGGAGCGCGGCGAGGGCGTGGCGGGCCTGGGCGGCAACTGGAATCTCGACAATACACACACCACCGGCAACGGCGCCGGCGCTAGCTCGGATGCGGCCAGGGCGGGCGCGCGCGGGGGGAAGGCTTTGTAGTATGGCCGACACACTGGATACCGTCATAACGGAGGGCAAGGCGCTTCCCTTGGGACCGTACCCGCGCATCGTGACGAAAGACTTCGAGGTGCCGGGCATTGACCGCATTGAGGTCTACCGCCAGCACGGCGGCTACGCGGCGCTGGCGAAGGCGCTGCGCGACATCCCGCCGGACACGCTGGCCGAGGAGGTCAAAAAGTCCGGCCTGCGCGGGCGCGGCGGCGCGGGCTTCGCCACCGGCGTGAAGTGGGGCTTCCTGCCCAAGACCGCCCCCAAGCCGCGCTACCTGGCCGTCAACTGCGACGAGAGCGAGCCGGGCACCTTCAAAGACCGCATGATCATGGAGGTCAGCCCGCACCTGCTGGTCGAGGGCACGATCCTCGCCGCCTACGCCACCCACGTCCACCACGCCTTCATCTACGTGCGCGGCGAGCTGGCCTTCGCGGGCCGGCAGGTGGAGCGCGCGGTGCGTGAAGCGTACGATGCCGGCCTGATTGGCAAAGACATTCTCGGCAGCGGCTTCGATCTGGACGTGACGGTCGCGCGCGGCGCCGGCGCCTACATCTGCGGCGAGGAGAGCGCGCTGATGGAGTCGCTGGAGGGCAAGCGCGGCTATCCTCGGCTCAAGCCGCCGTTCCCGGCGGTGGTCGGCCTCTACGGCGGCCCGACGGTGATCAACAACGCCGAGACCGTCTCCACCCTGCCCGCCATCGTGACGCTCGGCGCCGACGCCTACACCGCCTATGGCACCGAAAAGAGCAAAGGCACGCGCATCTTCTGCCTCTCCGGCCACGTTGAGCGCCCCGGCAACTACGAGCTGCCCCTCGGCACACCAATGCGCGTGCTGATCGAGGATTTCGGCGGCGGCGTGCGCGGCGGCAAGCGGCTGAAGGCGATCATTCCTGGCGGCTCCTCGACGCCGTTCCTGCTGCCGGAGCATCTGGATACGCCGCTCGATTTCGAGTCCGTCGCCGCCGCCGGCTCGATGCTCGGCTCCGGCGGCGTGATCGTGCTGGACGAGGACACCTGCATCGTCGCCGCGGTGCTGCGCATGAGCGAGTTCTACCGCGACGAGTCCTGCGGCAAATGCACGCCCTGCCGCGAAGGGACGTTCTGGCTGGTGCAACTGCTGGAGCGGCTGGAGCACGGCGAAGGCAAAGCGAGCGACCTCGATCTGCTGAACGACATCTGTGACAACATCGCCGGCAAAGTGTTCTGCCCGCTGGGCGACGCCGCCACGTCCAGCATCGTCAGCAGCATCAAGCTGTTCCGCGACGAGTACCTGCACCACGTCCGCGCCCACGGCTGCCTCGTCGGGCCGGGGGCGCGGAAGCATTAACCATAGATAGAGCGCACGATGGCTGAACAACCGCGAGAAGACCTGGTCAACCTGACGATAGACGGGCGCCCGGTGAGCGTGCCGAAAGGCTCTCTCATCTGGGCGGCCGCGCGCAAGCTTGGCATCGAGATTCCCATCTACTGCTACCACCCCAAGATGGAGCCGCTCGGCGCCTGCCGCATGTGCTTCGTCGCCGTCGAGAAGATGCCCAAGCTCGCCACCGCCTGCACCACCGTCGTGACGGAAGGCATGGTCGTGCGCACCGACACGCCCGCCGTCAAGAAGGGGCGCCAGGGCACGCTCGAGTTCCTGCTGATCAACCACCCGCTGGACTGCCCGGTCTGCGACAAGGGCGGCGAGTGCGACTTGCAGGACTTCACGCTGCGCCACGGCCCCGGCGGCAGCCGCTTCGACGTGAGCAAGCGCCACTTCGCCAAGCCCATCCCCGTCAGCGAGCAGATCCTGCTCGACCGCGAGCGGTGCATCGCCTGCCAGCGCTGCGCGCGCTTCTGCCAGAGCGTCGCGATGGAAGACGGCCTGGCGATGCAAGAGCGCGGCTTCCGCACCGAGGTCGGCGTGGACCCCGCCGCGCCCTTCGACTCGATCTTCTCCGGCAACGTCGTGGAGATGTGCCCCGTCGGCGCGCTGACCGCCAAGTCGTACCGCTTCGTCTCGCGGCCCTGGGAGCTGAAGAAGACCGGCAGCGTCTGCGGCCTCTGCTCTGTTGGCTGCAACGTGCGCGTGGACGTGCGCGTGGATAAAGTGCTGCGCCAATACTCACGCCCCAACGACGACGTGGACGACGGCTGGCTCTGCGACCGCGGCCGCTGGGAGCTCGACGCGATCAATAGTCAGGAGCGCCTGCGCACGCCGCTGATTCGCAAAGACGGGCTGCTCCAGCCGGCGAGCTGGGACGAGGCGATGCGGCTGGTGGCGGGCCGCCTGCGTGAGATCGCCGAGCGCGACGGGCCGGGCGCGGTCGGCGGCATCGGCTCGACCCACACCACCAACGAGGAAGCCTACCTCTTCCAGAAGCTCTTGCGCGCCGGTCTGGGCACGAACAACGTGGATCACCATCACGGCCGCTTCCCCGCCGCCGCGCCAGGCGCCGTCCTGCCCTGGGCCTGGACGGATTCTATCGCCGGGCTGGAGCGCGCGTCCGACATCCTGATCCTCGGCGCCGACCCCTATCACCGCCAGCCCATCGTAGATCTGCGCATCCGCAAGGCCATCCGCGCCGGTGCGCGTGTCCACATCGTCACGCCGGAGCCGAACCGGCTGGATCGCCTCGCCGCCACCGTCTTGCGCTACACTCCCGGCCATACGGGAGAGATTGCCCGCGCGCTGCTCAATGTCGTCACCGCCGAAGGGCTGACACGCGGTGAGTTCGCCGCGCAGCGTGCCGCCACCGTCGAAGCGCGCCGCGCATCCGTCGCCAACGACACGCCCGAACAGGTGGCGGAGACGGCGGGGATCGAGAGCGCGGCGCTGCGGGCGCTGGCGCGCGATCTGGCCGGGGCCGAGGCCGCCGTCATTCTCTACGACGAGATGGCGACGCGCGAGCCGTCCGGCGCGACACTGGCCGCCGATCTGCTCGATCTGGCGCTGCTGACCGGCAACTTCGGCCGGCCTGGCGCCGGCGTCGGCCCGCTGATGGAGGACAACAACTCGCTCGGCGCGCGCGATATGGGCCTGCTGCCCGACACGCTGCCTGGCTACCGCCTTGTCGCTGATCAGGATGCGCGTGCCGCGCTGGGCGCCGTCTGGGGCGCGACGCTCGTCGGTGAGCCGGGGCAGACCTATGAAGAGATGCTCGGCGGCGGCGTGAAGGCGCTCTACGTGCTGGGCGCGGACCCCGCACGCCATCTGGCCGACGCGCAGCTCACGCACCTGAACGGCTTCGAGTTCCTGGTCGTGCAGGACATGTTCCTGACGGAGACGGCCCGCCGCGCCGACGTGGTGCTGCCGGCCGTCGCCTACACCGAGAAGGACGGCAGCTTCACCAATACCGAGCGGCGTGTCCAGCGCGTGCGCCAGGCGATGCAGCCGCTGCCCGGCGCGAAGGCCGATTGGGAGATTCTCGTCGGCGTCGCCCGCGCGCTCGGCCTCAGCTGGCGCTACCTGACGCCGGCCGAAATCCTCAGCGAGATCGGCCGCACGGTGCCGCTCTACGCCGGTGCGAGCCGGCGGGCGCTCGGCGAGCTCGGCGCGTGCTGGCCGCTATCTCCCGGCGCGCGCACGCCGGAGGGCCGCCCGACCGTCAGCGGCAGCCCGTTCCTGACGTGGGAGATGTTCGAACGCGGCGTCGCGCCCTCAGGCGTGTCAGGCGCGACAGGCGCGGCCGGCCCGGAGCTGGCCGTCGCGCGCGGGCGGGAGGAGTAGGGCTGTGGATGCAACGCTCGTCGCCATCATCGCCGCGGTCGTCAAGTCCGCCATCGTCATTGCCGCCCTGCTGACGATCTTCGCCTACATGACGCTGATCGAGCGCCGCGTGCTGGCGCGCTTCCAGCGCCGCGTCGGCCCCAACCGCGCCGGTCCCTTCGGCCTGCTCCAGCCGCTCGCGGACGGCATGAAGATGGCCTTCAAGGAGCAGATCATCCCCACGCGGGCGCGGCGGCTGGTCTTCGTGATCGCGCCGTCAATCAGCGTCTTCGTCGCGCTCGCGGCCTTCGCCGTCGTGCCGCTGGGCAGCCCGACCGCCTGGGGCAGCTCGCCGACCGCGCGCGCCTGGGCGCCGCTCGTCGCCGACGTGAACGTGGGCATCCTCTACATTCTGGCGCTCTCGTCGCTGGCGGTGTATGGCATCGTGCTCGGCGGCTGGTCCTCCGGCAATCACTACTCGCTGCTCGGCGCGCTGCGCTCGGCGGCGCAGATGGTCTCGTACGAGGTCAGCATCGGCCTCGCGATCGCGGGCGTGCTGATGTTCGCCGGCACGCTCAGCATGGTCGGCATCGTTCAGGCGCAGGTCCAGCAGGGCATCTGGTTCATCCTCGCCCAGCCGCTCGGCTTCATCCTCTACTTCATCGCCGCCACCGCCGAGGTCAACCGCGCGCCGTTCGATCTGCCCGAGGCCGAGCAAGAGCTGGTCGCCGGCTACCTGACGGAGTTCAGCGGGCTGCGCTGGAGCCTCTATCAGATGTCCGAGTACATCAACATGATCACCGCCGCCTCCGTCGCGGCGACGCTCTTCTTCGGCGGCTGGACGCTCGGCGGCCTGGACGGCATCCCCGGCATCCCCTTCGTCTGGTACACCATCAAGGTCGCCGTCGTGCTCTTCGTCTTCATCTGGATGCGCGCGACACTGCCGCGCATCCGCTACGACCAGCTCATGCGCCTCGGCTGGCAGCTTCTACTGCCGCTCGCGGTGCTGAATCTGGTCGTGACGGCCGCCGTCGTCGCCTTCGATGTGCCCTGGTGGATCAGCACGATCTTCAGCCTGATCGTGCTGGCGATTGGCGGCATCGTCTACTACGTGCGCCGCCGCCGCGTCGAGCCGTCCGCGCAGCCGTCCGACGAGGCGCTGCGCCTGGCGCTGCCGACCTCAGTGCGGCTCGTGCGGATCGATTCGAGCGCATCCGCCGCCACGGCACGGCAGCCGGCCGAAGTGTCACCCAACTAACACGCTCTGGCTCCCCCTCTCCTCGCCCGGAGAGGGGGCCGGGGG
This sequence comes from Ktedonobacterales bacterium, assembly GCA_025935195.1. Lineage (GTDB taxonomy): Bacteria > Chloroflexota > Ktedonobacteria > Ktedonobacterales > JADMIN01 > JAICVS01. The sequence goes on from JAICVS010000020.1 coordinate 17,522, forward strand.
GTGAGGATCCCCATACCGCAAGAGAGAGACGAACCACTCATGGCGATGGACATCATCAAAGGGCTGAACACGACGCTGCGCGAGCTGGGCAAGAAGCCGACCACGGTCTCCTACCCCGAAGAAAAGCGCCCGCTTCCCGCGCGCTTCCGTGGGCGTCATGTGCTGCACCGCTACGAGAACGGCCTGGAGCGCTGCGTCGGCTGTTTCCTCTGCGCCGGCGCCTGCCCCGCCGACGCCATCTACATCGAGGCCGCCGAGAATAGCGAGGAGCAGCGCGTCTCCCCCGGCGAGCGCTACGCGCGCGTCTTCGACGTGAACCTCTTGCGCTGCATCTTCTGCGGCTACTGCGAGCAGGCCTGCCCGACCGGCGCGATCACGCTGGAGCGTATCTACGAGCTTTCGGTAACGCATCCGGAGGACTTGGTCTACCACAAGGAGCAGCTTCTGGAGCCGCTCGGCAGCGCCACGCGCGGCTCGCTGGATGCCTGGGTCGCGCCCGCGCCCGACCAGACGCCCACGCCGCTGCCCGGCCGCCAGGGCTTCTTCGATGGGCTGGAAGCCTCCGCCGCCGCCGTCGGCCAGGGCGACCTACCCGCCGAAACTGAGATCATGATCGCGGGCGACACCGGCGATCCGCACGATACCGGCGTCGCGGGAGAGGAGAAGTAGTTGCTATGACCGCGCAGCAGCTTGCCTTCTTCGTGCTGGCGTTTGTCGCCGTCGCCTCGGCGCTCGGCGTCATCCTCTTCCGCAATGCCGTCTACAGCATGCTCAGCCTGATCGTCAATCTGTTGAGCCTCGCGCTCTTCTTCCTCTCGCTCCAGGCGATCTTCGTCGCCACCATCCAGGTGTTGATCTACGCCGGCGCGGTGATGGTGCTCTTCCTCTTCGTCGTCACCATGCTCGCGCCGGAGGCGGACACGAACGTGAGCGGGAGCGACCGCTTGCGCTGGCAGTGGGTCGCAACGGCCGGGCTGGCCGTTATCCTCGCCGGTGGGCTGATCCTGGCGGTGGCGAACGGCGCCGTCGCCCAGGACGCGAAGGCCGCCGGGCCGAACAGCCTCGCCGCGCAGGTCACGAAGGTGGGCAATGTGCAGGCGTTCGGCCTCGCGCTCTTCCACGGCTTCTCCTTCCCCTTCGAGGTGACGAGCGTGCTGCTGGTGATCGCCGTGATGGGCGCCGTCGTGCTGAGCCGCCGCTTTAGCGGCCGCGAGCGTGAATAAGCGTGAGTACAGGAGAGTCCACACCATGCCGCTCAACGCCTATCTGATCGTCGGCGCGCTGTTGTTCACCATCGGCGCGGCCGGCGTGCTGGTGCGCCGTAATCCGCTGGTGATGTTCATGTCCATCGAGCTGATGCTCAACGCCGTCAATCTCTCGTTCATGGCGTTCGCGCACTTCCTGGACTCGGTGGACGGCTGGATGTTCGTCTTCCTCGTGCTGACCGTCGCCGCCGCCGAGGTGGTGGTCGGCCTCGCCATCATCGTCGCCATCTTCCGCACGCGCCGCGAGATTGATGTGGACGAACTGAACACCTTGAAGGGCTAGCATGCTGAACCTGACCGTCTTCACGCTCGCCCTGCCGCTGGCGGGCTTCCTCATCCTCGGCCTGTTCGGCCGCCGCCTGCCGCGCGCGCTGATCGCCTGGATCGGCTGCGGCACGATCCTGCTTGCCTTCGCCGCCGCCGCCGCTGACTTCATCTCCATGCTCGGCACGGCGCAGACCAGCCGCGTCGCGGACACGACCTTCTTCAACTGGGTAGCATCCGGCTCGCTGCGCATAGATTTCGGCCTGCTCTCCGATCCGCTCTCGGCGATTATGCTGCTCGTCGTCACCGGCGTCGGCTTCCTCATCCACGTCTACTCCATCGGCTACATGGCCGACGACCCCGGCTACTGGCGCTTCTTCTCCTTCCTCAACTTCTTCGTCTTCGCGATGGCGTTGCTGGTCGCGGCGGATAACTTCCTCTTCCTGCTGGCGGGCTGGGCCGGCGTCGGCCTCGCCTCGTTTCTGCTGATCGGCTTCTGGTACACGCGCCCATCCGCCGTCGCCGCCGCCACAAAAGCCTTCGTCGTCAACGTCATCGGCGACTTCGGCCTGCTGCTCGCCATCTTCCTGCTGTTCAAGACCTTCGGCACGCTCGGCTACGAAGCCATCCTCTATGGGAATCCCGCTTCCGGTCACAGTTGCATCGCCGGCCCATTCTGCCCCGCGCCGCTCGCCATCCATCCCGCTGGCGCGACGCTCACTGCCATCGCGCTGCTGCTCTTCGTCGCCGCCGCCGCCAAGTCCGCCCAGCTTCCGCTGCACGTCTGGCTGCCCGACGCAATGGAAGGCCCCACCCCCGTTAGCGCGCTCATCCACGCCGCGACGATGGTGACGGCCGGTGTCTACCTCGTCGCCCGCGCCGCGCCGCTCTTCACCGCCGCGCCGGGCGTGCTGCCCATCGTCGGCGGTGTCGCGGGCGGGACCGCCCTGTTCGCCGCCACCATCGCCTGCGTGCAGACCGACATCAAGCGCGTGCTGGCCTATTCCACCATGAGCCAGCTCGGCTACATGTTCATGGGCGAGGCGGCGAGCGGCTTCTCCACCGGCATCTTCCACCTCACCACTCACGCCTACTTCAAGGCGCTGCTCTTCATGTCCGCCGGCGCTGTCATCCACGCGCTGGCCGGCGAGCAGGACATGCGCAAGATGGGCGGCCTGCGCCGCAAGCTGCCCACCACCTTCTGGTGCTTCGTCGCTGGTGGGCTGGCCCTCGCCGCCATCTTCCCCTTCGCCGGCTTCTGGAGCAAAGACGCCATCCTCGGCGCCATTCTGGAGCGCGCCAGCACAACCGGCATCGGCGGCTGGTATGTGCTCTACGCCGTCGGCATCCTCACGGCCGGTCTCACCGGCTTCTACACCTTCCGGCTGATCTTCGGCGTGTTCCTCGGCCAGTATCGCGGCGGCGAGATCGCGCCGCACGGCGCCGAGCACGGCCCGCCCGAACCCGCCGCCGCGCCCGCCAGCCGCCCCAACGGCAGGGGACGTGAAGTCGCATCCCGCCGCGATCCGCTCGCCCGTGTCCACGATGTCGGCGCGGCGATGCGCTGGCCGATGCTCATCCTGGCCGTCCTCGCGGTGATCGGCGGCTTCTATGGCACCCCGTTCAGCAATTGGCTGGGCGACTTCCTGGCCCCCATCGCCGGCACGTCGCCCGACGTCTCCGGCGGCACGCTCGCGCTCAACATCGCGCTCGGCCTCGCCGCCGCCATCCTGGGCATCGCCCTCGCCTGGCTGCGTTACGGCGCGCGTCAGGCGTCCTTCGCGCCCACGCGCAATCCCATCGTCGTGTTCTTTGAGAACCGCTACTACGTGGATGCGCTCTACGACCACGTGATCGTCCGCCCGCTGCTCTGGGCCGGCCGGCTGCTGCGCCGCGATCTCGAAGGCGTGGCGCTGGACGGCGGCACGCGCGGCGTGGGTGGCGTCGTCGGCTGGTCCAGCGGTGTGCTGCGCGCGTTGCAGACTGGCTACGCCCGCAACTACGCGCTCGCCATCTTCCTTGGCGCCACGCTGATCGTCGTCTACTACGTCATGCAACGGTGATCACATGAACGGGTTCCCCATCCTGAGCGTGATCCTCTTCCTGCCGCTGCTCGGCGCGGTCGGGGCGCTCGTCCTGCCGCGCACAGCCGGTTGGATCTGGGCGCTGGCGGCGGCGCTGGCCGACCTCGTGCTCGCGCTCGTCCTGCTCACCCAGTTCTCGCTCGCCGCGTCCGGCTTCCAGTTCGCCGAACGTGCGCCCTGGCTGCCCGGCTTCGGCATCAACTACGCGCTGGGCGTGGACGGCGTCAGCGTCTTCCTGCTCGCGCTCAACGCCCTGCTCACCGCCGTCGCGCTCGGCGCGTCGTGGGGCGTGGTCCGCTCCGGCGACCGCTCGCGCGAATACCTGGCCCTGATGCTGCTGCTCAGCACCGGCATGCAGGGCGTCTTTCTCGCCACCAACCTCTTCCTGTTCTACGTCTTCTGGGAGCTAATGCTGGTGCCGGCCTACTTCCTCGTCGGCATGTTCGGCGGGCCGCGCCGCGCCTACGCCGCCATCAAGTTCGTGCTCTACACCGCCGCCGGCTCGCTGCTGATGCTGGTCGGCATCATCGCCCTCGGCGCGCTCGTTAGCCAGAACGCGCGCCAGCCGTTCGACCTGGACCTCGCCACCCTCATCCAGCGCGGCGCGGCCAGCCTGCCAGCGGGGACGCAGATCTGGCTCTTCCTCGCCTTCTTCGCCGCCTTCGCCGTCAAGTCCGGCCTCTTCCCGCTGCACTCCTGGGTGCCGGACACCTACGGCGAGGCGCCGGTGCCCGTCGTTGTGCTCATTGCTGGCGTCATGGCAAAGACCGGCACCTACGGCTTCATCCGCTTCAACCTGACGCTCTTTCCCCAGGCGTCGCGCGAACTGACCGGCCTGATGAGCGCGCTGGCCGTCGCCGGCATCCTCTACTTCGCGCTGCAAGCCCTCGTCGCGCAGGACTTCAAGCGCCTGCTCGCCTACGTCAGCATCAGCCACATGAGCGTGATCATCCTCGGCGCCTTCGCGTTGAATACGCAAGGGATCGAGGGCGGCATCCTGCAGATGGTCAACCACGGCATCATCATCGCCGCGCTCTTCCTGATCGCCGGCTTCATCGAGCGCCGCACCGGCTCGCGCCGGCTGGCGGACTTCGGCGGGCTGGCAACGCGCCTGCCCTGGCTCGCCACCGCCTTCCTGATCGCCGCGCTCTCCGCGCTCGGCCTGCCGGGGCTGAACAGCTTTGCCGGCGAGTTCCTCGCCTTCCTGGGCGCGTTCCAGGCGAACGTCATCTTCGGCGTGCTCGGCACGCTGGTCGTCATCCCCGCCGCGTGGTATATGCTGCGCTTCTTCCAGGGCGTGATGGCAGGCCCACCGTCGGAGCTGGTCGAGACGGCCGGCGCGGCGAGCGATGGTCCCGCACGCGCGCGCCGCACACGTGCGCGCGGGCTGGCGGACCTGCGCGGCGGCGAGCTGGCCGTGCTGCTGCCGCTGCTCGTGTTGATCGTCGCGCTCGGCGTCGCCCCCGGCGCGCTGACGGCACGCATGGAATTTTCCGTGCGCCCGCTCACACTTACACCCGCCGCCATCACCAGCACCTCTGGTTCCAGTCCGGCTTGGCCGGACGTCGCGGCGGCACGCCATCTAGGCGCGATTTCAATCGCCGGCCCGCGCTAGCTAGAGAACAGGCGAGAGATTGCACATGATACTGGCCTCATCGGTCTTCGACTTCACCCCCACTGCCCAGGACTGGCTGCGCATCCTGCCGGAACTGATCGTGCTCGGCGCGGCGCTGCTCGTGCTGCTGGCGGACCTCGCGATCCCCGCGAAGGGGCGCGGCTGGCTCGCGCTCGTCGGCCTGCTCGGCGTCGTCGCGGCGGCTGTTGTCACCGCCGGCATGTGGATCAGCGGCGACGGGCTGACCGCCTTCAACGGCATGATCGCGTCTGACAAGGCCGCGCTCTTTGCCGATCTGGTGATCCTCTTCGCCGCCGCGCTCGGCCTGCTCTTCTCGCCCGGCTACGTCGAGCGCCAGGGCATCCGCCAGCACGGCGAGTATTACACGCTGCTGCTGCTGGCCGCGCTCGGCATGATGCTGATGGCTTCCGCCGCCAGCCTGTTGATCGTCTTCGCCGGCCTGGAAGTCCTCTCGCTCGCCCTCTACATCCTCTCCGCCTTCATCGTCGCCCGGCCGCGCTCGCAGGAAGCCGGCATGAAATACTTCATCCTCAGCTCCTTCGCCTCGGCCTTCCTGCTCTATGGCATGGCGCTCACCTACGGCGCGACCGGCGCGACCGCGCTCACCGCCATCCACGACTTCGTGGCGCGGCATGCCGCCCCAACGGGCGACTTCCGCCCGCTGCTGCTGGCCGGCCTCGGCCTGATGGCCGTCGGCTTCTGCTTCAAGGTCTCCGCCGTGCCCTTCCAGGCGTGGACGCCCGATGTCTACGTCGGCGCGCCCACCTCCATCACCGCCTTCATGTCGGTGGGCACCAAGGTCGCCGCCTTCGTCGCGCTCGCCCGCGTCTTCATGGTCGCGCTCGGCCCCGTCGCCGCCGCGTGGTCGCCCGTGCTCTGGGCCGTCGCCGTCCTCACCATGATCGGCGGCAACCTCTACGCCGTCACCCAGCGCGACGTGAAGCGCATGCTGGCCTATTCGAGTGTCGCCAACGCGGGCTACATGCTGGTGGCCGTCGTCACCGGCACGCAGCAGGCGCTCGCCGCGCTGCTGATCTACCTTGCCGCCTACGCCACCATGAACCTGGGCGCGTTCGGCGTCGTGCTGGCGCTGGAGCGGAGCGACGGCCTGGGTACGGTGCTGGAGGACTTCAACGGCCTCGCGCGCCGTCGCCGTGGGCTGGCCGCCGTGCTGGCGGTCTGCCTGCTGGCGCTGGCGGGCATCCCGCCGACCGTCGGCTTCGCCGGCAAGTTCGCCGTCTTCTACGCCGCCATCGCCGGCGGGCGGCTGGAGCTGGCGATCATCGGCGTGCTCACCAGCGTGCTGGGCATGTTCTATTACCTGCGCGTGATCTGGGCGATGTACTTCGTCGAGCCGCAGCCCGCGCGCCCGGCCCCCGCCTTCGTCGTCGCCCCCGCCGCCCCGCCCGCCAGCGCATCCGCCGCCGCTAGCTCCTCAACTGGCGGCGTTGCGGTGGCGGAGCCGCGAATTGCCACCACCGTCCGTGCCGATCCAGCCGCCGTGAGCGTCGCCGAGACGCCCCATGTTGTCTATCCCGGCACGTGGCTGGCGCTCGCGCTCGCGCTCATCGCTACCATCGCGCTGGGCATCCTCCCCGGCGCGCTGGTAGACCTCGCCACCCAGGCCGCGCAATCGCTCCTCCGCTAGGGCAGCGCGCGCCGTTTGATGCGCGTCTCGGAATATATAGATGGTCTCTAGTCTACATCATCGGCGGGCGGCACATCGGCGGCGTCACCCGCGTTCCTGGGACTCTCCGGATTCTCTGGATGCGGCGCGGCGCCGTTCCCAGCATCGGGCGCGGGGCCTTCGAGCCGCTTCTCACGCAGGGCGCGATAGTCCTCCAGGCGGCTGAGGGCGCCGACCTCGCGCACGCGCACGGATGGGCCGGCGGGCGGCTCGCCGCTCAGGTCACGGGTCAGCGCTTTGAGGAAGCGGCCGACACGGCTCCAGCGCGGCGGGAAGGCCTGCGCCCAGAACCGTTCCGCGCCGGCGGTGCCGATGGCGACGAAGCTGAACGGTTTGTCGGCATAAGCGTAGTCCACTTTCGTGAGCGGGACGCGCGTCAGCCGCACGCGGCGCGAGAGGACGTGGCGCTCGCCCAGCGCGGGCTGCTGGCTCGGCTGGCTGTCCACGCCGGCATCGAGCCGCTCGGCGGCGCCGCGGGCGAACGCGATGGTCGCGTCCCAGACGGCGGCGGGGATGCCGCTCGGCGGCGCGGCGTTGAGGCTGACCAGGTTGCCCTCCCAGGCCAGCTCGCCGGCGCCCTTGCGCAGCATCTGCGATGTAGTCCAGGCGAGGGCGTGCGCGTCTTCGAGCGGCAGGGAGCGTTCGGTGAGGCGCGTATCGAAGCGGCGCACGAGCGTGCGATATTGCACAACACGGCCGCTGCCGGCGCAGGCCGAGCAGGAGGTGGCGCCGCTGCCGTGGCAGGTCTCGCAGACGCGCTTGCCGTTGCCACACTCGCACGGCACCGTGCCGTCCAGGCAATCGGGGCAGGGGATGGTCTGGCCGGAGAGCGGCTGAGCGCCGGGCGCCCATTGCGCGGACGGCGGCAGCGGCACGCCGTAGTCCTGCCGCAGCTTCTCGGCGAAGTCGGCCAGGCGCTCGCCCGCATCGGTGGCGAGGCGCTCGGCCTGGACGTGCAGGTAGCCCACGCTGGAGCGGGCGCGGCGCTCGGCGACCGGATCGGGGATGCGCGCGCGGCCGCGACAGGTGCGGCAGGGAACGCGCGCGCGGCCATGACAGAGCGGGCATTGGACGAAGGTCTTGCCCTCACATGCGACGCAGGGCCGGTGGCCGGTGCCATTACAGGTGCGGCAGGCGGCGATCATCTCGGTGCCGGGCAGACGCTCGCGGCGCTCGCCCGCCTCGATCTCCGGCACGAGCGGATAGGCATAGTCCCAGACGGGCAGGACGGGCGCGGGAAGCGCACCGCGCGACTGGCCCTTGTAGGACTCGCGCCCCTCGCCCAGCCAGCGCGTCTCGCCGCGCTCGCGCAGCTCGACGCGCCAGAGCTGCGCCTGTTCAACGTGCGTGACGGCCATCGCGTCGGGCAGGTCGGGGTCCACGAGGAAGTCACGCTCGGTCCAGCGGCGGGCGAGCGCGCGGGCGAGCTGCTCGTGTTCAGGCGAGGCGGCGCTTGCGGATGGCTGGCCGGGGTGCGCCTCGTCCCAGAGCGTGGTGGCGTGGTCAAGCGCCTGGCGCACGCGCGTGCCGAGGTCGCCGGCGGTCTCGCGGATGACGCGGATCGTCTCGCGCGCCTGGCGCTCCAGCTCGTCGCTCGCGTCGTCGTGATTGTGCGGGATGTGGTCGTGCGGCAGCGGAAATGGCTCATGTCGCTCGATGCCGTGGCCGTTTTGGTCAGGCTGGCCGCGCTCTTCAGGCGGGCGCCGCGCGGGATCGTCGGGTGAGCCGCTGGGCAGCCCAGCGCGGTTGGTGTCGTCGTCTTGGCCCACGATGTCTCTCCTGCCCAGGGGGTATCGCACGCGCGGCCTCACCGTGCGCCAGGCGCGTCGCCCGTGAGATCGCCGAATGCGGCTTGCTGAAGGGATTTCTTCTCACTCAGTGTACGGCGCGCGGCGCGGCGGGGTTGCGGCGCACGGGGTTTCTGGGCCGGTGACGGCACATCCGCGGGTTCAGACGATTCAGACGACGCGACATCGGGGGACATCACCTCGGCGTCGAAGATGGATGCGCGCGCGACGACCAGCCCGGCGAGGGTGGCGAGGGAGGCGCCGAGCGATTCAGGCAGCTCCGGCTGCGCCAGTTGCGCGGCGAGCATGCGGCAGAGCGCGGCCAGCGGCATGCGCCTGCCCGGCTGCGCTTCCACCTCGGCGCGCGCGCGCTGGAGCAGCGCATCGCGCCAGTCGGTTGCGCAAAGGCCGAGCTGATCCATCCAGACCAGGGCCGGACCGCCAGGGCCGGCATCAGACGTATCGAGCAGCGCGAGGGCGCGGGTAAGCTCATTGCGCGAGTAGCAGCCGAGCAAGGCCATCGTCTCGTCGGGCGGGATATGGCCGCGCGCGTTGACGACGGTGTACACGCGGGACGGATCGAGCCGGGCCAGGCGTGCGGCGAGATCGTCGAATTCGCGGTCTGCCAGCGCGAGCAGCGCCTCAGCGGAGACGCGCGTGGTGTACCAGAGGACGGGCATAGCGGCGGCGAGCGCGGCGAATTCGCCGCGCGCGGAGGCAGGCACGGCGACGAGCAGGGCGGCGCGACCGCGCAGCGCGAGCAGCTTGCGCGCTTTGCGCTCGCGGTATTCCGGCCGCCAGTAGCCGGCAATCTCGACGTAGACACGACGGCCGCCGCGCGTGAGCGCGAAGTCTGGCACGGCGATGACATGGCCAGCGACCAGTGGCTCCGGCTCGCGCTCCAGATGCCATCCGTGAGACTCGCCGGAGCGCTCCAGCGCGGCAAACTCGTCGTAGAGCCGTTCTTCCAGCTCGCTGTCGAAGGTCGGGGCGGCGGTGTCCGGCTGTGCCGAGGACGGGCCGGCGGAGTCGCGTGGGGCCTGGATCGCTTTGAGGATGCGGTCGTCGAAGAGGAAGGTGACGGGGCGGCCGTGCAGGTAGACGCGGGCGGAGCCGCGCGGATCGGCGCGGGCAAGCGAGGCCTCCGTGGTGGCGCCGGGATCGCGGCGGTAGCCCAGCAACGCTTGGCAGAGGCGGGCGAGGCGGTCGCCGTACTGGTTGGGGGCGCCGGTGACTTCCTGCGGGCCGTAGAGGGTGAGACGCAGATCGCGGCCGGCCATAGTGGAGATATGGGCTATGTCGGCCCCTATAGACAGTGGATCGGCCGGCGCGAGCGCATAGGGCGCGCGGCTCTCCGCGACGCGGGCAAGGCTGGAGGCTTCGGCGGCATCCGGCGTCTCGCTCAAAAAATCATCGTCGAAGGCGACGTCGTACTGGACGCCCATGCACCGCGCGAGGAAGCAGACGCGCTTGACGACGGTGCCGGCGCCCTCACCGCCGGCGAGCGTCCATTCGACGGTGGACGAGGCGGTGAGCAGCGCTTCGAGCGCGCGCTGATTGTAGCGCGCGGCGAGCAGGGCGGGCGCCGGCGCGTCGGACGTGAGGCGTGTGAGCATGGCGCGCTCGTCAGCGTCCAGATACAGCAGGGCATCGAGGCTGGCGCGACCGATGCCAAGAGCGGCGGCGCAGGCGTCCAGCCCGGCGTCGCGCATCTCGGCGGACAGGTAGCCGCCGGCACTGGCGTTCACAGAGTCGTAGAGGGCGAGGCGCAGGCGGCCGGGGGTGTCTATGCCGCGGCCGGCCAGCGCGGTGACTTCTTTGCTGGCGGCGGGGCCGGGCCAGTCCGGCGCGCGCCACTCGTACCATTCACCCAAACAGGTGACGAGGCAGCGGGCGAGGCGGTAGTCGCCCACGATCTCGGCGGGCGCGTCCCGCGGGAAGGCGGCGCGCGCGCGGCCCAGCCAGGACTCGTGCAGCGCGATCAGCGCGGTGAGCGGGCCGGTCAGCTCATTGGGGCGGATGAGATAGGGCGTGAGATAGACCGCGTCGTGTGTGCGGCGGATGGTCTTTTTGAGGTCGGAGAGGGCGAGGCGCATCACGACACCTGCCCTTTGCGGCGCTCGGCGACCCGCTCCTCAGTCGTATCTTCCGTGACCAGCTCGTAGAGGATGGCGCGCGTCTCTTTGGGGCGCAGCACGCGGCCGAGGCGCTGGATGTACTCACGGCGCGTGGCGGTGCCGCTGACGATCACCGCCACGCCGCAGTCCGGGATGTCCACCCCCTCGTTCAGCACGCGCCCCGTCACCAGCTTGGTGTACTGGCCGGCGCGGAAGCGGTCGAGGATGGCGCGGCGCTCCTCGGCGGGCGTCTTGTGTGTGATCTGGGGAATGCAGAAGCGACGGCTGACATCGTCCACCAGCGCGTTGTACTCGCTGAAGACCAACACACGCTCGTCGCGGTGGCGGGCGAAGATCTCTTCGAGCAGGGCGAGCTTGGCGGGGGCGTTGAGGGCGAGCGAGCGCGCCTCACGCCAGGCGAGCATAGCGGCGCGCGCCTCGGGGTCGCGCGCGGCGGCCCAGAGGATTTTGCGCTGGAAGTCGGCGGGCGAGGCGATGGCGAGGCGATGGCGGGCGACGTAGTCCCGGTAGGCGGCGCGGGCGGCGTCGTAGCAGGCGCGCTCGTCATCGCTGAGCGCGATGGGGACGCGGCGCTCGTCGTAGGCGGCGAGGTAGCGGCCGGCGGCAAGCTCCCGCGGCGCGCGGCGGTAGACTTCGGGGCCGATCAGGAAGTCGAGCGCGAGATGCTCCTGATCGGCGCGCTCAGGCGTGGCGCTCAACCCCAGGCGGCATGGCGTGAAGCCGCCCTCGGCGATTTGGCGGTAGCTGGGCGCGGGCAGGTGGTGGCATTCGTCGAAGATCAGCAGGCCAACACGGCGCGGCAGCTCAGGGTGGAGCTGGGCCGACTCGTAGGTCACGATGGTGATGGGGCGAAGCTCGCGCGCGCCGCCGCCGTAGACGCCGATCGCCTCGGCGGCGATGCCCAGCGCGGACGCCAGAGCGGCACGCCATTGGTGAAGCAGATCAATGGTCGGGACGACGACCAGCGTGTGGAGCGCGAGATCGGCGATGGCGAGCGCGCCGACGATGGTCTTGCCGCCGCCGGTCGGCAGCACCACAACACCGCGATAGCCGGCGGCACGCCAGGCCAGCAGCGCCTCTTCCTGGTACGGGCGCGGCGCGACGGCCGGGGTGAGCGCGGCGGGCAGGCGCGGGGCCTCGTCGAAGGCGATGCGCACGGGATACGGGCAGGCGGCGGCCAGCGCGGCTTTGAGCGCGGCGAAGTCAATCGGGCGGGCGCGCAGCATGCGCGCGCGGCGGTCTCGCACGAGCAGCGCCCGCGCGGCGGCGGCCTCACTGGGGCCAAAGAGCGCGGCGCAGAGGGCGGCGTCGTCCAGGGACCAGAGCGCGGCGGGCGGCACAATGATCAGGTCGCGCCCGCGCAGATCGAGCACCACTTCCTCGCGTTCATCGCGCTCGTCGCGCTCCTCCGGTGGGTGATCGCGCTCTTCCATGTGCTCCGTCTCCATGCGCTGCTCCGACTGAGATGTGAGTGATGGTGGAGAGATCATGCGCCGCCATGCTCCCCGCATGCCATTCCGCGAGACGCGCGCGGATGCGGAGATGAGCTGAGAAGGGAAGTGGAAGACCGCGACCACGGCCGGCAATGTTGACCGCGCCAGTCAACATTGCCGTTTTTGCCGCTTTTCACACTTGATCCACGTCCTGGATCGGCTCGCATGCCCAATTCAAGCGGATGGGCGCGATGCGGCAACGTGACAGTGCGCGTTCTGGGCGGCAAAAACGGCAAAGATCGGCAAGGCGTGATTGCCATTGTGTTTGCCGGACGCGCGAGAAGAGGTTGCTGCCCGTCGCGCCGCTGACGAACCGTCATCGCCACCATCGCCGCTACCCTCCCGCACCCTCCTCCTGCCGCAGTCACCGCACCAAATGATGGTGTGGCGCAGTCACCGCACCAAATGATGGTGTGGCGCAGTCACCTCACCGGTATCATTGTGAAACGTTCGTTTCAGTCACGTCAAGGGGATCGTCACTCAGATGCCCGCATGGCTGCCCTCGCGGCTCACCGCCCCGCTCCGCCTCTCCTCCCTCCTCTGGCAACCGCTCTGCACATGGACTGCGCACCGACCAGGGATTAGAGGTTCGTCTCGGCGCACGGACGCGCCCCGCCTGGGGGAGCCAAGGCCGCCGCTTCCGCGTCAATGGCCGGCCGGCGGCAGACTTCCCCCAGAGAGAAGCGGCCCGCCCCCGCGAAGGGAACGAGCCGCCCGACAGGAGGACATGCGTTACGCGACCGCGATATACTGGCGCACCGAGCCAAGCACGGCAGCGGTAAGCGCCAGCAACGCCCCCGGTATGAACAGCAGCGGGACAATAGCCCCGACCAAGAGGCTCCCCACCGTCAGCAGTCCCGTGCCCACCCACAGCATCGAGAGCGTACTAGAGCGCCGGTCACGCGCATGCAGTACGGAGGCGAGCACCACCCACACGCCCAAGAGTGCGAAAGTGGAGAGCAGGTCAATGGCCTGCGGCAGTCCCAAGAACTGCGCGATGCTGGTGGTATGCACCTCGACCGGCTGCGGCACGCCGTTGGCGATGACACGCGACTCCGACGAGTCAGTTGGGATGAGCCAGCCCAACACAGCGCTAATGAAGGCAAGGACGCAGGCGGTTATTCCTGCCACCACCTCACTGCGACGAAGCATAGCCCGCTCCTTCCGACTCACAAGTAGGGAGAGCCGTAGTTGTGGTAGCCGCACCTTCGCCGCGACCCAGGACGCGGTACTGACCGCTGACACGCGCCGAGAAGAGCGGCGCCTTGACACCTTGAATGCGCTCAAAGTTGAGGCCGGGATGGTTGGGGTCTGTGGCGAACTGGGCATAGGCCGCATCCGCATCATGCTGGACGCGCTCCGGCAGCGCATCGTAGAGCGCGCGGAAACGCCGCGTGCGCCGCGATTTCATCACGTCCTCTCTCTCCCCGTCTACTCTCCCGCCCCACCCCGCTCCGGACCCGACGCAATCTCCTCCGTCTCGCCGCGCAGATACTCCTGATGCGCTTCCTCGGCCATCTCCTCGAGCATGCTCAGGCTGTCGCGGTCGGCGAGCAGCGCATCCCACTGCCGATCCGCCTCGATCATCTCTTTGATGCGCGCGGCTATCGCCGCCTGCTCCCGCTCAGAGCGTTGCGCGGCGAGGTCGAAGGCTTCCCGTAGTTCGTCGATCATGTGGACATTCCCATCTAGCCGCCAGTGAAGGCGCTTCGCTCGTCGTGCTTCTAACGCATGCCACTCTACACATCGGCTTCGTATCGTCACTCTGTCCACATCGGGAACCCAGGAACGAGCGGGCGATAGACGTGACTTCAGCCCACTATAGCACAGAGACAGCTATGACGAGGCTTGCCCCATCATGGGCCGCTCCATAGCGGCGCTGCCACTCGTGTTTCAGCGCTGTCCGCGCCAGCGCATCGGCCGGGCAACGCTACGATGCTAAACGTCGCGCCGCGGCATAAAGGGCGCCTGGTTGGACAACCGGGCTGGCCCTCTGGCGCAGTCATGGCACATCTGCTACGCTGGATGCGCGCGGCCGAGCGGACGCGCGAGGAGATATGCGATCCCTTTCCGTACACGAGACCAGAGCGCACGCTCTCTGGCGGGGAAACCAGGACGATGCGAGGCGCTGCTGAGACGATGTGAGGAGAACGGCAATGGCGACACAGCAGGAGCGCGAAGCCTTTCTGCACGGCTGGCGTGCGGCGATGGACGAGGTGCTCGCCGTGCTGGCGACCGAGGCGCGCGAGTGGGAAGACGAGGAGCGCGCGGCGAGCGCCAGCGGCGAGTATAAGCTGCCGGGGAGCTTTGCGCTCGAAGAGGTGGCGGGCAGCTTCAAGGGGCGGCATGAGCTGCTGGCATGGGTGACGCAGATCGGCCCGGCGGCCGCCCGCGCGAACGATCCACGCCTGCGCGACGCGCTGGACGCGCTGATCGAGGATCGCGCGACCGACGAGGATCGCGCGCTGCTGGGGCTGGCGGCGGTCGGGACCGGGACGCCGGCGACCAGCACAGACGCGGAGTGACGGAGCATTTACCACAGAGGACGCAGAGGAACACAGAGGAACACAGAGGAACACAGAGGAACACAGAGGAACACAGAGGAGAGACGGGGGAGGGATGCGCTCAGGGATGGCTGAGAGACGCGCCCGGCGGAACACTCCGCCGGGCGCTGTCGCGTTTGGGCATGAGCAGGGATCGCGTGGGACGATCACAGGCCCCGATAGCGAGCGGAGCATCGCGGCCCGCTTTCTGCATAGGCTGGGGCAGCGCCGTATCTATGGCTCGCGCCGGTGGATTTCGCGTCGGAGGGAGGGTGCGATGCACGCGACACACGAGAACCCGGAGAATCCGGGCGTCCCGCGTCATATGCGGGAGCGTGGCGGACCACGCGCGACGGCACCGAGCCCGCTCCGGCAGTGGCATGTGGGCGTGGCGCTCTGGCTGCTCGGCGCGCTGGCGCTGGCGGTGATGGCGTTCTTCGCGCACATGGAACCGCTATTCCCCGGCGATGCGGGCCTCGTGGCGCTGGCGAGAGATGCCAATCACACCGCGCTCGCCCCCGCGCTCAATTTCCCCAGCGAGGCCAACAACGTGCCCACAGGCGGCGTGATCTACCTCGGGGCCATCCTCGTCTTCGCCGTGCTCAAGCGCATCCGCGCGGCGATCTGCGTCGCCTTCACGACAGGCATCGGCGGGGCGCTCAACGCCATTATCAGCGCCGTCGTCGGGCGTCCACGTCCGGCCGGCGCACACGTCTCGACCGTCGGGCAGATCGACACGCACAGCTTCCCATCGGGGCATGTCGTCAGCGTGGTCGGGCTGTTCGGCTTTTTGCTCTTCCTCACGATTCTCATCTGGCGGGCGCGGCCGGCGCTGCGCCCCTGGCTGCTGCCCCTCCAGGCGGTGTGCGTCTATTTCCTAGCGCTGATCGGCTTTGGCCGCGTTGCCGAGGGCGCGCACCAGCCCAGCGACGTGCTGGCCGGCTACCTCCTGGGCGCGCTGCTGCTGGCGCTGGCGATCCGGCTGTACCACTGGCTCGGCCGCCGGTGGGCGGCGCATCAGGCGCAAAAAGCCGGCGCGCGGGCGGCGTAGCGCACGGAATGGCGCGCGGATGAGCGGCGCGCGTGTTATACATACTAGAGACGGGAAGGCGCCGGACGGGCGGCAGGATCGCCGGGAGTCTCGTAGCGCGTGCGCTGGTATGGCTCTGCTCTATCCGCTCATCCCCCGCTAGTGCCACAAGGAGTCGCCATGGAAACCCCGATGACGCCGCTCGAATTCATGCGCCGCACGCGGCGGCTCTATCCCGACAAAGAGGCCGTCGTAGACGAGAACCAGCGCCTCACCTACGAGCAGTTCTTCGACCGCTGCGACCGCTGGTCCGCCGCGCTGCAACAGCTTGGCGTGCGCAAGGGCGACCGCGTCGCCTACATCGCGCCCAACACGCATGCGCAGCTCGAATCGTTCTATGCGGTGCCGCAGCTCGGCGCGGTGCTGGTGCCGATCAACTACCGGCTCACCGCCGACGACTTCGCCTACATCATCGCTCACAGCGGCGCCTCGGTCGTCTGCGTCCACAGCGACTATCTGGAAGCGGTGGACGGCATTCGCGATCAGATTCCCGGCGTGCGCCACTTCGTCGCGCTGGAGGGCGCGCGCGACGGCTGGATCACCTATGAAGAGACGCTGGCCGCCACCGCGCCGCGTTTCGAGCGGCCGGAGATCGCCGAGAGCGACCTGCTTACCATCAACTACACTAGCGGCACCACCTCGCGGCCCAAGGGCGTGATGATCACCCACCGCAACGCCTACATCAACACCGTCGGCACGCTGGTTCACATTCCCATGACGCCGGGTGACGTCTACCTCTGGACGCTGCCGATGTTCCACGCCAACGGCTGGACCTACGTCTGGACGGTGACGGCGGTGGGGGCGCGCCACATCTGCCTGCGCCGCGTCGAGCCGGCGCGCATCTTCCCGGCCATCGCCGCCGAGGGTGTGACGATGCTGTGCGCCGCGCCGACCGTGCTGATCGCCATCGGCAACGCACCCGCGGAGGTGCGTGCCGGCGCGCTGGCAACGGCAACGGCAACGGCGACCGCCGCGAATGGGCAGGAGCCGGCAGCGGCGAAGGGTGGCTGGTTCCGCCGCAAGGAGCCGGTACACAACGGCCAGCCCGCGCAAGCAGGCCAGAACGGCGCGACGCGGCCGCACCAGATCGTGCGTGTCATCACGGCGGGGGCGCCGCCGGCCGCCGCCACCATCGAGCGCATCGAGGGCGAGCTTGGCTGGGAGATCACCCAGGTCTACGGCCTGACCGAGACCTCACCGTTCATCACCGTCTGCGAGCCGCGACCGGAGCATGCGGCGCTGGGGCCGGCGGAGCGCGCGACCATCAAAGCGCGCCAGGGCGTCGAGCTGATCACGTCGGGCGAGCTGATTGTGGCGGATAGCGAGCTGCGCGAGGTGCCGCACGACGGGCAGACGCTCGGCGAGATCGTGGTGCGCGGCAACGCGGTGATGCAGGGCTACTATAACGATCCTGAAGCGACGGCCAAGGCGTTCGCCGGCGGCTGGTTCCACAGTGGCGACGCGGCGGTGGTGCATCCCGACGGCTACGTGGAGATCCGCGACCGCATCAAAGACGTGATCATCAGCGGCGGCGAGAACATCTCATCCATCGAGGTGGAGGGCGCGCTGCTGCGCCACCCGGCCGTGCAGGAGGTGGCGGTGGTTGGCATGGCGGACGAGCGGTGGGGCGAGGCGCCGCACGCCTTCGTCGTCTTGAAGTCCGGCGCGCGGGCCGATGAGGACGAGCTACGGCAGTTCGCGCGCGCCAACATGGCGCACTTCAAGGTGCCCAAAGAGTTCCACTTCGTCGCCGAGCTGCCCAAGACGGCGACCGGCAAGATCCAGAAGTTCGTGCTGCGCGGCGGTCGCTCCGCCATCGCCACGCAGTAGACGGAGAATTTTCACCACAGAGGATACGGAGGTTCACAGAGGAGAGCGAGCAGAGACGAGAACCAACACGGAGGAACACGCTTCCGGTGGGGCGGCACCAGCGCCGCCCCTTCCCATGCACGCGGATATTTGTGCCTACGCCACCGGGAAGGTCTCGTAGACCGTGATCTCAGGCACCACAACGCGCACACCTTGAATGAGCAGCGCACACGCCAGACTTTCCGATGACCCACGTGGATTCGTCACCCACCCTAACGGGCCGGCATCAAGCAGGACGATCATGAAAATAGGCGCGGCGCCGCTGCGGTGAATATCGTATCCTTCACCGTAACAGCTATCGTAGACGCCTGGTTGGAGGGTAATAACGAGACGTCATCTCTCTGGCGTTTTGGGTAGTGGTGTGGTAGCCTCTCCACAGAAACAGGCAGCATGTTAGGCAGCGTGTGGGGCAGATGGGGCAGATCGGAGCGGGCAGGAGCAGGCAGCGGACATATGAGCACCGTGCAGCGCGCCTACAAGACCGAGCTGGATCTGAATGATACACAGACCACCGCCTGCCGCAAGCATGCGGGGGCGGCCCGCTGGGCCTATAACTGGGGTTTGCGCCGCAAGCAGGAAACATACCAGGCGACTGGCGCCAGTCCCTCGGCGATAGAGCTGCACCGCGCGCTCAACGCGCTGAAGCCGACCGCTGTCCCGTGGATGTACGAGGTCTCCAAGTGCGCGCCGCAGGAGGCGCTGCGCAACCTGGATCGCGCCTTTGCGGGGTTCTTTCGTCGGGTCAAGCTCCAGCAAGCGGGGCAGTACCGGGGCCGGCTCGGCTATCCCCGCTTCAAGAGCAAGAAGCGCGGGTTGGGCAGCTTTCGTCTCACTGGCACCATCGTCGTGTTCCCCGCCGCCATCCAATTGCCCCGCCTGGGGCGCCTCCGCCTGAAAGAGCGCGACTATCTGCCGATGAGTGGGGGGAAGATTCTGTCGGCCACCGTCTCGGAACACGCCGGGCACTGGTACGTCTCCGTCCAGGTGGAGCAGGACCACCCGGCGCAGATGGTGCCAGCGCCTACCGGCCCAGTGGTGGGGGTGGACCTGGGCGTGAAGCACCTCGCCACCCTCTCGGATGGGACCATCATTCCCAACCCAAAGCCGCTCAAACGGCGCCAACGCACCATCCGGCGGCTCCAGCGCGCCGTCTCGCGCAAGCGGAAGGGCAGCAACAATCGCCGGAAAGCGGCGCGGAGACTGGGCAACGAGTACTGGAAGGTAGGCAATCAGCGGGCGGACATGCTCCATCAACTCACCAGTCGGCTGGCGAAAACCAAGGCAGTCGTGGTGATTGAGGATCTCAACGTGTCCGGCCTGCTGAAAAACCACCATCTGGCGCAGGCGATTGCGGACGTGGGCTTCGCGGAGTTCCGGCGGCAGTTGGAATACAAGGCCGCCTGGTACGGCTGCCGGGTGGTGGTAGCCAGCCGCTGGGAACCGACCTCCAAGACCTGTTCGCGTTGCGGCTGGCGTGACGAGCGGCTCACGCTGGCTGACCGCACCTTCCGTTGTCAGGTATGCGGTCTCATCCTTGACCGCGATCTGAACGCGGCCCAGAATTTAGCGCACCTGGCCGGCAGTTCGTCGGACAGGCAAAACGCCTGTGGAGCGGGCAGCGCTGGCCGGAGTCAGGCGACTCTGGTGCAACTGCCCGTGGTGAAGCAGGAACCAGACACGCTTTCTCCCCAGGTGGGATAAAACGGTAAGTTCTGGAGAACGGAAGAACAACATGTCTGACGATGCCACCGAACGCAGCGTGAGCGACCATTACGGCGCCTGGACCCTCATCGAGACCATCGAGAAGGCGCTGCGCGGCGCCGGTATCGAGCCCGCGCACGCGACCGTGGAGCAGCTCGCCGCGCTCGACCACTTCCACTCCTTCGGCCTCGCCGGCACACTGGAGCTTGCCCGCCGCGTCGCCCCCACACCCGGCCAGCGCGTGCTGGACGTCGGCGGCGGCATCGGCGGACCCGCACGCCTGCTCGCCAGCCGCTACGGCTGCGCCGTCACCGTGCTCGACCTGACACCGGCATTCTGCCAGGCCGGCGAAACCCTCACCGGCTGGACCCATCTCAGCGACCGCGTCTCCTTTGTGTGCGGCAGCGCGCTCGATATGCCCTTCAGCGACAGCGACTTCGACGTGGTATGGACCCAGCACGCCGCGATGAACATCAGCGACAAGTCGCGTCTCTACCGCGAGGCGCATCGCGTGCTGAAGCCCGGCGGACGCTTCGCCCTCTTCGACGTGATGGCCGGGCCGAATCAGCCCATTCACTTCCCCGTTCCCTGGGCCAACGACCCCGCGTATAGCTTCCTGCTGCCGCCCGACGAGGTGCGCGCGCTCGTCAGCGCCGCTGGCTTCACCGCGCTTTCCTGGGCCACCGGACCGGAGCTCGCCGCCGGGCTGCAAAGCGCGCCGGCCGCGCCCCCATCTCCTGCCGACTCCGGGATTTCTCCAGGTCCGGGGGTCGCGCTGCTCATGGGCGCGGATGCCGACGTGAAGATCGCCAACACCATGCGCAACACCAAAGAGGGCCGCATGACCATCGGCATGGGCGTGTTCGCCCGCGTCTAGCGTCGCGTCGCGGTGCTGGCGCGCTGCCCTGGCCGGCGCATGCCACCGATCAAGCACATGTCTCGTCCCTCTTTTCTCCGTGTCCCTCCATGTCCAACCGTGGTGAATATCGTATCCCGCATGCCACGAGCACACGACCATGCCGTGAGAGGAGCCGGCCACCATGCCCGATCCGCGCCCGCGCCACGACGACATCCGCGACGTGCCCGGCATTCTTGTCGGCCACGACAGCGACCTGGACGCCGCCACCGGCTGCACGGTCGTGCGCTGTGTCGCGCCAGCCGTCGGCGCTGTGGATGTGCGCGGGGGCGCGCCCGCCACGCGCGAGACCAACCTGCTCGATCCGCTCTGCATGATGCACGAGGTCCACGCCATCTTGCTCACCGGCGGCAGCGCCTTCGGGCTGGACGCCGCCGCCGGCGTCATGCGCGTCCTCGAAGCCGACGGCATCGGCTACGACACCGGCGTCGCCCGCGTGCCCATCGTTCCCGCCGCCGCGCTCTTCGACCTCAGCCTCGGCCGCGCGGACGTGCGCCCCGATGCCGCCGCCGGTGAGCGTGCCACCCGCGCCGCCACCGCATCAGGCCCCCTCGCGCGGGGCAGCGTTGGCGCCGGCACCGGCGCGACCGTCGCCAAGCTGGCGGGACCACAATGCTGTGTCAAGGGCGGGATCGGCTCCGCCAGCGCCACCCTACCGGACGGCCACGTGATCGGCGCGCTCGTCGCCGTCAACGCTATCGGCGACATCTACGACGCGGAGGCGGGCAAGCTCCTCGCCGGAGCGCGCGCCCCCGGCGGCGCCGGCTGGCTCGATCCGCCCGCCTCGCGGCCCGCGGACAGTCCTAATCCAAACCCCGCGCTCTTCCCTGGCGCCAACACCACCATCGCCGTCGTCGCCACGGATGCCCCCTGGTCGAAGGCCGACCTCGCCAAGATCGCCCAGATGGCGCACGACGGCCTCGCGCTCGCCATCCGCCCCGTCCACACCCCCTTCGACGGCGACACCGTCTTCGCCCTCTCTACCGCCTCCGATCCCGATGGCGCGCGCCCCGGCGCCGCACTGCCCTTCGCCGTCTCGCTGGCCGGAGCCGCCGCCGCGCGTGTGCTCGCCCGCGCTGTGGCCGACGCCATTCGCTCTGCCACCACGCTCCACGGCGTCCCGGCGCTGCGCGATCTCCCCTTCGCGCAGTGACGGTCGCGCTCGCGCCCGCAACCTTGACATACTCCCATTCGTAACCAGTATAGTTACGGATGAAGGGAGACGCGGCATGAGCACAAGCAGCAGCCGCTTCGCGGTCGCTATCCACGTCCTGACGCTGCTGACACAGAATCCCGACGAGCCGGCGACCTCGGAATACATCGCCGGCAGCGTCAACACCAATCCAGTGGTGATCCGGCGCGTGCTGGGCGGGCTGCGGCGCGCGGGGCTCGTGCGCTCGCAGGGCGGCGCGGGCGGCGGCTGGCGCCTCGCGCGCGACGCGGAGGCGATCACACTGCGCGATGTCTACCATGCCGTCGAGGAGGACGATCAGGCGGTTTTTCCGCTGCATCACCGGCCGCCCAACCCGAACTGTCCCGTCGGGCGGCACATCCAGCGCGCGCTCGCGGTCCACTTCGCCGCCGCCACGCGCGCGCTGGAAGACGAGCTGGCGCGGCGCACGGTCGCGGACGTGCTGCGCGAGGTGCGCGCGCTCGCCGGCTGATCGCGCATCTCTTTTTGTGGCACGATGCGTAACCGTAGCGGTTACGCATCGTGAGGACGACACGGCAGAGCTGATGAACCAGGAGGCAGCATGAAGGTCGCACTGTTCGGCGGCGGCATGATCGGCCAGCGCGTCGCCCGCGAAGCGTTGGCGCGCGGGCATACGGTCACAGCGGTCGTGCGCGATCCGGCGCGCGCCACTTTCGGCGATCTCACAGACAAGGGCCTGACGGTCGCCCAGGGCGACGCGCGCGACGCGCGCAGCGTGGCACAGGCCGCCGCCGGGCACGACGCGGTGGTGAGCGCGGTCGGGCCGAGCGGCGGGCAGCCGCCGGCGATGCTGGTGGAGGTGGCGCGGGCGCTGCTCGCGGGGTTGCCCCAGGCCGGTGTGCGCCGCCTGATCGTCGTCAACGGCGCGGGCAGCCTGGAGGTCGCGCCGGGCAAACAGCTTCTCGACACGCCGGAGTTTCCCGCCGCGTGGCAGCCCGGAGCGCGGGCGCACCGCGACGCGCTGGCGGTCATGCGCGCCTCCGGCGCCGATCTGGAGTGGACCGCGCTCAGTCCCGCCGCGTTCATCGTGCCCGGCGAGCGCACCGGCGTATACCGCAGCGGCGGCGACCAGCTCGTCACCGACGCGCGGGGCGAGAGCCGCATTTCGGCCGAGGACTACGCGGTCGCGCTCGTGGACGAGCTTGAAACGCCGCGCCATCCGCGCCAACGCTTCACCGTCGCCTACTAAAACCAACGTACCCGATGACACATGACACACATTCGCCGCGCGACGGCGAATGGGAGGCACACCATGACCATGCAAGATCAGCAGCAGCAAACAGCGGTCACGTCCGCCGCATCATCTATCGCCCCAGCAACTCAGGTTGGTATCGCCGGCCTGACCGTGGCGGACCTGGACCGCGAGGTGGCGTTCTACACGGACGCGCTCGGCTTCCAACTGTTGGAGCGACGCGACAATGAGGCCATTCTCGGCGCGGGCGGACGGCCAGTGCTGGCGCTGCGCCATCTGCCGGGCGCGGACCTCGCGCCGGAGCGCGCGACCGGCCTGTATCACTTCGCCATCCTGCTGCCCACGCGCGCCGACCTCGGCCGCTGGCTGCGTCACTGGCTGGAGGCGGGCTACGGCGTGCCGGGCCAGGGCGATCATCTGGTGAGCGAGGCGCTCTACCTCTCCGATCCTGACGGCAACGGCATCGAGATCTACCGCGACCGCCCGCGCGACGAGTGGACGTGGGTCAACGGCCAGGTGCGTATGGCGACCGACCCTGTGGATCTGCGCGGCGTGCTGGCCGACGCCGACCGTGAGGGCAAGCCCTGGGCGGGCATGCCGGCGGGGACGCGCATCGGCCACATGCACCTGAAAGTGGGCGACATCGCGCGCGCGGAGGCGTTCTATCACGACGTGCTCGGCTTCGACATCGTGGCGCGCATGCCCTCGGCGCTCTTCGTCTCGGCGGGCGGCTACCACCACCACATCGGCATGAACACCTGGCACAGCCGCGGCGCGGGTCCGGCGCCTGAAGGCTCCACGGGCCTGCGCTTCTTCTCGCTGGAGCTGCCCGACGAAGCGGCGCGCGCGGCCGTCGTGGCACAACTCGACACCGCCGGCATCGCGCACACGGAGGCGGGCAACGCCGTGCTGCTGCGCGACCCCTGGCAGAACGTCATCCTGCTGCACATCGGCCCCGCCACGGACGCGACGGCCGCCACGGCGCTGGCGGATGCTTTGGCGTAGGAGTGGCCTACCGGCGAACGGCGGGCAAGAGCCTGCACGCTCTGCCCGCCG
>JAICVS010000208.1 GCA_025935195.1 Ktedonobacterales bacterium
CCTGCGAAGGGTAGGTTAGCCACGTGTTACGCACCCGTCCGCCACTGAACGGCCACCCGAAGATGACCGCCCCGTCCGACTTGCATGTGTTACGCACGCCGCCAGCGTTTGTCCTGAGCCAGGATCAAACTCGCCATACAGTGCCTATCTATGCTGTTCAGACCCGCGTCTGCACGCGGCGCCTGTCCAGCGAGAGCGCTGCTGATCGAGTCGTTACGACTCAAATATGCTCGGGGTTGGTGTCTGAATCGCCGCCGGCCCGAAGGCCCACGTCAATCATGCCCGCTTCAGTGCCTGTTCGCACTGTACCCGTTGCGCACGCTGCTACTGCTTCTCACTCTTCAGTTGTCAAGGTACTGTTGCCTGCCGGCGCGCTCACCTGGGAGCCTCGCCCGCATCGCCGCCGTTTTTCGCGGCACCCCCTTAGATTACCATGGGACACTCTCCGTGTCAAGAGGCAATTTTCCGGTGGCCGCTTCGAGATGTTCTCTTGCGATTGTCTCGGCGTGGCACCTGTCTTACCGGCCCACCACGACACCACAACGATCGCCAAACGATCCGCCTCGTGATGAAGTGCTTACGAGCCAAGAAGGCAGGACAGGGGTTCCTGCTGCGTCCGGAAGAGGCCGGCTTGACACCGTGTCCTCGTGGAAACCCGCTGAGTCGCATGCGCCTGTGCGCGTCGCGTACTCAGGAGGCGGGTCGGCGCGGCCTTCCAGGCTCACCCATCGGGCATCGCCTTGGCGCCGTCCATACACTACAACGCGCCGCGTCACGCGGGCGTCACTGGTGTACCCATTTGTCTGTCAAAGGTGCTTGCGAGAGGGAACATGACGCATGTGCATCATGTGTCCGCTCGCGGGGGCAAAGATGAGTATGCCACAGCCAATCGCGCTCGTCAAGGGGTCCGGTCCGCCAATTTCAGCGTTATTTAGCGATTCTGCCGTCGTGCGCCGATGGTACTACACCTGCCGCTACGCCCGCGCCCCGTTCTGTTCGTTCTGTCTGGCCGGCCCGCTGTTCTCAGTGCCGGCGCGAATGCGCTGACAGAAGCGCGAGACACGCTCGAAGACCACGTGCCGCTCCACGTCCTTCGTCACCGCATGGTACGAGCGCTCCAGCACCAGCAGCTCCTTCTCTACCGAGCCGACCAGTTGGTGCGTCGCGATACCGTCGCGCACCGGCACCACGTGATCGTGGCGCGCGCAGACAATCAGCGCCGGGCAGCGCACATCGGGCAACGCCGCCTCCAGCCGTGGCAGCGCGCTAAAGAGATCGTGGATCGTCGCGGTCGCCGTCAAATGGTAAGCCTTGCGGATGTAGCGATCACGTGCGCCGCGCCGATCGCGCACATCCTCGCCCCAGGATGGGATGTAGGGCAGGACGCGATGCGTCAGCGCCACCAGCCGCCGCACGCGCGGATTGAGCCGCAACGGCGGGCAGAGCGCGACCACACCCTCCACCCGCGATTCCTGGGACGCCACGGCCAGGCTCACCCCCGCGCCCATCGAATGGCCGATCAAGACCACACGCTCACCGCGCGCCAGCGCCGCCCGCGTTGCGGACAACACGTGATCGAACCAGTCATCCCAGCCGTGTACGGCGAAATCGCGCGGGGACGTGCCATGCCCCGGCAGCAGCAGGTTGCGCGTGGCGAAGCCCTCGCCGCCAAGCCGATCTTCCAGTTGGCACATGTCCACCGGCTCGCCGTTGAACCCATGCACGAGCACGCAGCGCACCACCTCGTCGCTTCCCCGCGCGCCCGTCTCATGTTCCCGTCGATCCCGCTCCTGCCGCCGCGTGACAACCATCTCGCGCCTCTCTCCGTACCAGTCTCTACTCTATTCCTCGCCCTCGTACCTCGTACCTCGTACGGACGCATCGCATGCGCCCCAGATCGTATCATGCGCCCCAGATCGTATTATGAAGGATGCCCTCGCAACATGAGGCCCAGCTTGGAATCGCGCGCGAACAATGCGTTCACGCGAGCAAGGATGCCACGCAGCCAGGCACGATGCCGGTAGAGCAGATAGCCCAGTGCCGGGCCGAAGGCGAACAGCGAGCGAAAGCCGTAGACCGGCGCGGTGTAGAGCGGCAGGAAGGCGTAGAGCGTCAGCGCGCCGCCCGCCAGCAGCAGCGCCGCCACGACCAGCTCGCCCGGCGCCAGCAGCGCCGCCAGCGCCACCACCCAGGTCACATACCACGGCCAGAACCAGCCGCTCGCCACCGTCACGTACCAAAAGAGCGCCCAGGCCCAGCTCGCGATCGTGCCCGTCAGGCTCGTCGCTCGCCGGAGCTGCGCCAGCCAGAGTCCCAGGAACGCCAGCAGCGCCAGCGCCTTCAGCGCCGTCTGCGTCAGCGCGCCCGCCGTCGCGGCCGGCACGCCGAGCGCCTGCGCCAGCGCGCGTAGCGGCCACGACACCGTATCCAGCAGCGAGTTATCGAGCTGTTGCGCGGGCGGCGAATAGAGGATCGCGCCCAGCGTCGCCGCGCCCGCCCAGTAGGGCAGCGTCGCCAGCGCCACGACGCCCAGCGCCAGCCCCAGCCGCCAGCCGAGCGCCAGCCCCAGCGCCGTGAGCCGTCGCTCGCCGCGCTGCCACAGCCGCCGCGCCTGCCAGAAGAGGTACAGCGGCAGCAGCGCCAGCAGCACGTACTTGATCGCGATGGACAGCCCGAAGCTCACCAGCGCCGGCGCCTCCCAGCCGCGCGCCAGCCAGTAGATCCCCAGCAGCGCCAGCGTCAGCATGAGGGCGTCGTTGTGGGCGCTGGCGCAGAACTCCAGCAGGCAGAGCGGATTCCAGGCGTAGAGCAGCGTCCCAAAGACGCGGCGGCCCGGCGCGATCCGCCCGATCCGCCCCAAGATCGCCCAGATCAGCGCCGCGTTCGCCAGATGCGCGGCGAAGCCGAGCAGCTTGAAGAGCAACGTGTAGGCGACCAGACTCCCGCCGAGCGCCTGCGCGAGCAGTGTCAGCCCGTGCGAGAGCAGCAGCCAGGCCGGACCATATACCGAGCGTGTCCCCCGCCAGAAGACCAGCGAGAGGAACGGATCGCCGGAGAAGTCGCCCGGCGTCGCCACCAACGGGTTCGCGCCATGCACCGCCGCGATGCGTCCATAGAGGATGTAGCTGAACACGTCATCCGAGGGCAGCGACGGCAGCAGCACGAGCGTCGCTCCGAAGAGCGCCGCCCCGCCGAGCGCCAGCGCGAGATAGCGGCGATCCGGCGTTCGCACGCGCAGCCCATGGCCCGCCGCCAGCGCCGCCGTGCCGCTCGCCCCCACCAGCAACGCCGCGAAGAGCGCCAGCGCCGGCCAGCCGCGCGCGGATGGTACACTCGTCTCCACCGCCGCGTCGCCGAAGATCAACCGCCCCGGCGCCAGCAGCGCCGGCCACGCCCGCGCCAGCGGTGAGAGTGTCTGCGAGAGCCCGCCCAGCGGCGCCACCGCCAGCAGCGCCAGCAGGAACGCCTCGACCGCGAGGCCCATGCCTACTAGCCTCCATAGCGAACCATGCGGCGCGGGTGTCGCATCGTGCGCGGCACTTCGCGCTCCCGCTGCCGCGTCATGCGACAGCACGCCGGCGTCGCGCTGGCCGTGGCCCACGGCGGCGCTGTGGGAGTCGCTTCGCCTCATACGTAATCCCGCGCTGGCGCTATTAGGACTCACGGCGTGGCGGCGCCGGGGGCAGCGGCGGCCATCCCACATCGAGATCGGGCCAGGCGTCGTGATGCCCATTGCGGATCGCCTCGCTCGACTCGGCGGTCCACCCGCCCACGCCGTTGCTCACCCCATTACTCGCATTGTTATTCGTGCCATTGCTCGTTCCGGCGCCACCATTCTGACCCGGCTGACCCGGCTGACCCGCACCCAGCCTGGCATCCGCCGGCCAAAGCGGGCCCATCCCATTCGGCACAGGTGGCTTGCCCTGCCCATACTGCCGGGTCCGCCAGGTCTGGCCATCCTGCCACTGCTGACCCGCCGGGGCATCGCCGCCGCTTTGCCAGGGCAGCTTCGGCGCGGCGGCCGCCGGCCGCTCGGCCATCCCCCACGACGCCGCTCCCGGCGGCGCGAACGGCGCCGGCTCGCGTGGCACGCCGGGCGACCGCGACCACGGATCGGACGGATAGAATGGAGCGGACGGAGCGGACGGAGCGGATGGAGTGGCGGGCGGCGCGTATCCCACTGGCGCGGCGCCATTCATAGCCGGCGCCGTCAGCGCGCCCGGCGCGGGAGCGGTCAGCTTCGCCGCGCCCAGCCGCTTCCAGATCGCGAGCACCACGCCCGCCATCACGCCGAACTCCAGCAGCCCCAGCACGATGCGGTCGCCCGTGCCGACGCTTTGCAGGCCCGCGTACTGGATCAGCGTCGCCGTGATCGTCAGGTAGCCCACCGTGATCACCGGCCAGCGCCACAGCCCCGCCACGCGGTCGTGCATCGTCGCGAACTCCCAGACGAGCAGCAGCACGAACGGCTCGGCGTAGTAATAGGGCCAGCTCGCCTTCACCAGCAGCGGCACCGCCAGCGCGCCCAGCGCCGCCACCGCCCAGCCGTCGCGCCCCACCGCCGAGATTTTCCGCCGCCACGCCAAGAGCGCCACCGCCAGGAGGAAGCCCACCATCACCAGCGTGTCAGCGCGCCGCGCCACCACGTCCACCAGGCTCAGCGTATGGTTGCTGCCCGTATACGCGAACAGGGTCCAGATCGAATTGCTGCCGATCGGCACCTTCCCGCGCCACGACACGAAGGCGTACAGCGTATCGCTGCGATCCACCAGCAGGAACGGCGCGAAACCCGCCGCCGTCACCGCCGCCGCGATCCCCCCAAAGAGCGCCGCCGTGCGCCAGCGCCGCTCGAAGAGCAGCAGCAGCCCCAGCGCCAGCAATGGGAAGATCGCCGTCGTGCGCGAGAGCAGCGCCAGCCCCGCCAGCAGCCCCGCCAGGCCGTCGCGCCCGCGGTTCAGCGCCAGCAGCGCCCCCACCAGGAAACACAGCATCAGCGGCTGTTCCAGGTGGCCCCACGATGCCACCGAGACCCAGATCAGCGGCGAGCAGACCACCAGTACGTACGCCAGGAAGCGCTGCGCCTCCGGCAGCTCTGGGTACAGCCATGCCAGCGCGCGCACCGCCACAAAGCCCAGCACGGGAATCAGCACGATGAACGGCAGCGACACGAAGGTGATCTGCTCGCCCAGGTTGGCCGCGAACCCCACCGCGCGCGCCGCCGCCAAGAGCGGCGCCATCAGGAACATGCTCAGCGGCGGATTCCAGTTCGGATAGGCCTGCGCCGCCCGCACCGCGTACAGGTGAAACGGATCGCCGCGCAGGATGTAGTCTACCGACGGCAGGAAGAAGCCGGTGAGATCACTATCCGCCGCGACGTGTACCGCTCGCGTCCCACGCACGATCGCCTCCGCCCCCAGCGCCAGCGCGAGCAGCGTCACCACCCAATAGGCCCAGCGCGGCGCCCGGATCGGCCCGCCCTGTGGCTGGCCCACCTGCCCGCTCACCGGCGCGCGCATCGCCGCCGGTGGCACTCCCGCCGGGCCGGCTGGATTGGCTGGATCGTGTCTCACTACCCCTGCTCCTCACCTCGCGGCGACTCCATCCGCGCCAATGTGTCTTGGTGAGGAGTTTAGCACGTTACGGTCCAGGTGCCTACGACAACTGGCGCAATTGGGGGAGTTGCGGCAACCGCGCGGCCAGCGCGCGCCGCCATTGCATGCGCACCTCCGCGCCCGCGAACAGCAGCGCCAGCCCCACCCCCGCCACGATCCACACCAGCCAGGCCGCCCACGCGACCGCCCCCGGCCCCGGCGCACTCAGCAGCGCCGCCATCCCTGGGAAGCTCCGCAGCAGCGTCGCCGGCACCACCGCGCGCAGCCCCGGATCCAGCAGCACGAACAGCAGCGTGCTCAACGTCGCCAGCGCCGCCGCCAGCAGCGCATCCGCCCAGCGCAGCCCGAATGACGCTCCCATCCCCGCGCCCGCCACCTTCGCCGCCGCCACGGCCGCCCGCGCCTCGCGCCGCCGCGCCTCATACGCCGAGATGCGCGCCACGATCAGCGCGTGCAGCTCCGCCGGCTCCGGCGCTGTCTCCGCTTCCGCCGCGTCCCCGCGCAGCGCCTCACGGATGCCCTCCAGCATCACCAACTCGCGCCGGCACGCCGCGCATCCCAGCACGTGCGCTTCCAGCGCGCGCAGCCGCCCCAACGGCAGCCGCCCATCCACGTACAGATTGAGCCAGCCGCGCGCCCGCGCACAGGTGATCCCACTCATCCCACTCATCCCACTTATCCCGCTTCTCCCCCTGCTCTCCCTCATCGCGCGCGCTCCTTCCCCGGCGCCTCGCGCCCCCGCTCCAGCATCCCGCGCAAGCCGTCCGCCAGATTCGCCCGCAGCTCGCCGGCCCGCGAGATGCCCTCGTCGCGCGCGTGGCCCAGCCCCCCCAATCGTTCTC
>JAICVS010000110.1 GCA_025935195.1 Ktedonobacterales bacterium
GGAGAGGGGGTGGGGGTGAGGATTCCCCTAATGCGTCACCGGCTGATCCCGCGTCGTCTGGTCAGACGACTGCTGGTTCGGATTGCCTGAGAGCGCGTCCTTGATCTGGTTCAGGAAGCCCTGCTTCACCTTGATCTGGTTGTTCACGTCGCTCACGCCCGGCACGGACGCCGCCACGTCTTCGGCCATGCGCTTCTCATCCCGGCTGTTCGCGTTACCGCCGAGCGTCACCTCGCCGTTTTGCACCTGCACGTCCATGTCGCTGGCGTCAATGCGCCCGTGCTGCGAGAGCCGGTCGCTCACCTCCTCGCGGATGCGCTCGTCGGAGCGCTGGTAGCCGCGTGGGCCTCGGCCAGTGAACGGCCCCGGCGCGCGCCAGTCCTCATTCTGGCCGCCACCCGTGTAGCCGCCCTGACCGTATTGCGGTCCGTACGCCGGCATGCCACGGTCGCGGCTCTCGTAGCCCTGGTTGCGCTGATAGGTTTCCTGGCCCCGCAGGGCGCCTTGGCCCTGCTGGACGTATCCCCGGTCCCCCCGGTCCTCGTCGCGCCTATACTCGCGCTGGCCGCCCTGGTTGTACTCGCGGCCATAGTCGCGCTGGGCGCCCGGGCCGTAGTCGCGCCTGCCCTGCCCGCCTCGCTGATCGTCATCCCCGCCGCCGGACATCGCCTGGCGCCCACGCCAGTTCTCCTGCCCGAAGTTCTCACGGTTGCGCCAGTCCTCGCGGTCGTAGCGCTCGCCGAAGCTGCCCATACGGCCCTGGTCGCGCTCGTTGTAGCCGCCGATCCGCTCGCGTGGATCGCCGCCGTCCCGGCCATAGTCACGGTTGTAGGGATTCCCATACTGATCGCGGTCGTAGTCGTTGTTCGCCATATCGCACTCCTTCGTGCTCGCGGCGCACTATGCGCCGCGCCCGCATCGGGCTTGTTACAGAGCGTCCGAACAAGAGCATCCGAACATACGAGATGCCGCACGCGCTATGCCGTCACCGCTGAGCCTCCGCCCCACGCCGCGGTTCGCGGTGATACCATATCCCCGCGCCCGCACTATGCCCTTCCCGCGCTACACCCTTCAGGAAGGATCATCCCGCCCATGCCCGATACCCCCAATCGCCGTGACCGCCCCGCGCGGCCTCCTCGACCCACTGGCCTCCGTTCCGGCTCCAATCCCGCGCGCCGGTCCTCGCCCGGCGCCCCGCGGCCCCACTCCGGCTCCGACTCCGGGTCCGGCTCCGGGTCCGGCTCTGGGTCCGGCTCCGGCAGCCGCCGGTACTACCCGCCGCGGCCGCGCAAGGCGCGCCCGCCCGCCCTCGACGTGGACGCGCTGCTGGCCCACGCCAACGACCCCAACGTGGACCTGCTCGCGGAGGCCGAAGCCGAGGCCGAGATGGACGCGCGCCATGCCACGGTGAACGCTCCGCCGCCCGACCTCAGCGATGTCGTCACACTGCGTCGCGTGCTGCGCGCGCACGGTCTGCGCCCCAACAAGTCCTTCGGCCAGAACTTCCTGATCAGCCGCCCAACGCTGGATGCCATCCTCGCCGCCGCCGATCTCCAGCCGGAGGACAACGTGCTGGAAGTCGGCTCCGGCACCGGCGTCCTCACTATCGATCTGGCCCGCCGCGCACGCCGCGTCGTCGCCGTCGAGCTGGACCGCAACATCCTCCCCGTCCTGCGCGACACCACCGCCTCCCTGTCCAACGTCGAGATCATCCCGCGCGATCTGCTGGACGTGCAGCCCGCCGCCGTCTTTGGCGAGGCGGCGTACAAGCTCGTCGCCAACCTCCCCTACTACATCACCGCGCTCACGCTGCGTCACTTCCTCGAAGCCGCCAACCCACCGCGCCTGATGGTGATCATGGTGCAGAAAGAGGTGGCCGAGCGCATCACCGCCGCCCCTGGCGATCTCAGTCTGCTCGGCCTCAGCGTCCAGTTCTACGGCGTCCCGCGCATCGTCGCCAACGTTCCCGCCGCCGCTTTCTTCCCCGCGCCAAAGGTGGACTCCGCCATCGTCCGTGTGGACCTGCTGCCCGCTCCCCCGCTCGCCGGCGCCGAGCGCGACCGCTTCTTCGCGCTGGCCCACGCCGGATTTGCCGAGAAACGCAAGCAGATCCACAACAGTTTGGCGCGCAATCTGCGTATCCCCCCGCAGACCGTCGCCGGCTGGCTCGACACGGCCGGCATCGATCCCATGCGCCGCGCCGAGACGCTCAGCCTCGACGACTGGCTCCGTCTCACGCGCGCCGCGCTCAACGATGAGGAAGGCAATGAGGTGGTGATGTAGAGGCGTGCGGTGGTTGAACCCGCGCCAGGATGGTCAGATCAGGGGGTAACTCGTGTCGCTAGCGCGGCGCCGTCGTATAATGACGGCTGAGATGGACCCGCGCTCCGCGTTGGGCAGGCGCGTGCTGCTCTGGGCGATGCTCGTGATCTTCGGCGCCCTGCTCGTCGCGACACTTAGTGAGATGCTGGCCGCGAGCGACGCCGAGGCCCAGGCGCACGCCGTCGCCGCCCGCAACGCCACGTTGCGGCACGACATCGCCGCTATCCAGCACGCCGTCGCCGCCGCTCAGCAGCCGGCGACCATCGAGCGCGAGGCCCGCGGCTGGGGCTACATCCGCCCCGGCGACCATCCGATCATCGTCGTCGTTCCCCCCGCCCCCTGATCCATTGGCGTGATCGGGTGGTGTTTGAATAGCGTAGGAGCATCCGTGCAGCGCGTACCTCCCGATGAGCGGGCAACCGCCGGTATCTTCCCTGAGAACGATGGTCCCGAGCGCATTGAGCCGGACCTCTGGCGCATCCCCCTGCCCCTGCCGTTCGCGCTGCGCTCCGCCAACGTCTACCTCCTCGGCGATGTTGACCAGGCCTACACGCTGGTGGATAGTGGCTTCGGCCTGCCGGCGGACGAGGCCGCCCTGCGCGCGGGGCTGGAGCATGCGGGCGTGCGCCTCGACCAGATCACCGCGCTCATCCTCACCCACGCCCACCCCGATCACATCGGCCTCTCCGGCCCGATCCACGCCGCCGCCAATAGCTGCCCTGTCTATATGCTCGCCGGCGAGGACAGCCGCATGTTCGATGTCTGGCGCGAGGATGCGCCCGCCTTCGCCGCCCTCGACGCCGCCTACGCCGCCAACGGCCTCAGCGCCGACGACGTGCGCCGCGGCCGCTCCGGCTCCATGCGCACCCGCGCCATCCTGCGCCTGCCGCCGCCGTCCGCCGTTCGTACGCTTGAAGATGGGGAGGAGCTACGCCTTGGCGGGCATGCCTATCAGGTGATCTGGACGCCTGGCCATTCCGACTACCACATGTGCCTGCTGCGCGACGACGGCCTCTTCATCGCTGGCGACCACATCCTGCCGGGCATCACGCCCAACATCGGCTGGTATCCCAATGCCCGCCCCGATCCCCTGGGCGATTACTATGCCGCGCTGGAGCGCGTGCGCGACCTGCCGGCCCGGCTCGTGCTGCCCGGCCACCGCCGCCCCTTCGCCGCCCTCGCCCAACGGGTGGACGAGCTGCGCGACCACCACATCGAGCGCGCCGAGCGCATCCTGGGCATCCTCGCCGGCCATCCCGGCGGCCTGCACGCGATGGCCGTGGCCAAGGCGCTCTTCGGCGGCCGGCTCACCTCCCACGACGACCGCCGCTTCGCCCTCGCCGAGACGCTCGCCCACCTGGAGCATCTGCTGCTGGCCGGGCGCATCACCCGCGAGGAGCGTGAGGGCATCTTGCGCTACTCCACGGTCGGTGGCGTTGTGCCCGCCGCGCTCGCCCGCTAGCCGTCCGCCGGGGCCGCCCATGCTGATCTGCCCGGTCTGCGCCGCGCCGCTCACCCGTGAGGAGCGCGCCTTTCGCTGCGCCAACGGCCATAGCTTCGACCTTGCCCGCCAGGGCTACGTCCACCTCATCGGCTCGCGCCACCCCGGCGACACGAAACCCATGCTCCAGGCCCGCCGCGCCTTCCTCGCCGCCGGCCACTATCGCCCGCTCGCCGATGCGCTGGCCGATCTCGCGCTGGCTCACCTCGCGTCCCAACGCGCCGCGCGCCCGGCCGGCGCTGCCCCGCCCGCCATTTTGGACGCCGGCTGCGGTGAGGGTTACTACATCGGCCGGCTCTGCCGCACGCTGGCGGATGCCGGTATCGCCGCGCGCTGCTTCGGACTGGATGTGGCGAAGGAGGCTGTGCGCATGGCGGCCGCGCACGCACCGGAGGTTCAGTTCCTCGTGGCGGACATCAAGGGGCGGCTACCCTTCGCCGATGCCAGCCTCGACGTGTTGCTGAACGTCTTCGCCCCGCGCAACCCGGCCGAGTTCGCCCGTGTGCTGGCTCCGGGCGGGCTGCTGCTGGTCGCCATCCCCACGCCGGCGCACCTCGCCGAGCTACGCGCGATCCTGCCGCTGCTCGCCATCGAGGATCAGAAGCGTGAGCATGTCCTCGCTCAGCTCGCTGGCGCCTTCGCGCTCGCGGCCTCGCGTGAGCTGGCGTATGAGCTGGCGCTCGATCCCGCCGAGGCGCGTTTGCTGATCACCATGACGCCCAGCCACCACTACCTGGACATGGATGATCTGGACCGCGCCCTGCCGGCGGCGCCGGTGCGTGTCACGGCCGCGTTCAGCATTCTCGCGCTGGTGCGTGGCGTGGCGTGGGAGTCCTCACCCCCCGT
This sequence comes from Ktedonobacterales bacterium, assembly GCA_025935195.1. Taxonomy (GTDB): domain Bacteria; phylum Chloroflexota; class Ktedonobacteria; order Ktedonobacterales; family JADMIN01; genus JAICVS01. The sequence continues at coordinate 4,670 of JAICVS010000110.1, forward strand.
CTCCCTCTCCTCGCAAGGAGAGGGAGAGCCAGAGGGGAGTGGCGCATCCGGCGGGCGGTGATGGCGTGGAGAAGCGGGATTAGGGATTGACCTGGACGATGGTGCCGACGTCGGCCCAGTTGTAGAGCCACTGCGCGGCCGGGGTTGGCATCTGGACGCAGCCGTGGCTGCCCGTCTCGAAGGTGCCGTCGGGCAGGGTATGGGGCTGGTTGCTGCCCGGCCCGAAGTCGTTGCGCCACCAGGCGTCATGCAGGAAGTAGCCGCCGTCTGCGAAGAGCAGGGCGAAGTTGATGTGTGTCGGCGCGTACCAGAAGGGTGAGCCTGGCGGCCAGGGCGAGGTGAACTCGATGGGGGCGAACTTGCCCATGACGGAGAATGTGCCGGTCACGGTGGGCAGCTCCGGCCGGCCCGTCGTCACGGGCGTGTCGAAGACCTGCTTGCCGTCCTGATAGGCCCAGAGCCACTCTTTCGTCAGGCTGACGACGATCATCTGGCCCTGGTCGGGCGGGCGCACCGGCGTCGGTGTCGGCCTGGGCACGTTGACGGTGTTCAGCGTGCAGTTGCAGGGGGGCGGCGGCGGTCCTGGATCGACCTTCGCCGGCGGCTGGCTCCCACTCGTGTTGTAGAGCGTGACGACCTGGTTCTGCGCGAGCGTGCTGGGCTTGAGCGCCGGGCGCGAGAGCTTGCTGGCGGCGAAGACGCCGCCGAAGCCGACGGCGACCACGCACACGAGCAATAGCGCCAGCAGGATGACGCCCTTGCCGCTGGGCCGTCGCGCCGCGTTGCGCTGGCCGGGCTGTTCTGGTGAGCCGCCGGCCGTTGGTACATCCATCCGCTCCTCCTCCGCCATTCGAGATGTAACATACTCAGTAAGGGTTCAGCTCAAGTATAGCAAAGACGCCGCGAGTGCGCCAGGATGGCCGGCGGTTGCAACCGTGCCTGGGGGCGTGCCGCCACAAAGTCCGGCCAAGCCGGACTGGAGACGGTCCCAGGTCCACTATTCACACGCTCAGGCTCCCCCAGAATGGCCGCCGCGCTTGCCGGCGAGGCCGTCCACCTGTATACTCGACGGGCGGGCGAAGCTTCTATAACTGTCAACGAGCGCCGCGGGCCGTTGGTCGCGTGGCGCCGCCGAACACGTGGGAGCCGGGAGATGCAGCAGCCAGCGCCACTCGCGCCACTCGCGCCACTCGCGCCACTCGCGCCACTCGCGCCAGTCCAGCCCCAGCCGCCGACCCTCGCGCCGGGCGCCTTGCTCGTCGGGCGCTACCTCGTGCAGGGCTACATCGGCGGCGGCGGCTTCGCGCACATTTACCGCGTCGAGGACCGTGTGCTCGGCCACCAGCGTGCGCTGAAGGAAGCCTTCTATAGAGACGCGCAGACAGCCCAACAATTTCGCCTCGAAGCCGAATTTCTCCTCAACGCCCGCCATCCCAACCTCGTGCGCGGCTATGCGGTCTTCGAGCACGGCGGGCGCTTCTACCTCGTGATGGACTACGTGGATGGGCGGACGCTCGAAGAGATCGCCATCCAGCACATCCGCCGCACCGGCCGGCCGCTGGCGGAGGCGCAGGTGCTGGATTGGATGCTGCCGGTCTGCGACGCTATCGAGACGCTGCACGCGCAGCCGATGCCGGTCATTCACCGCGATATCAAGCCGGCCAACATCAAGCTGACGCGCGCGGGCGTGCCGGTGCTGATTGACCTCGGCCTGGCGAAGCTCTATGCCCAGGGCAGCAACACGCTGGGCGCGGCGCTCGCCTTCACGCCTGGCTACGCGCCGCCGGAGCAGTATCAGGCGTCGGGCCTGACCGATCAGCGTACGGATGTCTACGGCCTGGGGGCGACGCTCTACTACCTGCTGACCGGCTATCAGCCGACCGAGTCGCCCGCACGCCTGAGCGCGCGGGCGCTGCCCGCGCCGCGCACGCTCAACCCAGCCCTCAGCGCGGCTAGCGAGGCGGCGGTGCTGCGGGCGATGGAGCTGGACCCGGCGCGGCGCCAGCAGAGCATCGCCGCGATCCGGCGCGAGCTTGCGGCGGTGCGGCAGGCGCTCGCCGCGCTTCCCGCTCCCAGCGCTGAGGCGGTAGCTATTCTGGGCGAGCGGATGACGCCGTGCGCCCGCTGTGGGACGGCCAACCCGCCTGAGGCGCGTTTCTGCCTGCGCTGCGGCGGCCCTGTCGTGGCGGCCGGGGAGCGCGGCCCGGCGCCGCGTCTCGTCGCGGCCGACGCCGCAACGCCGCCAGTGCGCACTCCCAGTCCGGCGCCACCCGTGTCCGCCCTGCCAGCCTTGCCCGCTCCGGCGCGCGCGCCAATTCCGGCTTCGCCGCCGGCTGGCCCCGCGCCGCGCCCGCAACGGCCATACGCTCCCGCTGGGGTCGCGGCCGCCGCTGTCGTCGCTGCCGTGCCTGCGCGGGGTCCGCTGGCATTGCCGGCGGGGAAGGGCCTGCCGCTGGCATTGGGCGTACACGAGACCGAAGCACAGGCGGCAATCGCGGCGGCATTGGGGGTGGTCTGCTTCGCCTTCAGCCTGATGGCGCTCTACAGCGGTTGGACGATCCTCTTCGTCGCGCCCGCGCTCGCGCTGGCGGGGTGGAGCTGGCTGCGGCAGGTGGCGGGTATGCCGCCGGAGCTGCGCTGGCTCACCCAGGTGACGCTGTTCCTGAGTGGCGGCTGGCTGGCGGTCTGGCTGCTCGCGCAGTGGGTGGCGCACTTGCACTGAGGCGGGGAGCCCTCCCCCTCAACCCCCTCTCCGTGCGGGGCGAGGGGGAGCCCGGTCACAGACCAGGCGAGAGTGTCGCCATGAAGAGTCTAGGCTAGGTGCCGCCGGGAACGCGATCCTCTTCGTTGGTGACGCTGGCGAGCACCGGCACGACCTCGGCGCGCGGATCGAGATGCAGCTCGTTCACGACCGCTTGGACGCCGGGCACGGTACGCGCGATCTCGCCCGCCGCCTGTCGGGCCGCCGCCGACCGGGCGTTGCCGCGCAGGTGAACGGTTCCCAGGCGCGGGTAGACGCCGATCAGCTCGCCGGCGGTGCGCGGGTCGCGGCCGAGCGCCATCGAGACGGCGGCGGCGAGCTGATTATCCGCGATCAGCTCGTTGTGCAGCTCCGCCAGCCCGACGATGCTGCCGAGCTGGTCGCTGACGAGGCGCCGGTTGAGGTCGCTGGCGACGTAGCCACGCAGCCAGACGACGCCGTCAATGGCGTGGATGACGATGCCGGGCAGGTCTACGCGCAGGCGCGGATAATCGTAGATCGCATCGTAGACTTCCTGATGGATCACGTCGTCCGGGCGATAGCGCACGAGTTGGGCGGGATTCAGCTCGCCCAACTCCACGGTGATCTGCTTGGGGGCGATGCTGGCGATCATTGCGGCCGGGACGAGCACCTCACGGCCGCCGCGCTCGATCACGAGGTGGCGCGGCGCGCGCGTCTCGCGGTTGACGGTGATCTGGCGCAGGTGGCCGAGCGGCTTGCGCCCGGTGGTGACGCCGGTGGAGGCGTTGAGGATGACGCCATCAGGCCGGGCGCGCATCTTCTCGATCTCGGCCAGCGGGATGCTGATGGAGACAGTCGCGGCGGTCGCGGCGGTGACGAGGTGTAGCGGGACGAAGCAGGTGACGCCGAAGAGCGGCCGGGTCTTGACGACGGCATGGGTAGCGGCGCGGGTCGCGGGATCAGCGATGACGGCGGCGAGCCGGCCCGCCTCACCATCGGCGGCCTCGATATCGGTGTCGAAGCGAAACTTGAGCACCTCGGCGAACTCCGTCGCTGCTGTCTGCATGGGAGCAATGCTCTCTTCCGGTGAGAATGGCGGTGTGTCGGCGCCGCGACACCCCGGCCCGCACGGCGCGCGGAATATGGCCGCGGCGGATGGCTCGACGGGATGGCACGGCAAAACGCGGGCCGCGCCCGCGCGGGCGCAGTGATCCAGAGTGATCCAGCATGTCACTAATGACTGTAGCATGGTGGGCGGTGGGCGGCAACCACTGGCCCATCTCGCCCATACGGCGAATCCCGCTCATCCCGCCTGTTTGCCGGGCGGGGTTCGCCGGTGATACAGTGAGGCCACACGATGGGCGCGACATGGGCGCGACACCGCCGCCGGACGGGTGGCGGAGACGATAGAGATCACACGACAACACGAGACGAGAGACGCTGCCGTGGGGCGCTGCCCGCACGGCAAGGAAGGCTTGCGAGCGTTGAGCACGCGACATCAACCGAACCAACCGAATCAACAACAGAATCCGCGCCAGCAGCAACAGAATCAACAGCAGCAGGGGCGCCCACGCGGGCGCGAGCGGAACGAGCAGCCGATCCGCATTGTGCCGCTGGGCGGACTGGGCGAGATCGGCAAGAACATGATGGCGGTCGGCTACGGCGACGATCTGGTGATCGTGGACGCTGGGCTGATGTTCCCCGACGAGGAGATGCTCGGCGTCGATCTGGTCATCCCCGATATCTCGTATCTGGCGGACAAACTGGACCGCATTCGCGGCATCTTCATCACCCACGGCCACGAGGACCACATCGGCGCGCTGCCGTACCTGCTGCCGCAGCTCGGCTTCCCGCCGGTCTACGCCACCAAGCTGACGCACGGGCTGATCTCGGTCAAGCTGCGCGAGCACAAGCTGCTGGAGCGGGCGCGCATGCAGGTGGTGGATGCGAACGACGAGATCGCGGCGGGGACGATGCGCGTCGGCTTTCTGCGCGTGAACCACAGCATCCCCGACGCGGTGGCCGTGGTGATCCACACGCCAGTGGGCACGGTGGTGCATACCGGCGACTACAAGATTGACTACACGCCGGTGGATGGGCAGCCGGCGGACCTGGGCGCCATTGCCGAGCTGGGCGCGAAGGGCGTGCTCGTGCTCTGCGCGGACTCGACGCGGGTGGAGTCGCCGGGCTACACGCCGTCCGAGGGCGTGGTGCGCGAGACGTTCGAGATGCTCTTCAACAAGGCCGAGGGGCGCATCATCGTGGCGACCTTCGCCTCGCTGCTCTCGCGCGTGCAGCTCATGGCGGACCTGGCGGCGCAACACGGGCGCAAGCTGGCGCTGGTGGGCCACTCGATGGTGAACAACGTGCAGATGGCAATCGAGCTGGGCTACCTGCGCATCCCCGCTGGGCTGATGGTCTCGGCTGAGGACATCAACCGCGTGCCGGCGGGCAAGCTGGTGATTGTCTGCACCGGCAGCCAGGGCGAGCCGACGTCGGCGCTGACGCGCATCGCCAACGGCGACCATCGCTTCGTGCAGATTCAGCCGGGCGACACGGTGGTGCTCAGCTCCACACCAATTGTCGGCAATGAGCAGGCCGTCGCGCGCAACATTGACAATCTGATGCGCCAGGGGGCGGATGTCTACTATCAGGGGCGCGCGCAGGTCCACGTCTCCGGCCACGCCAGCCGCGAGGAGATGAAGCTGATGCTGGCGCTGCTCAAGCCGCGCTACTTCGTGCCGGTGCATGGCGAATATCGCATGCTGGCGCAGCACGCGGAGGTGGCGGTGAGCATGGGCGTGTCGCGCGAGAACGTGGTGGTGGCGCAGGACGGCGACATCATCGAGGTTGTGCCGGAGCGCGGCATCCACATCGTGGATCACGCGCCGTCGGGCAATGTGTACGTGGATGGGCTGGGCGTGGGCGACGTGGGGCAGATCGTGCTGCGCGACCGGCAGGTGCTCTCGCGCGACGGCATTCTGGTGGTGGTGGTGACGGTGGATAGCGAGACGGGCGAGCCGATTGCCGGGCCGGACATCATCTCGCGCGGGGTAGTCTACGAGCGCGAGTCCGAGGAGCTGATGGACGCGGCGCGGGCGCGCGTGATAAACGCCTTCCGCGCGGCGAGCCAGAATCCACGCCATAGCGCGGACTGGGGCTTCTTGAAGAACAAGATCCGCGACACGCTGAGTGAGTTTTTCTTCGACCGGCTGAAGCGGCGGCCGATGGTGCTGCCGCTGATCGTGGAGGTGTGACGCGCGGGTGATGCTCGGCGCATGCGTGCCGGGCGCGGAGGGAAGAAGGGGGAGAGCGGCATGGCACAGGGACCACAAGGGCAGACGCGGATCGAAGGCGACGAGGCCGTGGCGGTGGCGGCGGCCGTGAAGGAGCGCGTGCGCGGTGTGCGGGCGGGTGAGCCGCTGCGCGCGGGCGCGCTGACGCTGGTGCCGCTCTTGCCGGGCGGCGACGCGGTGGACGCGGACGGCGGGGAGTACCTGCCGCTGGAGCGGGCGCTGCGCGATGGGCTGTTCCAGGTGACGGAGCAGCAGCAGGCGACGGTGCCGGAGCTGCTGGCGACGAGCACGGCGGCGGCGCCGGTGATTCTGATCGGCGGCGAGCAGGTCGTCGGCGGCCTGCAGAACCGGGTGCTGAACACGACGATGCTGGTGGCGGCCGGGACGACGCTGCGCGTGCCGGTGACGTGCGTGGAGCAGGGGCGCTGGAGCCCGGCGCGACACGCGACGGTGTCGGGGCGGCCGGTGATGGACGTGGGCGATGTGACGATGGGCGGCGCGGGGCGCGAGCAGCAGCGGCAGTTCACCTCGGATGGGGCGGCGTACGCCAGCCTGCGGCGTGTCCACGCGAAGCAGGTGAGCGAGTCGCTTTCGAGCGGGTTAGGGCATCGCTCGGATCAGGGCGCGGTGTGGGGCGAGGTTTCGGACCGTATGGCGCGCACGGCCTCGCACTCACCGACCTACGCGATGGATGCGCTGTATAAAGAGCCGGAGCGCGCCACGCGGCTGGCGGAGATGACGGCGGCGCTGCCGCGGCCGGCGGGGGCGGTGGGCTTCGTGGCGGTGGTGGGCGGCGAGCCGGTGGGCGCCGAGCTTTTCGCCGGTGAGGCGCTGGCGGGGGCCTACTGGGAGAAGCTGGCGCGCAGCTACGCGCTGGAGGCGCTGGACGCCGAGCGGCAGGGGACGGTGCGCGGCACGTTCGCCGGGACGGAGCAGCAACGCCTGCTGGACGAAGCGCTGGCGGCGGAGATCGCGGTCTACGCCTCGCCGGGGCTGGGGCACGACGCGCGGCTGGCCGGGGCGAAGGTCGCGGGCGCCGGGCTGGTGCATGCCGGCCAGGTGGTGCATCTCTCGCTCTTCGCCGACGACGAGGCGGACGCGACAGAATCGCCTGTTGAGGAGCAGACCGAGGTAGAACACACGCAATCGGCCGAGGCGCCCGCGCAGGCACAGAATAGGTCGCCGGTGGCGCGGGTGCGGCGCGGGCCGCGCGTGGGCGCGTGAGGGAAGTCCTCACCCTCTCTCGCCGCGGGGAGAGGGGGAAGCAACAGAGCATGCCAGCCTGGCATAGGGCTTGCGACGCCCGGTAGCACGAGAGACGGCGGCCGTTCGGAGGCGGGAATGCGTCTGGATGGCCGCATTTCGTGATGCCGTATGGGTGAATGCTATCAATGGCGCGAGCATGTTTGTCCAGGCATCGGCCGCGGGCAGAGGGACGAGCGGGATCGCGCGGCGTGCGGGCAAGCATAGTCATCTTGCTGGCGCTGGCGCTGGCGCTGATCGCGGGCGCGGGCTGCGCGCTGGCGCAATCGGCCTTCGCGCGCACGGCGGGGAACGCCGGGGCGGCCTTCGCGGCGGCGGCGGTGACGCTGCGCTTCGCGCACGAGGGCAAGCTGACGGCGGCCTATGCGCGCGCCAGCTTCGTCAATTACCGCGCCGAGCTGGATGGGCTGGATGCGCGGCTTCCCACGCAGGACGGCGCACCTGACGCGCGCACGCTGCGGCGGCTGCTGGACCTCGCGCGTCCGGCGCTGCGCGTGGTGGATGCGCCATGCCTGGATACGCGATGCGCCTGGCAGGCACAGGTGGCGGCAATGCGGCGGGCGAGCGCGGCGCTGCTGAAGGCCGGCGGCTCATGAAGAAATGGCTCTCGCTCTCGCTGGGCATCGTGACGGCGACGGGCGGCTTCTTGGATGCCGGGACGGTGGCGACCGCGGGCGCGGCGGGGGCGGTCTTTGGGCTGGGGCTGGTGTGGGCGATGCTGCTGGCGACGCTGGCGATCATCCTGTTGGTAGAGATGGTGGGCCGCTTCACGGCGGTCTCGAAGACGACCTACGCCGCCGCCATCCGCGAGCACTTGGGCTTCAAGTTCTACCTGCTGCCACTGGCGAGCGAGCTGATCGCCGAGAGTGTGCTGCTGGCGGCTGAGCTTGGCGGCGTCGCCATCGCCGTCTCGCTGGTGACGGGCGTCTCGTGGCGGCTGCTGTTCCCGCTGGCGGCGCTGCTGGTCTGGCTGCTGGCGTGGCGCGCGTCGTTCAGCGTGATCGAGAACGGGCCGGCGCTCTTGGGGCTGGTGACGCTCACCTTCGTGGCGGGGATCGTGGCGCTGGGCGGGCCGCGCGGCGATGTGCTGCCGACGCTGTGGCGGCCGGAGGTGAAGGCGGGGCAACTGGCTGACTACCTCTACCTGGCGGCGGCGATCCTGGGCGCGACGATCAGCCCGTATCTGCTCTACTTCTACTCATTCCGGCGCGCGCGAGGAGGGCTGGGGCCGGCAGTCGCTCTTCCTCAACAAGGTGACGGCGGTGCTGGGGATGGGCTTCGGCGCGGTCGGCATGCTGGCGCTGACGGTGCTGGGCGCGATCGTGCTGCGTCCGCTCAATCTGGCGGCGGGGACGCTGGGCGAGATCGGGCTGGGCATGGCGCAGCCGTTCGGCGTGGTGGGCGCGCTGCTCTTCGCGGCGGCGCTCTTCGCCACCTGCCTGGGCGCGGCGCTGGAGGTGTTGCTGGGGTTGTCGTACAACATCGCCCAGGGCTTCGGCTGGGAGTGGGGCGAGAACAAGAAGCCGGTGGAGGCGGCGCGCTTCAACCTGACGCTGACGCTGGTGCTGCTGGCGGCGGTGGGCATCGGGCTGGTGGGCGGCGACCCATTACGGCTGGCGCTGCTCGGCTCGACACTGATCGCGCTGTTCCTGCCCTTCTCGCTCTCGCCGATCCTGATCCTCATGAACGACGCGGACTACGTGCGCGACAAGACGAACGGCAGGTGGGGCAATCTGGCGATAGTGGCGGTATTGGCGCTGGCGTTCGTGGTGGCGCTGGTCTCGCTGCCGCTGGAGATTCTGAGTGGGGGAGGGTGATGACCGATGCCTGGTGATGAACACACGGATGAACATGGCAGCGATCATGATGGTGTCAGGCTGGGCGCGGAGGCGCGAGCGCGGCGCCAGCGGCGCGACGGCGATCACCTCTACGCGATGCGCGATCTGGTGGATATGCAGCTCGTGACGGCGGATGGCAAGCGCATCGGGCGCGTGGCCGACGTGGACTGCGAGTGGCGGACGGACGGCAGGCTGGTGCTGCTGTGCCTGCGCACAGGGCCACAGGCGCTGGCGCGGCGATTCGGCGGCCGATTCGGACGATCCGCGCGCTTCGTATTCCGCGACCGCTTCGAGCGGCGCATCGCGCTGGACGAGATCGTGGAGGTCGGGCTGGAGGTGCGCCTGCGCGGGCGGGCGGAGGACTACGCGGTGGGGCAGTCGGAACGCTGGCTGGTGGCGCACGTGCTGCGCTTCATTCCGGGGAGCGGGGCGTGAACGCCAACCACGCGGGGGAGCGCGCCGCCATGGATGGACAATCGAGCGCACCTGTCTCGATCGAGGATCTGGTCGGCAGCCGGATCGAGACGGCAGCGGGGCGGCGGGTCGGCCGGGTGGTGGACGTGGAGGTGGAACCAGCGCCGTCGTACCGGGTGTGCGCGCTGCTGTACGGGCTATACGGCTGGCTGTACCGCTTCCATGCGCTGCAAGCGGCGGCGGCGATCATAAGCATCCATGCCCGCTACGAGCGCATCCCCTGGGATGGCGTGGCGGCCTACGATGGGCGCACGGTACGGCTCAAGCCGGGCTATCCGCGCGACGACGAGTGACGAGTGACGAATGAGGCGGTTGGTTACTCCACATGCATCTCGCTATCCATCAGGATGGCGTAGTGAGGCCAGCGGCTCAGGTGGCGCACATCGCTGCGCCGGAGCATGTCGAGGCCAGCGCGATGGCGATGTCGCTAGCATCGGATAAGACGTGCCTGCCATAACTGCTGTCAGCGCCTCTCATGTGATCACGTGAGAGGCGCTATAATTGGGTGACAGGCGTGTGATACAGAAGTGCTCCAACTCCACCAATGGCGGGAGGTTCGATCCCATGGCGGACGTGACAGCAGACGCGCGCGCCACCAGCGCCACGCTCGAAGCCGGCATTACCGCGACGATGCTTGCGCTCGCCGGCATCCCCAGCGTCTCCGGCCAGGAGGGCGCCGTGCACGAGTACGTGCGCGCCCGGCTGGAATCGCTTGGCCTCCCCCCGACGGTGGACACCGCCGGCAACCTCATCGCCCGCGTCCCCGCCAGCCCACCAGCGCGCGACGCCGAGCCGCCGCTGCTGCTCAACGCCCACATGGATCGCGTCCCGCCCGGCCGCGCCCACACACCCGTCATCGCGGATGGGATTCTCAGAAGCGACGGCACGACCAACCTCGGCGCCGACGATAGCGCCGGCATCGCCATCATCCTGCATACGGTCGAAGAGCTACGGGCGCGCGATCTGCCGCATCCGCCGCTGCTGCTGCTCTTCACTGTGGGTGAGGAGGTCGGCCTGATCGGCGCGAAAGCCTTCGATCCCGCTCCGTGGGGCGCCGTCCGCGAGGGCCTCGTCTTCGACAACGCTGGTGAGGCGGGCGTCGTCGTCACACGCGCCGCCACCTACATCGCCTTCGACGTCACGCTGCATGGCAGCGGCGGCCACCCCGGCAAGCGGCTGGACGGCACGGCCAGCGCCGTTGAGATGTTCCGCCGCGCGCGCTATCCGCACGGCGCGCTGGCCGGCGACACCACGCGCGTCTCCATCGGCCGTGTCGAGGCCGGCAGCGCGCGCAACGCCGTGCCGGCGCAGCTGCGCGCGCTGGGCGAGGCGCGCACCCTGCTCCAAGGCCCCGCCCGCGACGCGCTGCTGGCGCGCATCGAGCTGAGCCTCGCCGCCCTGCGGGACCCCGACCTCGCGACC
>JAICVS010000033.1 GCA_025935195.1 Ktedonobacterales bacterium
CGGTGATCGTGTAGAACACCGAGCCGAAGAGGTTGGTGCTGGGGCCGTAGGCGTTGTTGACATACTCGAACGCCTGGATGCCGAGGAATGTCCCGCCGAGCACGATGGTGCCGATCAGGCCGAGGATGAGGCCGCGGCCATGCGCCACTTCTTCTTCGTGCGTTTCGGTCGGAGTCACGACGGCGCTCATGGTGTAAGTTTCCTCTTCTTCCAGGGGACGTTACGCAATGGGTTCCTCACCCCCCGGCCCCCTCGCCCCGCGGGGCAAGGGGGAGCCAGAGGGGAGCCGCGTTAGATGGGCTCGAGGCCCCAGCCGACGATGGAGATGAACACGCCGATGAAGCCGACGACGATCAGCGTGATCGACAGCGTCTCGAAGAGCATCCAGCCGAGGCCGACGACCGCGGCGGATGCGGCCAGCAGCAGCGGCCAGTAGCTCGGCCCCGGCAGGTGCGGCCCGGCGTGCTCCTCGGCGTGGGCCACGGCGGCGGGCGCGACAGCGAAAGCCGGCTCACGCGCGGCGGCGGCCTGCGGGCGTGTGATGGCGCGCACGGTGCGCGCGAAGCCGATCTCGGCCATCAGCCGATTCGCCTCCTCGAGGTCGCCCGGCTCGTTGCGCACGAGCAGCGATTTGACGTTCTTGAACACCCAGAATTGCTCGGCGTCCAGCGCCTTCGCCAGGGCGTCCAGCTCGCCGTCATGGCGTATGAAGGTGGCCGTCGCCCCAGTGGGATGGGTGTAGACGACCTCGTAGTTTTCCGGCATGACGCATCTCCTCACAACGACGATTGATGGCTCTCTGTCTCTCAGGGTCGCGGGCCGGGCCAGGTCGTGGTCACACGCGGATCAGCCCTCCCGTCCACCGTCGCGGTCGTGCTCGTCCACGAGCGCGCGCACGGTCTCCAGCTCGGTGCGCACGCCGCGCATGCGCAGCGCCAGCCAGCCGAGATAGGCGAAGAAGCCGAGCCAGACGACGATGTAGGCCGCGATCAAAAATCCGTTGGCACCTTGCATATTGGGAACTCCTCGCAGAGATCAGGCCGACTCGATCCGGGCGCGCAGCCGCTCCGCCTCGGTCTGGAGCCGGTGCAGCCGATAGACCTGGATGAGCAGGTAGGCGTACAGCAGCGTAAAGGCGAGCAGCGCGAGCAGCAGCGTCTCCACTACGGCGGGCGGGGCCTGCGGCTCACCACCGAGCGGGAGCTGCGGCGCGGGGTGCTGTGTGCGCCACCACGTGATCGAGAGGTAGTTGATCGGCACGTCCACAAAGCCGACGATGCCCAGCACCGCCGCCGAGCGCGCACCGCCCTCGCTCCGCCCCGTGTAGGAGCGCAGCAGCAGATAGCCGACGTAGATGAACCAGAGGATGAGCGTGGTCGTCATGCGCGCGTCCCAGGCCCACCACGCGCCCCAGACCGGCCGGCCCCAGAGCGAGCCGGTGACGAGCACGAGCGTGGTAAAGAGCGTGCCGATCTCGGCGTTGGCGCGCGCGATCAGATCCCAGCGCTCGTCGCGGCGCCACAGATACAGAATGCTGGCCGCGAAGACCACGAAGAAGGCCAGGTACGCCACCCACGCCAGCGGGACGTGGACGTACTCGATACGCTGGACATCGCCCTGGATCGCCTCGGTCGGCGCGTAGAAGAACGCCGCCCACAGGGCGAGGATAACGCCGAGCGCGCTGGCGGCGGCGAGGATGTACTCGCCGTACGCGCGCAGCGGGCGCAGCACCGGCTCCAGCGCGCGCGCCGGGCCGGTGGCCGGCGCGAGACCGGGCGCCCCACGGGCGGGCGCGGCGGGAGGTTGACCGACGACATGCATGGCTAAACCACCCTCATTCCTCGATCACGTACGCGAACGTGACCGCCGAGATACTGAGAAAGATGACGTCGAACGCGGCGATCAGCCCCAGCCAGGGGAGATCGCCAGCGAGCGGGCTGATGAGTCCCTGTGTCGCCCGCACCGCGCCGATCACCACCGGCACGATCAGCGGGAAGACCAGCAGCGGCAGCAGCACCTCGCGCGCGCGCGTGTTGCCGGCGATGGCGGCGAAGAGCGTGCCGATGGCGGCGATGCCGACGGTGCCGAGCAACACGATGGGGATGATGCCGCCGGTCAGGACGGGCAGATTGTAGATCGCCGCGAAGACCGGCAGCGAGATCAGCTCGACCGCGCCGATGAAAACGAGATTGCCGAGCAGCTTGGCGGCATAGATCGCTTTGCGGTCCACCGGGCAGAGCAGCAGGCGGTCTAGCGAGCCGTGCTCCTGTTCGGCGGCGAAGGTGCGGCCGAGGCCGAGGATGCTGGCGAAGACGAAGGCGATCCAGAGCGCGCCGGGCGCGACGGCGGCGACGTTATCCACGCGCAGGTCGAAGGCGAAGTTGAAGATGACGAGCGCCAGCAGCGCGAACATGCCCATCGCCATCCAGACCTGGCGGGCGCGCAGCTCGCAGCGCAGATCCTTCCAGAGGATACTGGCGGTTTGCGCACCGAAGCGGCGCAACGTGATCATCGTGATCATCGCGCCCCCCTTCGCGCCGTGTAGAGCGCGCGCACGTCGTCCACGTCGAGCGCGGCGGCTGGGCCGTTGTGGACGAGCCGGCCGCCGGCCAGCACCAGCGCCGTCTCGGCGAGCGCCAGGCCGCGCGCGATCTGGTGCGTGGTCAGCAGCGTGGTGACGCCGGCCGCGGCACGCGCCCGCACAACCTCGGCGAGCAGCGCGAGCGCGTCTTCATCCAGCCCGGTGTCCGGCTCGTCGAGCAGCAGCAGCGCCGGCTCGTGCAGGATGCCGCGCGCCAGCGCCAGCCGCTGCACCTGACCGCGCGAGAGCGCGCGCACGCGCTCATTCGCCTTCGCGCGCAGGCCGAACCGCTCCAGCAGCGCATCGGCGCGCGCGCGGTGGTCGGAGATGCCATACATGCGGCCGAAGAATTCCAGGTTCTCGCGCGCGCTCAGGTCTTCGTAGAGGTGCGGCTGGTGGCCGACGTAGCCGACGCGGCGGCGCACCTGATCGGCGTCGTGGCGTACGTCGAAGCCGGCGACCAGCACCTCACCCGCGCTCGGCTTCGCCAGCGTCGCCAGGATGCGCAGCAGCGTGGTCTTGCCGGCGCCGTTGGGGCCGAGCAGCGCGACACGCGCGCGCGCCGGGACGGCGAACGTCAGCCCGCGCAGCACCGGCCGTAGCGCGAAAGTCTTGCTGAGCGCCTCGACCTGGATGGCGGCGGGCAGCGACTGTTCGGCGGCTGGGCGCGCCTGGGAGGCGGGCATCGTCTGGATGCTCACAAGCGTCCTCCTTCGGCGCTGTCGTCCGCCGTATGTGCGGCAGCGGAAACCATATCAGCGGCGTCCGTATCGTCGCTCGCCGGCCGGTCGGCGGGTGAACCCGCGCCGGGATGGCCGCTGGCCGCGATGTCCGCCAGCGCGGACGCGGACGAGAGCGCCACGGCGGGCGCTCCCGCATCGGCCAATTCTCCGACCAGTGCGGCGCGCAATTGGGCGCGCAGGGCGGCGCGCTCGCGGGCGAACCGCTCGTCCGACATGCCGCCGGCGGCGTGGCGCTTCTCCAGGGCCAGCAGCGCACGCAAGAGGCGCTCGCGCTCGGCATCCGGGCCGGTGCGTGGGGCATGATCGCGGCGGACGGCGCGCACGGCCGGCGCCAGATTGAGCGCGACGGCGAGATCGCCGCGCCGTAGATAGAGGACGGCGAGCGCGGCCAGCAGCGCGGCCAGCAGCAGGCCGAGCGGCACGAGCTGGCGCATGGTAAGGTCGGGATCAACGCCCGCGCGCGGCAGACCAGCCAGCCCCATCCCCGCCGTCGCGGACGCCGCCAGCCCCGCTTTCGCCACGACGTGATAGGGCTTGCCGCTGGCCGTCACGTCGGGCTTCGCGGCGAAGTCGCGCGCATCCGCGCGCATCGAGGTCGGCACCAGCGCGACGACATTGTCGGTCGGGTATTCAGCCTTGAAGGCGAAGGACGCGGCCGTCTCGGTGTAGGGGATGTCGAAGGCGAACGCGAAGACCGATTTGCCGGGCGGGACGGTGGCCGCCGCGCCGAAGCCGGTGGACACCTGCGCGATCTGTACGCCGGAGAAGCCGGCGCCGAGCGTGAGGTTGGTCGCGCCGTCGGGCAGCGCGAAGCGCAGCAGGTTCATCGGGCGGCCATTGGCGGCGGTGAGGCTGCCGGCGTAGGCCGTCGTGCCGCTGTTGGCGACGGTGATGAACTCGCCGACGGGGATCAGCCCTTGCTCCTTCTTCGCGCCGCTGAAGAGGACTGTGGCGTTAGAGACGCGCACGGCGGCGTCGCTGGCGGTCACGTCATAGACGGTCAGTGTCACGCGCTGCGCCGGCCCGCTCGTGAAATCAACCGCGGGCGTGGAGAAGAGACCGCCCTGGTAGCGCGCATAGACGGCGTAGGTCGTATCGCCGCTGGTGTCGAGGCTGCCGAAGTGGAAGCCGCCGCGCGCGTCGCTGCGTGTGGTGGCGGCGTCCTGCGCCTTGCCGGCGATCACCGCTTGCAGCGTGACGGTCTGCCCCGCCAGCGCCGCGTTGCCGTGCGTACCGTTGACGAGCGTGCCGGAGACGGCGCCGGACGTGTCGAGCCGCGCGCGACCGGCCGCCTGCGCGCCGGAGACGGCGAACGTGAGGGCCAGCGCCAGGGCGGCCGCGGCGAGGATGGGCATGAGGATGGGGGCGAGGAGACGCCGGCGATGTCGCACGCTACACCCCTTTCCGGCGGCGAGCACCCGGCCCGCGCGTAACTGGCTTGTGGCCGTTCGCCGCGTTCGCTGAGTTCGCTGAAGGCGCCGCTGACCGTGTGCCGGCTGGTGACACTCGCACGGCCGCGCGCCCGTTCGTCGCGCGCAGCGCCGCCAGTTGCGCGTCAATCACGGCATCCAGCTCTTGCTCGCGCTCGTAGCGCGACTTGAGCGCGGCCAGCGCGCGCCGCTCATACTGCTCGCGCAGGTCGCGGTAATCGCGCTCATCGAGGTTGCCGAGCCGGTAGTCGAACTCCACGTCGCGCAGCGCATCTTTCGCCGCGCGCTCGCCGTCGTTCGGCGCGTCCAGCTCGCGTTCGGCGCGACGCAGTCGCGCCGCCGCATCGAGACCGAGCAGCGGATAGATCACGATCAACAGGCCGGAAAGCCCGAGCAGAGCGGCGACGATCAGCCCCATGCGTCCGCCCTCCTTGCCGGCCCGGCCGGCCCGCCGAAGCCTTCCTGTTCGTCCAGCTCGCGGCGCAGCAGCTCGCGGTAGCGCCGCTCCTCTTCCGTGAGCGTCTCGATGGCGGGATCACGTTCGGGCACAGGTGGATCGCCAGCGGCGCGGCTCGCACGCCACTCGCCGCCGGCGCGGCTCAGGATGAACAGCCCGGCGAGCAGCGCGACGAACGGGCCGAGCCAGATGATCGCCGTGAAACCCTGCCTGGGCGGCGTTTCGAGGATGGTATCGCCGTAGTGCGCCTGGAAGTAGCGCAACACCTGATCGTCCGACTGGCCCGAAGCGAGCTGCTGGCGGATGAGCGAGCGCATCTCCTGCGCGACCGGCGACGAGGACTGCGCGACCGATTCGCCGTTGCAGACGGGGCATTGCAACTGGCTGGCGACCGCCGTTACATGATCGTCGAGCGATTGCGGCCCACTGGCGCGCGCCAGCGTCACGCCCCAGATCACGGCGACGGCCAGCAGCACGGCGGCGGCGATCAGCGTCGAGGGGCGGCGCAGTGTGGATGACCAGCTCATATGGCAGCCACCTCCACCGGCGCGACGCGCGCCGCCTCCACCAGTCGCGCCGCGCGGCGGCGCTCCGGCCACCAGCAGACGATGCCGCCGGCCAGCATCAGTAGCCCACCGAGCCAGATCAGCGGCACCAGCGGATTGATGAAGACCTTGACGGACGCCTGATTGGTCCCCTCGTAGCCGGAGAGGAAGACGTAGAAGTCCTGCGCGCCGTAGGTCGTGATCGAGACGATGCTGGTGGGCTGGCTCTCGAAGCCAGGGAAGATGCGCTCGCCCGGCAAGATGTCACCGGCTGGCCGGCCATCGCGCCCAACCGTGAAGCGCGTCGTGATCGTCTGGATGCCGTTCGTCTCGACGCCGCTGATGCCGCGATAGGTGAGCGTGTAGCCGGCGACGGTAGCCGTCTGGCCGGTGTGCAGCGTGAAGTCGCGCTCGGTCTGGAACGACTGCGAGCCGATCACGCCGACCGCCAGCGCCACCAGCCCCAGGTGGACAAGATAGCCGCCGTAGCGCTGCCGGTGACGCGCGACCAGCATCGCCAGCGCGCGCGGATACCCCTCGCCGTGGGCGTGGCGCACCCGCACGCCGCGCCACAGCTCGTAGAGGATCGTTCCCGCGACGAGTGTGCAGACGGCGAAGCCCAGGTTGGCCCAGAGGTTGGTGACGCCGGCCAGCGGCAGGATGGCGGCGCAGAGTGCGGCGGCGAGCGCGGGCCAGCGGATGTTGCGCCAGACGCTCGCCCACGAGGCGCGCCGCCAGGCCAGCAGCGGGCCAACGCCCATCACGAAGAGCAGCGCCAGGAAGAGTGGGCCGGTCACCTGCTGGTAGAACGACGCGCCGACGGTCATCGTCTGGCCGCGCACCGTCTCCGAGAGGATGGGGAAGACCGTACCCCAGAAGACGGCGAAGGCGATGCCAGTGAGCAGGAAGTTGTTGACGAGGAAGCTGCCCTCGCGCGAGACAACCGTATCCAGCTCATGCTCGGCGCGTAGGCGTGGCAGGCGGTAGACGAACAGGCCAATCGAGAACGCCACCACCACCGCCAGGAAGACGAGGAAGTACGGGCCGATGGCCGAATATGAGAACGAATGGACCGAGCTGATGATGCCGCTGCGCACCTCGAAGGTGCCGAAGATCGAGAGCGCGAAGGTCGCCAGCACCAGGCCGAGGTTCCAGACCTTGAGCGAGCCGCGCCGCTCCTGCACCATCGTCGAATGCAGAAAGGCGGTGGCGGTGAGCCAGGGCAGCAGCGCCGCGTTCTCGACCGGATCCCAGCCCCAATAGCCGCCCCAGCCGAGCACGTGATACGCCCACCACATGCCGAGCAGCAGCCCGGTCGTCTGGATGCTCCACGACGCCAGCATCCAGCGGCGGATGGCGCGCAGCCAGCCGGCATCGAGCCGGCCGGTGATCATCGCGGCGGCGGCGAACGCGAAGGGCACGGAGAAGCTCATGTAGCCCATCAGCAGCATCGGCGGATGCACCAGCATGCCGGGGTCTTGCAGGATGGGGTTGAGGCCGGCGCCGTCGCTGGGCGCGATGCGCAGGCGGTCGAACGGCGACGAGACGGCGTTGAGTACCAGCAGGAAGAAGCTCTCGATGCCCATCAGCGCGGCGACGACGAAGGGCATCAGGCCGGCGGGCGTACGGCGATGCGCGAGGACGGCGATACCCGCGAAGAGCGCGAGCATCAGCGTCCAATAGAGCAGCGAGCCTTCCTGGCCGCCGTAGAAGGCCGAGAGCGTGTACTGCCAGGGCATGGCGCGGCTGGCGTGCTCGGCGACGTAGCGCACGCCGAAGTCGTGCGTGAGGAAGGATGCCGCCAGCGCGAAGGCGGCGACCAGCAGGAAGGCCGCGACCAGCAGCACGGAGCGCCGGCCGCTGGCGAGCAGCGCCGGTTTCGCGTAGCGCGCGCCCAGCAGCGACGCCGCCAGCGCGTAGAGCGCGAAGAGCAGCGCCAGCAGTTGCGCGATCATGCCGAGGTCGGAGAAATGCACGGTCGTTGACTCCCGCGTGGTATGGGCCGCGCTACTGGCCGGAGACGCCCGCCACGCCGGGCGTGGCGGACTGGAACTTCGACGGACACTTGGCGAGCAGGTTTTGCGCCTGGAAGACGCCGTTGCTGCCGAGCTTGCCCTCGACGACGACCTGGATGCCGGGCTGGAAGATGTCCGGCACGGTGCCGCCGTAGACGACGGGCATCGTCTGCGCGCCGTCGCTGACGGTGAAGCGGATGGTGTGCGCGGCGGCGTCCTTCACCACCGTATTGGGCGCGACGGTGCCGGCGACACGCACGCTGCGCGCGGAACAGGTGGTGCAGGCGCGCAGCTCGCGGATGGTCAGGTAATACTCGGCCGAGGCGCCGGTGTTGGCAAGGACGAGGTAGAGCACCGCGCCGGCCACAGCCAGCCCGGCGAGCACGAAGCTCAGCGGAATCTTGCGCCGCCGGCGCGACGCGCGCGGCGCCGCCTCCGGCCGGGCAACGGAATCGAGCAGCACGGCCACTCCCTCCAGTCCTCGTCTATCTCTGTCTATCCCGGTATTCGGTTATCTCTCTGTACCACGTCCCGCGCGGCCGGCCGGTCTCGCTACTGGCCCACGCCCGCCTCGAAGATGCCGGTGAGCGCCGCGCCCAGGATGAACGTCACGATGCCCAGCGCCAGGATCCAGCGCGGCGCCAGCCGCCAGAGGCGCCCGCGCAGTTTGGCGAGCCGGCGAGCCTCCTGCGCCTGGTACAGCGCCAGCGCGATCATCGCCAGCGCCGCCGCCGTCTTCACCGCCAGCACCACGACGTAGGCCGTGCCGGCCGCGGGCGACGCCAGCCGGTCGAACACCAGGTACACACCGCTCACCAGCACGACGCCGATGCAGACGTGTACCAGCCGGCGGAAGAGCGCCGCCACCGCCGCCGCCGTCTCCGCTGGGGCATGCGTCAAGCGCAGACCCGGCAGGATAGCCAACAAGTATACCACGCTGCCGCCTACCCAGACGCTCGCGGCCAGCAGGTGTGCCGCGCGCATCAAGATGGTGAGCAGCGACGGCATAACTGGCCCGCCGCCCGCTCATCGCGGCGCGGACACAGCGAGCTGCTGCGCCCACGTCGCGAAAATCGAAGCCTGGCCGGTCAGGTACAGCACGCTCATCAGCACCAGCGCGCCGCCCGTTGCCGTCGAGACGGCGCGCGCGTGCCGCCGCGCCCAGCCGAGCGCGCCCAGCCCCGCCGACCAGCCCAGCCCGACGGCCAGGAACGGCGCCGCGAAGCCGAGCGCATACAGCGAGAGCAGCCAGAAGCCCAGGCTCGCATCGCCCGACGCGGCGACGTACGCCAGGATGGCGCCCAGCACCGGACCGATGCAGGGCGTCCAGCCGGCGGCGAAGACCACGCCGAGCAGGAACGGTCCCGCGCCGCGCGTTCCCGCCAGCCGTGCCCCTGAGAAGTGCGGCCGCCGCTCGCGCAGCAGCACAGCCGTGACGCCGCGCGGCAGCAGGTTCAGCAGGAACAGCCCCATCACCAGCATGACGATGCCGGCGACCGTCTCCAGCACCGGCTGGTATGCGGCGATCAGCCGGCCGAAACCGGCCAGCGCCAGCCCCAGCGCCACGAACGCGACCGAGAAGCCGCTGATGAACAGCAGGCAGACCGGCAGCGCCGCGCGTGCCAGCACACCCGCTTGCCGCGACTCAGCGACGGCGCCAGCATCGCCGGCCAGCATCGCCCGGCCGGAGAGGAAGCCGATGTAGCCCGGCACCAGCGGCGCGACGCACGGCGAGAAGAACGAGAGTACGCCCGCACCCAGCGCGGCGAGTCCCGCTCCCCATCCCACCTGCGCCACCTGTGCCAGCGGCTCCACGGCTATGCTCCCCTTGATCAACACTCGCTACTGTTTGAGCAGCGACTGAATGGTTGAATCCAGCGTGCCATCGGGGATCGGCCCGATGTACTTGCTGACCACGCGCCCGTCGCGGGCGATGAAGACCGTCTCCGGCGCGCCCGTCACGCTGTAGTCAATGGCGGTGCGCTCGGTCGCCGCCGGGCCGGCCGGGTAGGTGACGCCGTACTGCTTCAAGTACGCGGTCCCCTGCGGCTGATGGTCTTGGAACGCCACCCCGACAAACTGTATCCCTTGCGGCTGGTATTTCTGCCAGGCCGCCTGGAGCACCGGCTGCTCCTCGGCACACTCGGCGCACCACGATCCCCAGAAGTTGAGCACCACGGGATGCCCCTTGAAGCCATCGAGCGCGACCTGACGCGCCGCCGCGGCGTTCCACGGTGTAATGCTGAACGCTGGGGCGGCGTGCCCAACCAGCGGGAAAGGCGGCAGGTTCGAGGCGACACGCCCCGCGGTGGAGAGGCGGACGGCCAGCAACACGATCAGCGCGGCGCACAGCACCGCCGTAATCGCCAGCGTCGCCATGCTGCGCCGGCTCAGGCCCGATGCGATGCCGTCGGCGCCCGTGCGCGTGCCACCGGCGCTGGCGCGGCCGTCCGCTGGCAGATGTTCCATGCCCTTCCCTCTGACAAACTCGCTAATGGACGGCGGTGCGCCAATCGGCCAGCTCCGGGTGTTTCTGGTCCCACATCGGGCGGCGGCCGCGTACCACGGGAATGGTGTCGAAGTTATGCGCCGGCGGCGGTGAGGTGGTCGCCCACTCCAGCGTGAACCCATCCCACGGATCGCCGGGCGCGTTGACCGGCGCGGTGAGCATGGTCTTCGCGTAGTTGAAGAGGAAGACCAGGAACGCCACGACCAGGACGGCAACGCCGATGGATGATGTCAGGTTCAGCCCGTCCCAGCCCAGGTTTGGCGGGTACGTGTACTGGCGGCGCGGCATGCCGAGCAGCCCCAGGATGTGCATCGGGAAGAACGCCAGGTTCATACCGACCAGCATCAGCCAGAACTGCACCTTGCCGAGCGTCTCATCCAGGAGGCGGCCGGACATCTTCGGGAACCAGTAGAAGACGCCGCCGAAGATCGCCATCGCCGCGCCGCCGAAGAGCACGTAGTGGATGTGCGAGACGACGAAGTAGGTGTCGGTGATCTGGTAGTCGAAGGGCACGACGCCCAGCGCCGCGCCGTTCAGGCCGCCGATCAGGAACATGGCGATGAAGCCCGTCGCGAAGAGCATCGCCGTGGTGAATCTCAGCCGGCCTCCATACAGCGTCGCCACCCAGTTGAAGATCTTCACCGCCGTGGGGATGGCGATCATCGTCGTGGTCGAGGCGAAGAACGCCTGGGCGATGGTCGGCAGGCCCACCGCGAACATGTGGTGCGCCCAGACGGTGAAGCTGAGGAAGCCGATCGCCACGCCGGACCACGCGACGAACGTATAGCCGAAGATCGGCTTGCCGGCGAAGACCGGCAGAATCTCCGATACCATGCCGAACGCCGGTAAGATCAGCACGTACACCTCCGGGTGGCCGAACGACCAGAAGAGGTGCTGCCAGAGCAGCGGATCACCGCCCGCGCCGGCCTGATAGAAGTGCGTGCCCAGGTGGCGGTCGAAGAGCAGCAGCACGCTGGCGACGGTGAGGCTGGGCAGCGCGAAGATCAGCAGGAACGAGGTGATCATCGTCATCCAGGCGAAGAGCGGCATGCGGTTGATGGTCATGCCCGGCGCGCGCATGCGCAGGATGGTGACGACGAAGTTGAGCGCGCCCACCAGCGAGGCGACGCCCAGCAGGTTGATGCCGATGATCCAAAAGTCCATATTCGCACCGGCGCCGAAGCATCCGGCGCCGCCCGCGGCGGCGGCGTTGGCCGCGAGCTGCGCCTGCGCCTGCGCGCTCAGTGTGCCCACCTGATTCGCCAGGCAGGTGGGCGTTGCCTCGGTGAGCGGGGCATAGCTGAACCAGCCCGCGTTCGGCGCCGCGCCGAAGAGGAAGCTGCTGTACAGGAACAGCCCGCCAGCGAACAGCAGCCAGTAGCCCAGCGCGTTCAGCCGCGGAAAGGCCATGTCACGCGCGCCGATCATCAGCGGCACGAGGTAGTTGCCGAAGCCCGCCATCGTCGGCATGACGAACAGGAAGATCATGGTCGTCCCGTGCATGGTGAAGACCTGATCGTACGCCTCCGGGCTGAGCACCGTACCGTCGGGCCGCGCCAGCTGCAAGCGAATGAGCGCCGCCTCGATGCCGCCGATGAAGAAGAAGAAGATGCCCGTATAGATGTACATGATGCCGATCCGCTTGTGATCGGCCGTCGTCACCCACGAGCCGAGCGCGGTCTGGCTCCAGCGTCTGCGCGCCGCGCGCCCGCGTGTCGCGACTGTTCCGACTGCCATGGTTCCTCTCCTGCTGCTGTGTTCAGTTCCTCAGCCAATGGCCGGATGTCGTTCAAGCGCCAGTGCTTACTGGAGACTCTCCAGATAGTTGACGAGGCTGTCGAGCTGATCGGACGTCAGCGCCTTGCCGCCGTTGACGGTGGGAACCGAGCCGTCGAAGCTCGGCATGTCGCTGCCGTCTTTGACCTGCTGCGCGTGCAGAATCCACTGGCGCAGGTTCGCCGGATTGTTGTCGAGCACCCCGCCCGCGATCAGCCCGCGGCTGCCGAAATGGGTCAGGTTCGGGCCGATCAGGCGGATGTTGGCCGGGCTGATGCCGTTGATCACGTGGCAGCCGGAGCAGCCCGCGCTCTGGAAGACAGCGAGCGCGTTGGCGTCGGGCGTGCCATTGGCTGGCTTCTGCACCGCCGCCTGCTGGCCGGTCAGCCACGTCTGGAATGTGCCAGAATCCTCGGCGACGGCGACGAAATCCATATGCGCGTGCTGCGTGCCGCAGTACTCAGCGCATTCGCCGCGATAGCGACCCGCCTTGTCCGCCTTCAGCCACATCTTATTGTCGTGGCCGGGGATGACGTCGGTCTTGCCGCCCAGCTCCGGCACCCACATGCTATGGATGACGTTGTCGGAGAACAGCGAGATCTCGACGACCGTGCCAACCGGCATGTGCAGCTCGTCGGCGACATCCACCGTCTGGCCGTTCGGCGCGGTGTACTGGAACTCCCACCACCACTGGTGCGCGACGGCGCGCACGCGCACGGTGTTGGCGTCGGCCGGCTGCGCCAGCGCGAACATCGTGCCGATGGTGATGCCAAGCACGATAAAGAGGATGACCGATGGCGCCACCGTCCAGGCGATCTCGATCTTGGTGTTGCCATGAATCTGCCGCGGCGCCGGTGAATCCGGCCGCGCGCGGAAGCGGAACACCGAATAGAGCAGCACCGCCGTGACCACGACGAAGATCAATGTCGAGAGTCCGAGGATGAACCAGAAGATGTTGGCCTCGCTGGTGGCGATAGGGCCGGCCGGATCCAGGACGCTGGGGGATTTCTCGCAGGCGCTCAACACCACCGACGCCAACAGCGCCAGCAGCGCGACACCTGCCCACCGTCTCATCTTCGCACGAAACCGCATGGTGAGATTCCTCGATCTCCTCAATATGCCGGCGTGTCCACCGCTACGTCAGCGAACGCGCCGTGCCGGCCAGTAGCACAGGGAAAGCTCAGGGAAAGCTCAGCTCACCATCAGCAAGCGCAGGTCCACGCTCAGCACGGCGGGATCGAAATCGTCGCCCATATAGACCCGCTCCTGACCCGCTCCGTCAATCAGGTACAGGCCGAGCAGGTGATCCACGACGGTCGGTTTGCCGGGCGACGCCGGCTCCGGCTGCACCGGGATGTGATAGGCGTTCCAGACGGGGCTGACCTGGGATGCGCCGCCCAGCAAGAATTGCAGCCTGCCGATCAGGTGGTGCGCCGCGACGAATGCGGTCGCGGATGCGGGGGTGTCGCCCGACGGATCGATGCTCACCGCCAGCCACGAGACCTTCGCGGCATCCGCGCCGAGCGTCTGCGCCGTCGTGTGCAGCTTCTCCGCCGTGAGCGGGCAGACATCCGGGCAGTGCGTGTACAGGAACGTCAGCACCACCGGCCGGCCGCGCAGCGCCGCTAGCGACACGCTGGCGCCCGTCTGGTCGCGCAGCGTGAAGGCCGGCGCCGGATCGTTCAGCAGCGTCCCTTGCAGCGTCCGCGACGACGCCCGCGGCGGATTGGCGGCCTGCGTGTGGTTATGCAGCAGAATGCCGCCGCCGACGACCACCACCAGCGCCAGCACGATGATGCGCGAGACGAATCGCAGCTTCATGAGTGAGCCTTGACCCTTGACGCGGGCGTTACCGCAACACCCGATCCACTACCATCGCCGCGAAGAGCAGCGCCAAGTAGTAGTTCGAGAACCAAAACAGCGTGCGCGCCCGCTTCAGCGTCTGCTCGCGCGCCAGCAGGAAGGCCAACACCAGCAAGCCCAACCCCAGCAGCAGCGCCGCGGTCAGGTAGAGGTATCCCATCGCCTGGGTGGCGAAGAGCACCAACGTGGCGGCCAGCAGCAGCAGCGAGTAGAGGATGATCTGCCGGTACGTCTCGCGCTCGCCGGCCACCACCGGCAGCATCGGCACGCCCGCGCGCTGGTAGTCGTGTTTGAGCACCAGCGAGAGCGCCCAGAAGTGCGGCGGCGTCCACAGGAAGATCACCAGGAACATCCAGACCGCCGCCAGCCCGATCGAGTTCGTCACCGCCGCCCAGCCGATCAGCACCGGCACCGCGCCCGCCGCGCCACCGATCACGATGTTCTGCGGCGTCGTGCGCTTGAGCCACATCGTGTAGATGAGCACGTAGAACGCGATAGCCGCCAGCGCCAGCGCGGCGCTGAGCAAGTTGACGAAGCGATAGAGGATGAGGAACGATCCGGCCGCCAGCGCCAGCCCGAAGACCAGCGCGTGCGCCGGTGGCACACGCCCGGCCGGCAGCGTGCGCGAGCGCGTGCGCGCCATGATCGCGTCAATGTCGCGATCCCAGTAACAGTTGATGGCGTTGGCGCTGCCGGCGGCGCACGCCCCACCAAGCAGCGTCGCCAGGATCAGCCCACCCGCGGGCAGCCCGCCCGCCGCCACCACCATCGCCGCCAGCGTCGTACCCAGCAGCAGCACCGTCACATGCGGCTTCATCAGGTTGAGATAGGCGGCGAGGGTGGCACGCCAACTGAGGGGCTCAAGCGTAGTCGCCTGTTGCATGCTTACGTCAATCCCTTTCGCGCGTGTTGCCACGACCTGGTTGATTGTAGCGTGTTCTCCTGACACATGCCTTGCAGCCGGTACCGGCGGCCTTACAATTCCCTAAACGCGCGTGATCTCCAGCCGCGCTCTTGTGTCCGTTTGCGCGGCCGTGTACGGCTCGGTATACTTGTATGATGGTGTCATTGAAACCACCTCGTTCACGCAGCCGTTAAGGTGCGAGCAGATAGCAGTGACGCGAAGATGCGAGCCGCACGTGCCTGAGCATACCTCTCCCCGCTCCTCCCAGCGTCCGCCCACGACGCGCGCCCGCCGCCCCCGGCGCGCGCCCGCCGTCCGCATGCTGCCGGCCCCGGCGACCGCGTCACTCGGCGAAGCGCTCGCCCGCGTTGCCGAACGCATAGACGCGGGCATCCTGCTGCTCGACGCTCACGGCGCGATCCGCTGGGCGAACGCGCGCGCGCGCGCGCTGCTCGGCGACGGGCAGCCGCTCGCGGGCGAGCGCCTCGCCGACGCGCTGGATCGGCTGGCGCTGCCGCGGCACAGCCTGGATGCCGCGCGGCAAGGGCTTGCGAGCCTCTTCACCGGCACGTTGGTCCCAGACTATACGGCGGACCTGAGCGACACGGCGCCGTCCGACAAGGCGCTCCGCCTGCGCGCCTTCGCGCTCGATCCGCTGGACCGCGAGGCGGGCTATGCCGTGCTGCTGGAGAGCGCCGCCAGCGGCCACGCTCCGCATGTCGCGCAGGCGGAAGACACCACCACGCTCGATCACGCGCCGCTGATCGGCCTGCTCGCCGCCGTCAATGCCGAGGTGGCCCGGCTGGGCGACGGACGCCAGCCGCGTGACGCTGGCGACGAGCCTACAGTATTGCCGGCCCAGCGCATCGCGGCGGGGATTACACGCGCACAGGATGCGCTCAAAGCCCTCGACGAGCTGCGCGCCCTCCACCGCACGGACCGCCCTGAACACCTCGCCCCACTCGACCTCGCCGATCTGCTGATGGGCATCATGCCCAGGTGGAAGCCACGCGCCCCGCTCCACTCGCTTGAGCTTGCCCTGCCCGGCGAGGTTCCCGCCATCACCGCCGACGCGCGGCTGGTGGAGCGTGCGCTCGACCTCATCCTCGCCGCCGCCGTCGCCCTCGCCCCGCTCGGCGGCACGCTGCGCGTGGACGTGCGCCCCTTCGCCGGCGAGATCGTGGTCGCCGTCCACAGTCGCGGCCCCTCCCTCAGCGACGACGAGCTGGCCGACCTGTGCGAGCCATTCGCGGCCCTGCCACGCATCGGCGTGCATCTGCCCGAAGGCGGCGTCGGCCTCTGCCTCGCCCGCGCGATCCTCGCCCTGCACGGCGGCCGGCTGCGCATCGAACGCCTCACGGATGGGCCGGGAACACGGTTCATGAGCGTCTGGCCGCTCGTCCCCCCACCGATCACAAGCGCCGCCAGCCACTCACCCCTCGCATCCGCCGGCGAGCCGGACCGCGCGAGCTCCATCCCCGGCGCCAACATCGCCCGCCCGCGGCCCGTCGTGCTGCTGCTAGACCGCGACCCACGCATGGCGCGCTACCTGCGCGCCAACCTGGAGGCGCGGCAGTTCCGCCCGGCGCTGGCGACGAGCGTGGATGAGCTGTACCGGCTGGCCGAGCTAGAGGAGCCAGACCTGGCGCTCGTGGACGTATCGGCGGCGGAGGTGGACGCCTGCGCCGTAGTGCGGCGCCTCTGTGACACCTGCGGGGCGCCGGTGATCGCGCTCGCGCGCCGCTACGACGCGGCGGAATGTGTCCGCCTGCTGGAGGCCGGCGCCCGCGACTATGTGGCGAAGCCGCTGAGCATCGAGGAATTGTTGGCGCGCGTGCGTGTCGCGTTGCGCGAGCGCGACGCGCGGGCGCACAGTGAGCCGCGCGAGGCGATCTTCCGCAGCGGCGACCTCGCCATTGACTTCGCGCAGCGCGCCGTCACCGTCGCCGGCCAGCCGATCGCGCTCAGCCGCACCGAGTACAAGCTCTTACGCGCGCTGGCCCAGCACGCCGGCATGGTGCTCTCACACGAGACACTGCTGGAGCGTGTCTGGGGCGCCGGCTATAGCCACGAGATCGCCTTCATCTGGGTCTACATCCGCCGCCTGCGCACCAAGATCGAGCGCGACCCCGGCAGCCCATGCTACATCCAGACGGTCTCCGGCGTGGGCTACCGCCTTGCCCGTTTCTAGCGCACAGGCCACGGCTATTCCCCAACCGGCGCGGGCTGGTTTTGTGGTCGCGACCCCGAGGCGCGGTTGCGCCCGCCCGCCGCGCACGGCGCGGGGAGCCAGAGGGTGAGGACTCTGCCGGTTGCGCGCGGCGATACAATGAGGGTGATTGGCCGCGACCGCGGCGACGTGTGGCGGGCGGCGTGGCACGCTGGCACGCTGGCACGCTGGCACGCTGGTACGCTGGTACGAGAGCTCGGAGGGATCACGAGATGGCGAAGGCGAATCACACGCGGCGTCCGGCCGGCGGCGCGAAGCCCGGCGCGGGATCGACGCGGCGGAGCGCTGGGGGAACGGGCGCGGCGGTAGCGCCGCGCCCCGCACAGACGCCCACTCCAGCGCCAGCGGCGACCGGCGGGACGACAAGCGCGGCCGTGCCCATGCGTCGCTCGTCCACGACCGCAACGCGGCCAGCCGCGCAGCGCAATCGCCGGCGCCAGCAGATACCGTGGTGGCGCACGCAAGGCGCCTTCATCGGCACACTCGTCACCATCGCGCTCATCGTCGCGCTCTTCGTGCTGCTGGCGCACAACAGCCAGGGCGCCGTCGCGCTCCAGCCGGCGCCGCCACAGGTGGTCAGCGCGGTCACGCAGGTCAGCCCAAGTGTGTTCGCCACGGTCGGCGCGGGTGACGCGCTCGTCGTCAAGCCGGTGGAGGCGACGAACGGCCACCCGCCCATCCTCAAGGACGCCTCCGGCAAGCCGATTGTGATCTATGTCGGTGCGGAGTGGTGCCCGTTCTGCGCCGCGCAGCGCTGGAGCCTCATCACCGCGCTCGGCCGCTTCGGCACCTTCGCCAATTTGCATCTCGTCTCCTCCAGCTCGACCGACACCTATCCCGACACGCCGACCTTCTCGCTGCGCGGCGCGAGCTACACCAGCCGCTACGTCGCCCTCTCGTCCGTGGAGGTCGCGGACCGCAACCAGCAACCGCTGACAAGCCCCGACGCGCGGCAGCAGCAGGCGATTGACACCTACGATGTCGTGCCGTACACGCAGGCGGGCAACGAGAAGGGCATCCCCTTCACCGACATCGCCGATCAGTACGTCGCTCCGTACAGCGGCTTCATTCCCGATCTCATGCGGGGCGAGACACAGCAGAGCATCGCGAACAAGCTGAGTGACCCAACCGATCCGCTGACGCAGCGCATCATCGGCAACGCGAACGAGCTCACGGCGGCGATCTGCGTGGCGACGAACAACCAGCCGGCGAGTGTCTGCGCGGCGGCGCCTATCCCGCAAATCCAGAAGACACTGCCGAAGGGGCAATAGCGATGGCGGAGCGAATCGCTGGCAGGCAGGGCAGGCCGGCCGGACACGCCGGCCAGGCCGGCGCGCGCGCCCGATTGGGCGCGTTCGCCCGCGCGGAGCCAGGGCTGACGGCCATCGCGCTGATGGCGCTCGCCGGCATCGCCATCTCGATCTACCTGACGGTGATCCACTACGCCAAGATTCCGCCAGTCTGCACGACCGGCGGCGTCGTGGATTGCTCCTCGGTGCTGCTCAGCCCATACTCGCTGGTGCCCGGCACCACCATCCCCGTCACCATCCCCGGCATGCTCTGGTTCGCGATCAGCGGCGGCCTGGCGCTGGCCGGGCTGATCGCGCGAGCGCGTGGGCAGACGGAGCCGCCCTGGCGGCGACCGGCGCTCTGCGCGTGGTCGGCGGCGGGCCTGCTGTTCGTGCTCTATCTGGTCTACGCCGAGATCGTGCGCCTCCATCGCATCTGCGAGTGGTGTACAGTGGTCCACCTGCTGACGCTGGCGACGTTCCTGATCGCCTTCCGCCGCTGGCAGGAGCCGCCCGCCGTCGCACCCGCCAGGGCAACACGCACTATAGGCGCATCGCTACCGCCATCGCGGGCCGGTACGTCACGCTCCGCATCATCGCCCGCACCGCGACGGAGCGCCGCATCATCCGCCCGGCGCTCGCGCGGGCATGGTGGCCGGTAGGAGATTGAGAGGTTCCCATGCCAGCACAGGATACGAGCCGCGGCGATATGGACACGATGAGCATCGCACCCTTCTACAAGGGCTGGGACAACTACCAGCGCCTGCTGGTGGAGGCCATCGCGCCGCTCACGGACGCGCAGATCGCGTTGCAAGCCGCGCCCAACCTGCGGCCGGCCTGGGTGCTGGTGGCGCACATCATCTCGGCGCGCGCATCCTGGCTGCATCGCCGCCTGGACGAAGGCCCCGCCGAGCTGCTCGCGTACCTGCCCTGGGACGACGACGGCGAGCCGCAACGCGGCGCGGCCGCGCTGGTCAGCGGCCTCGAAGCGACCTGGGCCGTGATCGCGGACTGCCTGAACCGCTGGACGCCGGCCGATCTGGAGGGCGTCATCCAGCATCCCGTCCACGGCCCGCTGACGCGCCAATGGATTCTCTGGCACCTGATCGAGCACGACCTGCATCACGGCGGCGAGCTCTTCTTCACGCTCGGCATGCACGGCCTGCCCACACCGGAGCTCTAGCGCCTGGTCACACCTGCCGCGCCACGCGCGAGAGCGGGTGACCCTTGGCGCGCAGCTCCAGCCGATTGAACCAACCGAAGGCGCTTTGTCCGACGCTGTACCCCAGCGCTTCGAGCCGCGCCTGCGTCGCGTCGAGGATGCCCTTGGCGGCGGCCGGCGCGGAGAGCTCGACGAACAGGTGCGCGAAGGAGTGCAGCACCACCGCGCGCGCGCCAAGCTGCTTCGCCACCTCCACGATGGCCGCCGCCGCGCGCTCCGCCACCGCGTCCGGCTCCGCCTCATCCGCCTTCTCGCATGCCGCGAACACCACCAACCCATCCTCGACATGCACGGCGGCCGGCGCGGCATCCGCGAGCTTCGAGCGCCCGCGCTCGGTCGGCTCGGCCGTGAAGGCATCCACATGCCAGATCAGCAGGCGCATCGCCACTCCCTCCTTCTTCCTCTCCTCGTCTCGTCCGCTGGCGCGACATATGCCGCTCGATTCACCAGTATAGCGCGAGCGAGCCGGCGCGATGGGCGCATCCGCTGGCCTGGCTATTGCTTGCACGGCAGGCTTGCACGGCGGGCGCACAATAGAAAGACAGAAAGCGCACCGGCTGGAACGGAGCGAGGCGATGGCCGCCGCAACGCAGCGTGTGGAGCAGATGATGTGCGCGGACGCCACCGGGCGTGACGCCTGGCTGCGCGCCAAGCTGCGCGCGTACGAGCCGCGCTACCAGCGCCGGGCGCTGCGCCCGCTGGTGCGCGCCGTGCGCGGGAACGCGCCCCTCTCCAACGCCGCGCCGCTCTTCGTCAATCCCTTCACCCCCGCCGATCTGCGCGCCTTCGATCCAGCGCAGCTGGGCGAATTGCTCCACGCGCACGCCGCCCACACCACACCGGAGACGCTGGCCGCGGCGCTGGCCGGCGTGTGCCGCGACGTGATCGATCATGTGGCGAACGCGCTGCCGGAGGCCGACCGCGCGCGCCTGCGTGCCGGCCTCGCCCGCCCCATCGCGCGCCGCCGGAGCGCCGCCGCGCGCCGCGCCTTGATGGACGCCCTCTTCTGGGAGCTGACCTACTGGCGGACGCCGGACCTGTACGAGGAGCTGATCGCGGGCGAGCGCCTGCATCCCGGCATCTTCCGCCGCCTCGCTCCCCTGCTGCGCGACGCCGAGGTGCTCGATGCCGGCGCGGGCAGCGGCCGTGCCACGCTGGACTGCCTGTGTCACGGCGCGCGCCACGTCTATGCCGTCGAGCCGTCGCCGGGGTTGCTGCGCATCCTCCAGCGCAAGGCCGCCGCGCATCCTGCCGCCGCGCGCCTCACGCCGCTGCGCGGGCGCTTCGACGCCATCCCCCTGCCGGACAACACGGTAGACCTCACCCTGGCCTGCTCCGCGTTCACCGCCGATCCCAGCGCGGGCGGCGATCCCGGCCTGGCGGAGCTGCGGCGCGTCACACGCCCCGGCGGCCGCATCGTGATCATCTGGCCGCGCCCGGAAGATTTCGACTGGCTGGCCGCGCGCGGCTTCCACTACGTCGCGCTGCCCATCCCGCCGGACTTCGGCGTGTGCTATCGCGCGTTCGATGTCGCCTGGCGCGTCGCCCGCCGCTTCTACGCGCGCAACCGCACCCTCATCTCCTACCTGGCGCGCGTCCACACCCCCACCATCCCCTTCGCCCTCATCGGCCCCAACCCGCCGCATGACTACTGCTGGCTCCCGGTGGAGAAGGGAGGATGAGCAGCACGCTCGCCTCATCCCGCCGGACACACGCGCACGGCCAGCACCGGCGGGATACTCGTGAAATGCGCCCACGAGAGCGCCCGCGGCGAGGTCTCGCCTGGTGGGAGGGTTGGCTCCTCGATGCCGTCCAACACGAAACCCGCTGCGAAGCACGCGCCGAGCAGCGTCGCGAGCGGACGGTGGAAATAATAGTGTGGCTCCGGCTGCCCGACGATGCCGATGCCCTTCTGCGTGCGCGGGTGGATGTAATCAATCACTTTCACCGCGTAGACATCCACGATCTCGCCGTTCACGTCCTCCTCCTCCGCCGTCATGCGGAACAGGCCGGAGTTGAAGCAGGGATGCTGCAGCGAGAACACGAAACGCCCGCCCGGCTTCAAGAGCCGGCGCACCGCGCGAAACAGCGGCGCGATCTCCGCCATGTCCATCAGCGCCATGTTGCAGACCGCCGCGTCGAAGCGTCCCGCGCCCAGCGCCACTAGCTCCGTCTCGCTCGTCGCGTCCACCACACGATACTCGACACCCCCCGGCCCCGGCGCTCCCCGCTCGCGCGCCCGCTCGACGAACACCGCGCTGAAGTCCGTCGCCAGCACGCGCGCCCCTAACGCCGCCAGCCGGCGGGCCATCACGCCGTTGCCACAGGCGATCTCCAGCACCTCCTCGCCTGGCCGCAACTCCAACAGGCGCTCCGTCGCCGGCCCGACCAGCAGCCGCTGGAACTGGTTGCCGTCGCCCATGAACTCGTCCCAGAACGCCGCGTTCGTGTTCCAGATGCGCCGCGTCTCCGCGTTCAGCGCCTCTGTCGCTTGTACGGTGGGTCCGGCGGTCGGTCCGCTCGTCGCCTCGTCGCTCATATCCTGCCTCCGCTGCCGTCTCTGTGGTTGTGGCTCATAGTGCCGCGCCGATGCGCCGATCAGCCAGCATGCGACGGCGCAAGTGTCTATCATCGCACGCGCAGACGCGGCTGGGCAACAGCAGGCGCACGCGGAAGTGGCGGGTCACGGGCCAGGAGCGAGCGACAATGCGGTCTATGATGCTGGCGATGATGGCTGGGCGGCGGGCGCGAGCCGCGGGCGCGGCGCCAGCACGACGCCGAGGCCGGCGAGCAGGAACGCGCCGATGCTGAGCCAGAACGCGGGCACATAGCTGCCGAGCCGGTCATAGAGCCAGCCGGCGGCGACCGGCCCCAACCCGGCGCACAGCGCGACCGGCACACCCTGCGCCGCCGTAATCGCCCCATACGCGCGCCGGCCGAAATGCTCCGCCATCACCGCCGCGCGCAGCGGCAAGAGCGCGCCGAAAGCGGCGCCGTAGACGACGACGTACGCCGCCAGCCAGCCCAGCGAGACGCCGTGTATCAAGAGAAGCAGCCCAGCCGCCTCCGCGCCCAGGCACACGCCGAGCAGCGGCTGCGGCCCCACGCGATCACCCAGCAGATTGAGCAACACCCGTCCAGGCAGGCTCGCCAGCCCGACGGCGCCAAGCACGCCGGCCGCGAGCACCGCGTCGTAGCCCCGCCCGATCAAATAGGCCACCCCATGCACCAGCGGGATCGCCGCGGCCAGCGTCGCCAGCGCATACGCCGCCGTCAGCAGCCAGAACGCCCGTCCCCGCAGCGCCACCCGCAGCGTCTCACCATGCGGCGGGGTGAGATGTGCAGCCGCGATCACCCGCGTCGCCACAGGTACACCGCTGGACTGACGCACAGTCATACTGAGCGGAGCCGCCTCGCCATCGGGCCGTAGCCCCAGATCCTCCGGGTGACGCCGCACAACGAGACTGTGTAGAGGGAGCGCGACGCCGAACTGCGCCAGCGCCAGCAACAGCAGCGCGTTACGCCAGCCGAAGCGCTGGATCAGTATCCCCGCCAGTGGGATGAACACCGGCGAGGCCAGGCCGCCGAGCAGCGTGAGCGCCGCCAATGCCGCGCCGCGCCGCCGCTCGAACCAGTTGGCGACCACCGTGAACGAGACAGGGTAGAACGTCAGCGCCGTGCCAACAGCGAAGCCGGGCGCCCAGACCGCGTAGAACTGCCAGACGGTCTGCACCCGCGCCAGCGCCAGCAGCATCGCGCCGATGAGCACGGAACCCGTCGCCATCAGCAGCCGCGCGCCGCGCCGGTCCACGAGCCGCCCGACCGGAACCCCGATCACCCCGGCGAGGACGGTGCCCAGAGCGTACGCGCCGGAGAGGCTCGTCCGGCTCGCGCCCAGCTCGCGGCTCACCGGCACGACCAGCACGCTGAACAGGTAGTAGGTGGCGCCGTAGGAGATGATGGTGGTGAGGCCCAGCGTCGCGATCAGCACCCAGCCGTAGTAGAGACGCCGCGGCGCTCCAAGCGCCGCCACCCGCGCTTGCCAACGCATCTCGCTGCCCTCTTCTCACGCCTCACGCTGCCGCGCCGCGCATGGGGCGGCGCTGCCACCTATTCTACCCACATCTCCCTTCCGCCTGGCGCTATGTATGACCCAATATTACCCGCCCGCGCCCTTGCGCCCGCCCCGTGCCGATGCTACACTCATTATCGGAACTTGTGTTCTTGTATTTGAGGGGTATGTGCATGTGTGATTTGGACTTTCCACCAGCATATCGGCATGCGCCGGCCATTCGCGCGATCGCCGCGGTGAGGTTGTTGCCGCACACCTTGCCACCCTTGCCGTTTTTGCCGCACACCTTGCCGTTTTTGCCACCCTCGCACAGCCGGCAAGTCCGGCAAACCCGCTTGAATTCAGCATTTGAGAGGAGGACAGGCCAAACACACCATGAAAAAGCGGCAAAAATGGCAATGTTGACCGCGCCAGTTAACATTGCCCCGCGCCGTCCACCGGCGAGCATCTGCCGCCCTCGTGCTGCTATTGTGCTGTCACAGGGTAGAGCGTATGCCGCGCCGGCATGATCCTGACGATCCCGGCGGATCCCGGCGGCGGCCTGTGGCGGAGGAGAGCATTCCCGTGGCGAGCGAAACCAGTGACGAAACCAACAGCGAGATCGAAAACACCTGGCCCAGCGCGACCGAGCCGGCCGACATGCGGCAGCCGCCGCACCTGTTCACGCCGCTGCGCATCCGCGATGTGGTCACGCGCAACCGCATCGTCGTCTCGCCGATGTGCCAATACTCCTGCGAGGCGCGCGACGGTCGCGCCACCGACTGGCATCTGGTTCACCTGGGCGCGCTGGCCACTGGCGGCGCGGGCATCGTCTTCGTCGAGGCTTCCGCCGTCGCGGCGCGCGGCCGCATCAGCCCCTTCGACATGGGCATCTGGGACGACGATCAGATCGCGCCGCTGGCCCGCGTCGCCCGCTTCGTGCGCGGAACTGGCGCGCATGTCGGCATCCAGCTCGCCCATGCTGGGCGCAAGGCGAGCGTGCGTCGCCCCTGGGAGGGCGGCAAGCCGCTGCCCGCCGCGGAGGGCGCCTGGCCCATCATCGCTCCCAGCCCGCTCCCCTTCGCCCCCGGCTACCAGACGCCCGAACCACTGACGGTGAGTCAGATTCACGACATCGTCGCCTCTTTCGCCCGCGCCGCCGAGCGCGCGCTGGCCGCCGGCTTCGAGCTGATCGAGCTGCACGCCGCCCACGGCTACCTGCTCCATCAGTTCCTCTCGCCGCTGAGCAACCGGCGCGACGACGAGTACGGCGGCTCCTTCGCCAACCGCATCCGCCTGACGCTGGAGGTGGTGCGCGCGCTGCGCCGTGTCTGGCCGGAGCGCCTGCCCCTGTTCGTGCGCCTCTCGGCCACCGACTGGCTTGACGACGACCCCACGGTTGAGAGCTGGACGCTGCGCGAGACGGCGGAGCTGGCGCGCGTGCTGCGCGACGAGGGCGTGGACGCGCTGGACTGCTCCAGCGGCGGCAACGCCGCCGGCGTGCGCATCCCCGACGGGCCGGGCTATCAGGTCGCGTTCGCCGCGCGCATCCGCCGCGAGGCCGGCATCCCCACCATCGCCGTCGGCCGCATCACCGATCCCGCCCAGGCGGACCAGATCATCCGCTCCGGCCAGGCCGATCTGGTGGCCCTGGCGCGCGAAACGCTGTGCAATCCCCACTGGCCGCTGCTTGCGGCGGCGGCGTTGAAGCAGGAGATCGCCTGGCCTCCCCAATACGAGCGCGCCCGCTGATCGGCGCTCGCCCGGCTCTCTGCCCCCAACCTGCGTAGGCAGGTTTCGTGGCCGTAGGCCCTCAGGCACGGTTTCAACCGCCAGCCTTTGTCGCATCCTCGAAAGGAGGCACACCCATGCCGCGCCATCTCGTCTGCCTGACCTTCGACTTCGACGCCATCTCGCTCTGGATTCCGCGCCGCATGCTCACACCCACCCCCGTCTCGCAGGGCGAGTTCGGCGTCGTCGGCGCCGAGCGCATCCTCGCGCTGCTCGACCGCCACGGCATCGCCGCGACCTGGTTCATCCCCGGCCACACGCTCGAAACCTATCCCGACCTCTGCCGCCGCATCGTCGCCGCCGGCCACGAGATCGGCCACCACGGCTACGCCCATGAGCCGCCCGTCACCCTCGCGCCCGATGAGGAGGAGCGTATCCTGCTCCGTGGCAACGCGGCGATTCAGGCGATCACTGGCGCACCCGCCCGCGGCTACCGCTCGCCAGCCTGGGACCTCAGCCCCAACACGGTAGAGCTGCTGAACGCGTATGGCTTCCTCTACGACAGCAGCCTGATGGGCCACGACTGCCTGCCCTATCGCGCCCGCACCGGCGACCGCATCGCCCCGGATCAGCCGGCTCACTTCGGCCCGCCGACGCGGCTGATCGAGCTGCCCGTGAGCTGGGCGCTCGACGACTTCCCCCACTTCGAGTATCTCTGGACCGCGACGCACCTCCAGCAAGGGCTGATGCGCGGCGACGACGTGCTGGCGAACTGGGTGGACGACTTCCGCTACATGGCCCGCGAAACGGACTGGGGCGCGCTCACCTACACCTTCCATCCCCAGGTCACGGGCCGCGGCCACCGCATGCTGGTCTTGGAGCGCCTGATTGAGTCCCTGAAAGACGCCGGCGCCGTCTTCTCCCGCATGGACACCGTCGCTGCCGAGTTCGACACGCGCGCCCCGTTCACCCCCGCCAGCACCTACGCCTGGCAGCCGGAGCGCGAGGGGAGCGGAGATGTCTAGGCGTGTATACCATCCATGCCAGGCGGGGATTACCCCCGGCAGAATGCGTTTTGAGAAAATACCCCGGAGACGCCTGTCGGTGGTAGGGGCGCGTCGCATGCGCCCGGCCGACCCTGCCCACCAGGACGCCTCGTGTCCACCTCTTTTTGTCAAACCGCATCATGCCGCGAGGTCTGCCTCATCCCCTCTCTCGCCCTCTCAGAGAGTGTTCCGGCCGCCGATGGCGCCGCGCCGGCGCCCGACAACGATGCGACGTGACGCGGCCTCAGATAATCCAGTTCCCCGAGATGAACTGTGCGGCCAGCACGGCCTGGATGGCGACGCCGCCAGTAGTCAGCAGCAGGTCCAGCCAGGGCGCGCGGCGCATCCAGCGGCCGGCCAACAGGAAGATCGGCGCGGCGGCCAGCAGGTAGCGCCCAGCGGAAAGATAAATGTCGCCGTTGCCGGGGATGGGCGAGGCGGTGGAGAGGAACAGCAGGCCAAGCATGTACAGCGAGAACGCCATCGGCACGCGGCGCAGCGTGGCGAAGGTGAGGCCGGCGAAGAGCGCCAGCGGCACGTAGTCCACGAACATGCGGGCCTGCTCGTGCGACCAGGGCGGCGCCGCGAAGAGATTGCCGATGGCCGTGGGGAGCGATTGCCAGAGCGGCATGCTCTGGTGATGCCAGTACACCTGCTCCACCGCGAGGAAGATCAGCGGATCGCCGAAGCGCGCGCCCAGGTAGGCGGCGTAGAGTGCGAAGCCGGCGGGAACCGCGGCCAGCAGCAGCGCGGCGCTGCCCAGCTCGCGCGCGCCGCCCATCCAGCGCCAGCGGCCATCCACCCGCGCGACGTAGCGGCGCGCCAGCTCCCACAGCAGCGGCAGGATGAGGATGAGCGCCGTCAGGCGGGTGAGCGCGGCGAGGAAGGCGCAGAGCGCGGCCCAGCGCCACGCGCCACGGCGGGCGAAGAAGAGCGCGAACGCGGCCAGCCCCAGGAACAGCCCTTCCGTGTAGGGCGCGGCGAGGAAGAAGGCCAGCGGGTAGACGACGAGCGCGCGCAGCGCCCACGGCGCCGCGCCGGGCGTATCTTCCTGCGCCGCCAGCAGCGCCAGCCCGGCGAAGGCGAGCAGCGTGCCCAGGTTGCCAGCCAGCCACGCGGCCAGCGGCAGCTGCCCCGGTCCCAGCGGCAGCGCGACAGCCTGGATGAGCAGCGGAAAGAGCGGGAAGAAGGCGGTGGACTGCGGGTTCCAGTAGCCGAGACGCGCGATAGAGAAGTACCAGTTGGCGTCCCA
This sequence comes from Ktedonobacterales bacterium, assembly GCA_025935195.1. Taxonomy (GTDB): domain Bacteria; phylum Chloroflexota; class Ktedonobacteria; order Ktedonobacterales; family JADMIN01; genus JAICVS01. The sequence goes on from JAICVS010000033.1 coordinate 27,645, forward strand.
ATGCTGCCACGCCGCGTACAGCGCGTCGGGGAACGGCGGGCCGAAGCGCACCTGCACCGCCGGCACGCTCAGGTGCAGCGCGAAGAAGGTATAGGCCAGCAGCGCCACGCGCGACGCGGCCCAGAGCGCGGCGGCCTGCGCCACCACGGGCTGCCAGCGGAAGGTGGAGCGCGGCGCCGGTGGCCCGCTGGCGGCGGCGCGGGCGCGTGCGGCGGCATCGAACGGAAGCAGCACGATGCGCCAACGCTCTTCGAGCGCGCCGCGGATGGCTGCGAAACCGAGCACGACTCCACTCCCTCCGTCCGTCGCGTGTACGCGCGGATTCGTCTATCGTATTCGCATGATACGCGCACACCGCAAGGTGACGGCGGAGCGACGGCCCGATCGGGAAGCGATATGAGATATGCCCAACCCGCATGGGCCGATCAGGTGCCGAATGATATGTCGCATGCCGTGGATGCTACAATGCCCGCGACGACGCACGCGACGACACGAATGACGACACACATACGGTGCGCGAGCAAGCGGGCGGGAGAGCGCGATGACGGCTCCGAACGAGACGACAGCCGGCGACCCGCCCTTCCTCACGTTGATTCTGCCGGCCTACAACGAGAGCCGGCGGCTGCCCCGCTCCCTTGCCGCCATCCGGGAGTATCTGAAGCGCGGCGACCTCACGGCGGATGTGCTCGTGGTGGACGACGGCAGCGAGGACGAGACGAGCGACGTGGTGAAAGCGGCGGCGCGTGCGTGGCCGGCGCTGCGCCTGCTGCGGACCGCGCATCGCGGCAAGGGGCATGCCGTGCGGACGGGGCTGCTCGCGGCGGATGGCGTCTACAGCTTCATCTGCGACGCCGACCTCTCGATGCCCATCGAGCAGATCGCGCGCTTCCTGCCGCCGGAGCGGGCGGACGTGCGGATTGCGATTGGCACGCGCGAAGGCCCCGGCGCGCGGCGCTTTGGCGAGCCGTGGCGCCGGCATCTGATGGGCCGCGTCTTCAACACGCTGGTGCGCGCGCTGGCGCTGCCGGGCATTCAGGACTCACAGTGCGGCTTCAAGTGCCTGCGCACGGACATCGGCCGCGAGCTGGCGGCCGTGCAGACGATAGACGGCTGGGGCTTCGACGTGGAGCTGCTCTACGTGGCGCGGCGTCGGGGCTATCGCATCGAGGAAGTGCCGATAGACTGGCGCTACGAGCCGAGCAGCCGTATCTCGCCGCTGCGCGACTCCTGGCGCATGACGCGCGAGGTGCTGGCCGTGCGCCGCAACGCGCGCCAGGGATGCTACGACGGTGCGAACACATGTGGCGAGCGGCGCGAGGCTATGCCGGCCAGCGCACGGGCGGCGGCGGGAGCGAGCGCGGAGCGTGCCTGAGCCGGATGACCGATGAGCAGCGCCCGATCCGCGCGGAGATCATATCAGGCGAGCCGCGCGGTGACGCGGCGGGCTGGGAGCATGCGGACGACGGCGTAGAGCGCGACGGCGGCGGCGATGCCCATGATCAGGGTTTGGACGAGCCAGCTCGCGGCGGTGCTGGTGCCGGCGATGCCGCCATCGCCGGCGAAGAGCGCTGGCTCGCTGGCGCGCAGGCCCAGCCCCCAGGCGAGATCGGCGGCGAACATGACGGCCATTGCCAGCGCGGTGACGACCACCGGGATCAGGGCGAAGCGATAGAGCCGTTCGCCGATCTGGCTGCGCGCGATGGCGAGCGAGACGGCGGCGGAACTGGCAATCGCGCCGAGAACGAGGATAGCGACGAGGCTGAGGAACAGGTGCTTGCCGGCCGTCGTCGCCGTGCCGCTCTGGGCGTTCCCCTGGTTGGCGATCTGGAGCGCGGCGAAGCCGTAGGCGACGAGGGCGGCGAAGGCGGCCACTGGCACGGTGAAGAGCGCCAGCACGTCGTGCCGCCGCTGGGCCAGCGCGTCGCGCAGCGCGGCGAAGGCGAGCGGCAGCCCGCCCGCCAGCACGGCCAGCAGGGCGACGCCGGCCACGACGGCGATCAGGTTATGGGCAAGGCCGATGAGCGGGTGCACCTCGCCAGCGGCGGTGAAGTCCTCGTACTCGCTCATCTTCTGGTAGCCGATGCCGGCCACCACGAAGGCGATGTAGGCGCAGAAGACGGCGATGGCGGTAGAGCGGAGGCGGGCGGCCATGTCAAGCACCTTTCCGGTCAGTGCGGAGCAGCGCAGGCGCGCGTCGAGCCCGCCCAGCAGCACATCGAAGATGAGCGCGGGCGACGGTGGGCAGTCGTCGAGCAGAGCGGCAAATTCGTCCGCATAGCGATCGCGCCAGGCGGTGGGATAGAGGCGCAGCAGGTAATGGGATATGTTGCGCATGGTATGCTCTCCGCTCCCCTAGATAGCCGCGAGGCGCTGGAGGCCGGTAGCGGCGAAGTCGCGCAAGCCCTGGAGCTGCTCGCGCAGCGCGGCGGCGCCCAGGCCGGTGAGGCGATAGGGCCGGCGGCGCTCCTCAGCGGGCAGCGGCTCGATCAGGCCGCGCCGCTCCAGCCGCGCCAGCGCGCCGTAGAGTGTGCCCGGCCCCAGGCGCGCGCCGCTCATGCGCGCGATATCTTCGATCATGGCATAGCCGTGCTTCGCACCGCCGGCCAAGCTCGCCAGAATGAGCAGCGACGGATCGGAGAACCGTCCCAGGTCCGAGAGATCAGCACTCACCCGCGCCCTCCTCCCACTCCTACGCACTGCGTTATATCGTCTAGCGTAATAGTAATGGGAAAGGGATGCCGCTGTCAAGGGTTTGGGATCGGTGGATATGGCGGTCCCGCGAGAATGGGAGCCCGTAAGCCGCTGCTTCCCTACCTGATCTCAGGAGAAGTGCGGTAGAGGAATGTGCTGCTCCAGTAACGTAAAGAGGCCGGTTCTCGCCGCGAACGTGGCGAGGACGAGCAAGACCAGACCGACGATGTAGAACGATTGGAAGATGCCGGGGAGCCGCTTCTCGATGTCTGAGTAGCCGTACAGTTTCTTGCTCGTCTTGGATGCCTTGAGTTCTTCGGATCGCTTGTGCTCTAACGTGTAGATCTTGGCAATGTCGGGAAGCTCGAGCGTTGCCTCGATCTGCTCCAGCATTTCGTAGCGAAGGCCGAGGAGGTTCTTGTAGGTTGCGATCAGAGCGCGCCATTGGGCTGCAATGATGAGGCCCGCAAGCGAGACAAAGACCTCGACGGTTAGAAACAGGAAGCTGGTGAGGTGACCCTGCTGCACGAGTACGGCGAGCGCGCCGAGCAGGATGGCGTTTACTGAAAGGTAGATGTTGTTCATCGTCTGGCGGCGGTCGCTGATATGCGCCGTATCCTGCACGAATACCTTGTAGACATCGAATGCTGTTCCGGCCATGCGCTTCTCCTCCAGTTCGAGTGATCCACCGGCCTGCCGAACGTATCAGCCAGACGCATCGGCGGAGCGCTCGGCGGGAATGTGGATGAAAGGCCGCCCCTTCCGCCGCGCCAGCGCCACGACATCGGCGGTGCCGCCGAACCCTGCCGACGGCTGTTCATCCCAGATCACCACCAGGAGATTGCATCGCTCCACCATCCACCGCCCAATAGCCAGGTATGCCGCATTGCTGCGCCGCGCATGTGGCAGCCTGACGACCTCGGTTGACGAACTGAGCAGCCGCTCATATTGGGCGCGCTCATCTGGGGTGGTGAAGTCGTCGGCGTAGGTGGCGAATGGGATCACAGCGACGAGCGGCATGCCGAGAGCGAGCGCGGCCTCGGCGAAGAGGGAGTCGGCGCCGATGGCGAGTGCGGAGCAGGCCACCGCGTCTGGATGGTCGTGGAGAATACCTTGCAGCGTCTCGCGGCAGCGCGCCGCCACCGTCTGCGGAGCGCGCAGATGGCGATGCCCGGTGACGCCGACGCGATACACAGCCACCGGTGGGTCATTCAGTGCCATAACGATCCACTCTCATCCGCTCGCCACCGCATACCATGACCGACGTGCGGCGATTGTAACATGCGGCGGTCTAGCGGTAAAGCGCGAGAAATGCGCCGATTCTTCCGCGAGCCAGAGACGGGAGACAGGAGACGAGTGGGCCGTTAGGTGGTGCTGGTTGGTGCCATGCCGGTAGGCTCGCTCGTCATGGGATGTACATGTGTGTTGGCATATAATGAGCGGTGAGGCTCCGCGCGGGGATGGCGAACGCGGCGCGGGGCGGCACGAGAGGATGGCGAGCGGTGCGACATCTGGAAGACGACGGCGGCCACATCTGGCTGCGCCAGGCGGCGACGTTTACGGTTGAAGGGCAGACACGCACGGTGGAGATCGCCGTGCCGCTGCGTCCCGGCGCGGACGCCGACGAGATCGAGGCGCTGCTGCGTGAGGCGGACGCGGGCATGGAGCGGCTCTCGCGGCACCTGGACGCGCGTGTGGCCGCGCTGTCCGGTGGCGCCTCGGCTATCGAGGCAGCCACACCGGCCGGTACGACGGAGCCGATGAGCGCCACGCCCGCAGCTCCCCCAGCCACAACGATTGCCGAAACGCCCGCTCGGCCCGCCGCCGTGCCCATGCCTGATCGCGCACCGGCAGCCGGCGCGCGCGAGCTGCCCGCCGCTCCGCCACCACCCACCGCCGTCCCGGCCCGCGAGACACCCGCCGCCGCGCGCGCCAGCGGCCCGCCGCCCACATCGCCAGCAGCGGCGCGTCCAGCTCCCGCGCCATCCTCAGCCGCGCCCGCGGCGCCATCCCCCACAGCTTCGGCCTCAGCCGAGCCGCTCGGCATCGCGGACTTCCTCGCCACCGTCCGACGGGAGTTCGATTACAATCCGAAACAGGCGATGGAGCGCCTGAGCGTCCGCACGCTCTCCGGGTTGAACCTGCGCGAGGCGCTGGAGATGCTGCGCCGCCAGGCATTGCGCGACGGTGCGGCCGTAGAATCGGCGCCGTCCGCTCCATCCGCCCCTGCCGCGCCCGCCCGCGTCGCGCCGCCAACCGCGCGCTCAGCACCCGCTCCAACCGCAACGGTACCCGACGAGGCGCGCTACTTCGAGGAGGAGGACGACGAGCCGGAGGTGGCCTTTGGCCTTCCGGACGAAGACGGAGTGCGCGAAGAACTGGGCGGCTATGAGGCGCTCGACGGCGAGCCGGGTGATCTTGAGGATGAACTGGGAGCGTTTGACGACGACGAGCTGGAGGATGTACCGGACTTCGCCGCGCCGCCTCCGCCGGCTCGTCGCGCGGCATCCGCACGCGCCGCCGCCCCTGCCGCCCCTGCCGCATCGCCAGTAACGCAACCATCGTCGGTGACGCAGCCAGCGGCCGCGGGGAGCATCACGGGCGGCGAGGCGCGCAGCCGGGCGATGCAGATCGTCGGCCAGTTGCGCGGCGCGCGTGCTGGCGGCACACCGAGCGCGCAGCAGCGGACCGCGTACAGAAATGTCGTGACCAATGAGCTGGGCGAAGCCCGCGCGCGCGCCCTCGCCCAGGGGGTCTACCGTGTCGCGCCGGATCGTCTCGGCCCGGAGCAGTACGACGCGCTGATCAGTTGGGGCAAGCGCGACACCTTCGCCGAGGAGGTGGACGTGGTACTTGCGGCGCTGCGGGCCGAGCGCGCCAGCAGCGCCGCCGCGCCGAATGGCGCCGCATCCACGTCCACACCTGCCCCAGCAGCGCCAGCACAGCCGCCGCGCTCCGTCAACTCCACCGGCGCCGCGCCACGGTCCGGCGCGCGAGGGCAGCAATCCCGGCCGGAGGGCGGCTGATGCGCGTCGTCGCGGGCTCCGCGAAGGGGCGCCGGCTGCTGGCGCCGAAGGGACCAGGCACGCGCCCGGTGATGGATCGCGTCAAGACGGCGCTCTTCGACATTCTGGCGGGCGAGGTCGCGGGCGGGCGCTTCCTGGATCTGTTCGCCGGGACCGGCGGCATCGGCATCGAGGCGCTCAGCCGGGGGGCAGAGACGGCGACGTTTATCGAGCTGGGGCCGGAGGCGCTGCGCTACGCGCGCCGCAACCTGGAGACTACGGGGCTGGTAGCGCGGGCGGAGACCATCCGCGCCGACGCCTTCAAGTTCCTAGAGGATGCGCGAGCGGCGGGCCGGCGCTACGACATCGTGTACGTCGCGCCGCCGCAGTACCAGGGCATGGCGGCGCGGGCGCTGGCGCAACTGGACGCCGCGCCGCTCACCGAGCCGGGCGGGCTGGTGATCGCGCAGATCCACCCGCGCGAGCGCGGCGAGCTGGATGCGCTGGCGCTCGCGCGGCTGCGGCGCTACGACGAGCGGCGCTACGGCAGCACACTGCTGCTCTTCTACGAGCACGGCGATGAGCACGCGAACGAGGGCGGCGACCAGTCAAGCCAGTCAGACGAGGCGCCTCTCTCGCGGTCCCAAACAGGCGAGGCACATTCCACATGATGAACACACCGATGAAATTCGCGTTTCTGGATGAGGGTGAGGCGTTGCGCCGGCTGGGCGTGGACCGCGACACGCTGCTCGCGTTCGTCGCCGAGAAGCGGCTGCGCACCTATCCAGGCGTGGGCAAAGGCAACTTCTTCCGCGCCAAGGACGTGGAGGCGCTTTACGCCGAGCTGCACGCGGGCGACGGGGATATGCCGGCTGCCCTGGCGGGCGAGGCCGCGCCAGCGGGGCGCAAACTCTTCGATCCGGCGTACAAGGTCCACGTGCGCTTGCAGGCCGACCTGAAGTGGTATGACCTGGAGGATGCGGACCTGCAAGCGTGGGCGCGCGAGATGACGCCAGACGGCTACGCGCGCCAGCGGCAGAACATCGAGATGGTGATCGCGAAGCTGCGGCGCATGCGCGAGCTGATGGACGAGACGGCGGCGGGCTGGCAACACTTGCCTGGGCCGCGAACCGCACCCGCCGAGACGGAGAAACCGGCGGAAAAACCAGCTCCGGCGCGCACACGCGAGCGGCGGCGCGAATTGCCCGTGCTGGGCGGCTCGTCCAGCTCCTCGCCCACACCAACGCCGCCCACGGCTCCCGC
>JAICVS010000226.1 GCA_025935195.1 Ktedonobacterales bacterium
CTGCTCGAAGCTGCCGTCGCGCAGCATCCCCGCGACCAGCTCCTGGTATTCGCGCTCGGAGCCGTCACACCAGACGATTCGGTCCGGGCGCGTCAGACGGGCGCAGTCATCCACCCAGGCTTGGAGCGCCGCTGTCCCTGGCATACGCAAATTCCTCCCACGTCATCGTTGGGCCACATGCCGCGCCGGCGCGGCATAGCACATCATCTCATCATCATACGAGATATCGCGGCACGCAGGCGGCGCAGTCACGTGTAAGTGAGCGGGCCATCCGCTCTCCATTGCATGCCAGTCGCGCGGGGCGATACCTTTCAAGCCTATCATCGCCCGGCGGCGTTTCGCAAGCACTAGCAGGTGGGCGCAGTGGGAGAGAGGAATGGGCAAGACGCCGCCCGCCCTCCATCGGGAGGGCGGGCGGAGATGCTACGCGCGATCCCGGCGGGGTCGCGCCGCGCTGGCAAGGCATATGAAAGACTAGTGATCGTCGGAGGTGTCGTCGAGGTCGCGCTCGGCCTTGCCGAAACCCTGCTCCACCGAGCCTTTGCCCTGTTTCACCTTGCCTTCGATGACATCGCTCTGGTCGTTGGTCACCTTGCCCCAGCCCTCCTGAACCTTGCCGGAGAGCTTGTCCATCATGCCCTGGCCCTGGTCTTTCGCGCCACGTTTGTCCAGGTCGCGATCGGGATCCGTGTCCAGATCGGTGTCGCGATTGTAGTCACGATCCATGTCGTCGTTCATGGGATGGCTTCCTCCTCGTTGAAGTCGCGTCGCCCGTCGGAGCCGAGCGCTCCTGTCTCGAAGGCGAGCGCACCGCCGGAGAATCCTCCGGCCGGATTGGTGTTGCGCAACATCTGTGCCGCCGGGCGGCTGGCAAGGCGAAACGCGCACCCGCCGCCGCGTCGAGCGACCAGGCTATCCGGGCTGGTTGTCGAGGTCGTCGGGAACACCCCAGCGGCCGGGGGCGGCTTCTCCCGCGTGGTCCCGCGCGCGCTGGGCGTCTTCGGGCGCATTTTCGGCCTCGCGTGGGTTACCGGACGGGGTGAGCGTGTCGAGGCTAGCCTTACCGACGTCGCGCACCACCGCGCCGGCGGGATCGGCGTTCTCGGCATCCGTGGCGGCGGTCGGCACATCCCGCGGCGCGTCCGTGCGGATGGTATCGCCGGTGGCTTCCGCGCCGACGAAGCCCCGCATCGGGCCGGGGTCATCCATATCGCGGAAATCCTCGTAGGCGTCGCCGAACGCGCCGTTCTGCTCGTCTGTCATGTGGGTTGCTCCTCCGCGGAATGGGCGCGTGAGCCGGCACGCGCCAGCATGCGCCACCTCACAGAGATGCCGCCGCACGAGCTATGCCGCGCGCGAGGAGCATTCACGAGGAGCGTTCACAACGGTCACGCGGCGGTGGGAGCATAGGCGGCGGTGAGCATGCCGTAGTAGGTGGGGCGCTCGTAGCTGAGGAACTCGCCACGCATGGGCGTGTGTTCCAGCGCGCCGGCGAGCACGAGAATCTGCCAGAGGCCGTCGGGCGCGGCACGGCGCACCAGCTCCATGTCAGGCTCGCGCAGGCGGGCGAGATCACCGTCTTTGACGGCCGCCTCGATCCAGGCGTCGAACGCGGCGGCGGCGGGATCGTAGCCGTACGGGCCATCGGCGGCGTGCGCGTGGGCGAGGTCCGCGCTGGCGACGAGCGCGACGCGGCGCTCGCTGGCGGCGGCGGTATCGGCCAGGATGCGACCGAAGGATGTGAAGGTATTGAGTGGGAGCAGGCGGGAAGGGACGACCAGCACGGCGCGCGGCCGCGGGGTGAGCTGCGCGCCGAGGAACCAGAGTGGGACGACGGCGCCCCAATCCAGCGGATAGCAGTCGTGCGGGCCGCTGGTGGCGCCGTAATGCACGGCGACGGTGGGAACGCTCGCGGCGGTGGCACTGTCACGCAGCGAGCGGGCCAGCTCGCGATCCACTTCCAGATCGACACGCACGGGCCGCTGCTTGCCATGCTCGAAGATGGGATCGTCGAGAACACCGATGGCGCGCTCGGTGTACGAGACGGCCAGCGCGCCGTCTACGCGGATGCCGTGCGGCGTGACGACGACGACAATATCCGGATGGACGGCGGCGAGGCGCCGGCCGATCTCGCGCATGGCGGCGGTGGTGGTGGCGCAGGCATCGGCGCCGGGCGTGCCAGGGATGACGCTGCCATGCGGCACGATGCAACCAAAGATCAGGGGCATGAGGATGATCCCTTCTGACTCAACCGATCTTGTACGTGACTAGGCCCTTGGCAACAGCGGCGCCCGATGCGGCGCGCACATCCACGTCGAGATAGACCAGCGTGCGCCCGCGCCGCAGCACACGGGCTGTCGCTTCGAGATCTTCGCCGTTGGCCGCCGCCAGATAGCTGACCGTCAGCCCGACGGTGGTGCCCCGCGGCGACTCCGGCATGGGTGCGTCCGACCAGGCCGCGACCATCGCGGTGGTATCAATCAGCGCGGCGATGGCGCCACCGTGGACGATGGCGCCGATGGTGGCGAGCGATTGGACGAACGGCAGCGTGAGGGTGGCCTCCCCCGGCCGCACATCGCGCAGCCGCATGCCCAGGTGGCCCACGAAGGGCGAGCTGGGCAGAAAGCGGCGCATGAAATCCGCGCCGGTGGGCGAGGAGCCGGCGGACGTGGTCTGAGGGTCGTCGGGGGTATCCATGCGAGTCCTCCCGGCTGTGAGCGCCTGGATGCCTGAGCGCATCCGCGATCTCATCGCCGCCATTATGCCGCCTGCCGCGCGGGATCGCCACTCCATAGCCTCAACGAGAGCGACCATGGGCGGCAGTCGCGACAGAACAACCGCGACGAACGCCCCGCCTCCGGGATTCGGCGGCGAGGCGTTCACATATCCAACCGGCAGGCGGCGCCTGGTTCTTCACACCGCCATAGCGGGCGGCAAGCCTCCCTGGCCGCGTTCGAGCTGGTCGAGCGCCTGGCGCAACGAGATGCGACCGGTCAGCAGCGCGTTGACCACGGGCGCGTGGGAGAGCATCGTGGCGACGATCACGCTGACGGCCTGGAGAATCTGCTCCTCGCTGACGCTGGTGCCAGCGGCGGGAAAGCTGATCTCGTAGCGGATCTCGCCGTCCTTGTGATCGCGCGTGTAGGCGCCCAGTGCGAGGCGGTAGTTGACGCTGAGCAGGTAGATGGCGGCGTCGCGCTCGGCCTCCGCGCTGGTGGGCAGGTAGCCGGGCATGCCGCGGCCGGGCGCGATGGGCGTCTGCAGCAGGACAATCGCGCGCTCATCATCCACATCCACGACGATGGGAACGCCGTCGAAGACGGTGACGAGGTGGTTCTCGATGATCTGATAGCGCCAGCCCTGGCGGTCGAAGAGCGCGGCGATGGTGGCGAGCGTCAGCGCGGCTGGGTCGTATCCCATGGCGGACCTCCGTGGGCCAGGCGCGGCCCCAGCACTCTGCTGGCGATGTAGGACGAATCCGGCGCGGACTCCGGCTCGGCGTGTCGCGCGACACTGGCCGTCGGCGCGGGAGGGGTGGGCTGAGCGGATGAAGCCGGGCGAGGATCTGAAGAAGGAGCTGAAGCGGGCATAGACGCGGACGCATCGCCGGACGACAATATCGCCGTGCGGTCTGGCGGCCCCGCGAGCGGAATCGTGTTGCTCCAGGTGGGCGGGTCCGCCAGCACGCGGATGAGCACGTCTTTGTCCGCGGCCATACCGGCGAAGCGGCGCACATACACACCGGCGAGCGCGCGTGGATCGCCCGCACCCGCCGGCACACCAGCATCGCTCGCGGCGCGGGCCGTTGATCCCAACAGCGCCGATGGCGCCGGCGCGCTCTTGGCACGACCGGAGCGCCTCAACCAGCCAAACATCGCGCACATCCCTTCCGTCTACCTGTATCCCGCATATCCTCTATCCGCATATCCTCGCCTGCCTCGCGTGGCGAACCTGTCGCCACCGCGCCGATGTCAAAAACCTAGCATACATGATGCCAGATCGCACAAGATCAGCGGCGCACCGGCACGCGCCGTCCGCTACCCAAGGAGTACTACCATCGCCGTCCGCCACTTTACAGAATCATAGACTGCGGCAACGCCACGGCTGAGGGATGGGGGAGTGCGGCGGTGAGGGCCGGGAATGGCAGGCGGGTGTGGACGCGAGTACAGCGGCGGGTAGAGTGCGGCTAGAATGCGGCGCGCGAGCGCACGGGAGTGTTGCCGGTGGAGATGCCCCGCGGAACGGCAATCGGTGAGATCGATGCAATCGGTGAGATCGGTGCGGGAGCGCGTCTGGCTCTTTCGCCCACGCTTCACGCGGAGGTAGCCGCACCCGGCTCGCCAGCTCAACGCCAGGCGGCGCGGCTCCAGGCCGAGCGGTTCGCGCGGGTATGTGGGCGTCCACAGACGAGTGAGGCGTATGACGCGGACGCGACGAGTGCGGAGAGTGCGACGAGTTATGAGCGCATCACGGACTACGCGCCGCGGCGTACGCTGCCGATTGTCGTGTGGCGGACGCGGCACGACACGCATGACGACACGCGCGCGCTGGAGCTGATCGGCACGGCCAGACTGGAACTGCCAGGAGCGATGCTGATCGAGGAGATGATCCGGCTGGCGCCAGGATCGCGGGCAGCGGTAGAGCTGGCGAGCGGGCGGGCGGCGGAGATCGGAGCGTTTGCCACCGCGCCGGGCCTGGAGAAGGGTGCGGTGCTGGACGTCGTGGACGCTATTGTGGCGATTATCACACGGCTGGCACGCGAGCGCGACATTGAGTGGCTCTGGCTCTTCCCACGCAACGGGCTGATGAGCCTGTTGTGTGCGCGTATTCCCGGCCTGCTGCCGCCGTACCGGTTCACGCGCTGTACGGATGTAGTGGGCTGGAACGAGAAGAGCCCACGCCTGCGACCATTCCGCGCGCTCGGCCTGAAAGGGCTGGCCGCGCGGCCGGAAATCTATCAGATTCGCCGCGGCGACCTGGCCGCGGATGTGGAGCGGCGACGGCTGCTCCTGCCGGCCCGGCACACACGCGGCGACGAAATTGCTGGGTTGTTGTCACGCGCGATGCTCCAGGCGCGTCGCGAGCAGTCGTACGCATCGGCTGTATAGACAGCACAGCGTGCGCGCCAGTGGAGCACGTTGCCTACCTTGAGCTGAGATCGTAGAGCTGATCGTGAAGTGACAGCCGGCGAGACGAGAGCGATGGTCCCATGGACGCCGTGCCCGACGCGGGGCGGGATATCGTACGGAACGGAGCAGCGGATGCAGCCAACATCACCCTTCGGCGAGAACGTGTGGGAGCAGGCCC
>JAICVS010000086.1 GCA_025935195.1 Ktedonobacterales bacterium
CGCTCGATCCCGACGGCACGCCGTTCTACCGCGGTGTCTGGGATGCGGTCGCGGCGGTGCCGTACGGCGAGACGCGCTCGTATCAGGAAATCGCCCGTGAAGTGGGTGCGCCGGCAGCCGTGCGCGCGGTCGGCGGCGCGAATGGCGCCAACCCCGTCGCGCCGTTCGTGCCGTGCCATCGCATCGTCGGCAGCGACGGGCGGCTGCACGGCTACGGTCCCGGCCTGCCGCTCAAGCACCGCTTGCTGGTGATGGAGGGCGCGATCCCAGCGAGCGCGGACGATACTCCGGCCTGGCTCGACCGACTGGCCGCGCGCCTGGGCACGGACACCTTCTTCCTGGGCAGCCGCGCCACCCGCGTCTACTGCCGTCCCGGCTGCCCCGTGCTGGCGCGCGGCTGGGAGCGCCCGCGCCGCTGCTTCCGCGCGCCCGGCGAGCCAGAGGCGGCGGGCTACCGGCCCTGCGCCGTCTGCCGGCCTGACGCGACGTAGCGCCGCCGAGCGAGCGAGCGAGAGGTAGCCCAGGGCTACGCCAAATACTCCAGCGCGGCGTGCGCCAGCACCTCGACGCCGATGGGCAGGCTCTCCTCATCTATGTCGAAGCGCGGGCTGTGGTGCGGCGCCGTGATGTCGCGCTCTGGGTTGCCGGCGCCGACGAGAAAGTAGCAGCCCGGCGCGGCGTCCAGAAAGAGCGCCATGTCGTCGCTGACCGACTGGCGCCCATCCTCCGCCGGGATGCGCTCCGCGCCCACTGTCGCCTCGGCCGCGCGCCGCACCAGCTCCGTGATCGCCGCATCGTTGACGCACGCCTGGCAGCCGGGGCCGACTTCATATTCGGCTTCCGCGCGCAGGCTCGTCGCGATGCCGCGTGCCACCTCGCCGAGGCGGCGCGACAGGTGCTCGCGGTCGCGCGCGTCGTAGGCGCGGATGGTGCCGGAGAGACGCACCTCGTCGGCGACGATGTTGCTGGCGCTGCCGCCGTGGATCTCACCGAAGGTGACGACGGCGGTGTGGAAGGGCGAGGTCTCGCGGCTCACCAACGTTTGCGTGGCGACGACGATCTGCGCCGCCGCGACCAGCGGATCCACGTTCAGGTGCGGCATTGCCCCATGGCCGCCACGCCCGCGAATGGTGAGGCGAAACATGTCGGCGCTGGCGAAGAACGGCCCCGCCTGCACGATCACCTCGCCCACGTGGGTCGGGCTCCAGAGGTGCAGACCGATCACGGCATCTACATGCGGGTTCTCCATCACGCCGTCGCGGATCATCGGCGCGGCGCCGCCCACCCGCTCCTCGGCTGGTTGAAACGCGAATTTGATGTTGCCGCGCAGCCGGTCGCGCCGATCCGCCAGCAGCGCGGCCAGCGTGAGCGCGATGGCGGTGTGGCCGTCGTGGCCGCAGGCGTGCATCACGCCGGGCGCCCGCGAGCGGTACGGTACGTCGTTGGCCTCTTCGACCGGCAGCGCGTCAATGTCCGCGCGCACGAGCAGCGTTCGGCCCGCGGCGGTGCTCTCAGCGCCCGCCTCCGTGCCGCGCAGCAGCCCGACGACACCGGTGCCGCCAACGCCCTCCGTCACCTCCAGCCCACTCGCGCGCAGCCGCGCCGCGATTGTCCTGGCCGTCTCGTGTTCCTCGAATGAACGCTCTGGATGCGCGTGAAAGTGGCGCCGCAGCTCGACGAGCGCCGGCCTTCGCCGCGCAATCTCCGCCTTCAGATCGTCGCTCTCATCGGATGTCATGTCTCCGCCCTCATTGGTCTGTGGACACGCGCTCCAGGCGCGATCCGCCACAGGATACCCCAAGGGTGGCCTCACGAGCGGGGTCGGCTCGGCAGGGCGTCTATCACGGTGAGCGCGATACGGCCCATTCGCACTGAGGTCTAGCCGCGCGGACGGGATGTGCTATGGGATCGCCGAGAGCGGCGCACCGCCAGGTCACTGGCCGGCCGCGTCGCCGTCGCCGGCACTGGGGCGCGCAGTGTCGGCCGTATGTTGCGCCTCATAGAGGCGGTCGGACGCCTGGCGCTTGGGAACGCCGCGGCCGCGCTGGCCGCCGAGCCGCCCGATGCGCGCGTAGAACTCGTGGCCGCGCGTGTCGCGCGTGGTTTGGCCGCCGCGCTTGCCGATCTCGGCATAGAACTCCGGCCCGTGGCGGTCGCGCATGGTGCGGCCGCCCTTGCTGCCGATGCGCACAAAGAAGTCGCGCCCGTACTGCTCCGCCATCGCCCTGCCGCCGCGTTTCGCCGAATCGGTTCCCGCCTTCGGGCCACGAGCTGGCTTCGCTGGAGACGACGCTTCATCCTGCGCTGCTGTTCCCTGTTCCCGCTGATCCATTCGGTATCTCCCGGCTCCCGCATGTACGACACGAACGACACAATAGCCCAGGCCGCTCGGAATAGCGAGCGAACCACTCTCATCCTACCAACACAGCGGCCGGGTTGTAAAGGTACGCTTTGCTACACGACGTGAGCCGCGGATGTCCGCTGCTCTGCCGGCGCTAACCGGCGCTCGCGTGGCATGCCAACGACCACACGGCAGGGAGCGTATACTGTCATGCGCCGCCGCTCATTGCCGCCACTCTCGTTTCAGGGACGTGCCATGACCAAGAAACGCCATCGTGCGCGCCCGCGCCGCCTGCCCATCACCATCGCGCCGCGCGACGGTTGGGGGATCGCGCTGGAGGTCGGCGGCGTGGTGCAGTCGGTCTCGGTTCCCAGCCGGGATGGGAGTGAGCATGAGCGCGCGGATACGCTCGCGCGGGATGGTCCACAGCCCGCTCCCGGTGGCGGCTACTGGGGGCTGATGCTGCCCGATGGCTGCCCACGCCGCGCGCTGATCCTCGGTCTGGGCGCCGGCACGGTGGCGCACCTGCTCGCCCGCCGCTACCCCGGCGTGCGCATCACCGGCGTCGAGCGTGACGCGGAGGTGCTCGCCGTCGCCCGCGCCGAGTTCGGCCTGGACGCCATTCCGCACCTAGAGGTGATCGAAGCGGACGCCTTCGCCTGGGTCGCGGGCGCGTCCGCCACATCGCCAGGGGTCTACGACCTCGTCTGCCTGGATCTGTTCGAGGCGGGCAGGCTGGCGCTAGGGACGCTGGCGACGCCGTTCCTGCGCCAGATCGCCGCGCTGCTGGCGCCCGGCGGCACGCTCACCGTCAACCTGATGGTGACGGCGCGCACACCCGACCAGCTCCACCGCCTCCAGCGCGTCTTCGCCATCACGCGCGAGCTGCGCCTGCGGGGCAATCTCGTCGTGCATGCGCGACCGCTGGACGCCGGCGAGTCCGCGCTGCTCCAACAGGAGCGCGCGAGCGGCTGACGGGCATGTACAATGGCGTCATAGGCGTGATGTGAGCCGAGAGGAGGTACCCTATGCGTATGCGTGTCGCGGCCGTGCAGCTCAACTCGCGCGACGACAAGGCGGCCAACGTCGCTGCCGCCGAGGCTGGCGTCGTCGAGGCGGCCGAGGCCGGCGCGCGTCTCGTCGTGCTACCGGAACTGTGGACGTATCTGGGGCCAGCCGAAGGCAACCGTGCCAACGCCGAGCCGATCCCCGGACCCGTCACCGAACGCCTCGCCGCCCTCGCCCGCCAGTATCGTCTCATCCTCCACGGCGGGAGCATGCTCGAAAGTCCCGCCGGCTCGCCGCGTGATGCCCGCCCGTACAACACGGCCGTCCTCTTCGGTCCCGATGGCGCTCTGCTCGCCACCTATCGCAAGATTCACCTCTTCGACGCGGCGCCCGACGATGGCGCGCCCGCCTATCAGGAGTCGGCCGCCATCGCCGCCGGTGACGCTATTGTTACCGCCGAGGTCGAGGGCCTGACGCTGGGCCTCGCCACCTGCTACGACCTGCGCTTCCCGGAGTTGTTCCGCGCGCTGGCGCTGCGTGGCGCCCAGGTCTTTCCGCTGCCCTCCGCCTTCACGCTGGAGACGGGGCGTGACCACTGGGAGCCGCTCATCCGCGCCCGCGCCATCGAGAACGGCTGCTACGTGGTCGCCGCCGATCAGGTGGGCACGTTCCCGCCGCGGCGCGCCACCTTCGGCCGCAGCCTGATCGTGGATCCGTGGGGTACGGTACTCGCTCAGGCGCCGGACCAGCCCTGCGTCGTCACGGCTGAGATTGATACTGACCGTGTGGCCGACGTGCGCCGCCGCATCCCCTCGCTCGCCAATCGCCGGCCGGATGTGTATGAGGGATAGCTAGCTGGTGGTTTTACTCCCCTACCGGCACCCAGATGTTCTTGACCTGCGTCGCCGCGCGCAGGAACTCGCGCCCCTCGCCCTGCTCGGCGTCCATCCAGGCACGGGGACGGCCGTAGCCGCACCAGGTGCGCTTCATGTTGCCGGCGGACGCATCCTCGACCATGCGCGCGCCCTCGGCGGAGCCGAAATACCAGACGCCGTCCATGTCGTCGTGCCGCGCCAGCACGTCGGCCAGGATGTCGTGCGGGCCGGTGACGATGTTGACGACGCCGGCCGGCACGTCGGATGTCTCCAGCACGGCGTAGAAGTCGGTCGCTGCCAGCGGATGCCGCTCCGAGGGAACGGCGACGACGGTGTTGCCCATGGCGATTGCCGGCGCCACCAGCGAGACGAAGCCGAGCAGCGGATACTCGTCGGGGCAGATGAGGCCGAGCGCGCCCACCGGCTCGTGGACGGCCAACGTCATGCTGCGCAGTGGCGGCGAGTGGATGGCGCCGTCGTACTTGTCCGCCCAGGCCGCGTAGGTAAAGAGCCGCTCGATGGAACGCTCCACCTCGGCGCGCGCGTCCACCGAGGGCCGGCCGGTCATGGCGGCGATGTGCCCGGTGAACTCGTCCGCGCGGGTGGAGAGGTTCTCGGCGATGTAGTAGAGGATTTGCGCGCGGTTGTAGGCGGTGGCGTCCGCCCAGCCGGCCGCGGCGCGCGCCGCCTCGACGGCATTGCGGATGTCCTTGCGGTTGCCCTCGCCGACCTCGCCCACCAGCGCGCCGTCCGGCCCATACACGCCGCGGCTGTAGCCCGAATCTGGCCGCACTTGCTTGCCGCCGATGAACTGCTTTGGTGTGCGGTCAATCGGCGGCCAGAGCAGGGGATTCTCGACGGGATCGTACCCATCCGGCTCCGCATGCTCGACGTGCGCGCCGTTGCCGTGCCCGTTCGCCGCCGTTGGCGCTGCCTGGGTCGCGCGCTGCCGCCTGCCGCGTCCGTTCGCGCCGTTGGCCTGCGCCGCCGTCTCCCCGGCGTCCGCCGTCTCAGCCGCCTCGTGCGCTTCGTGCATTTCCCATTTCGGCGTCAGGTATTCGTACAGCCCTTCGATGCCGCCTTCGCGGCCGAAGCCGCTCTCGCGGTAGCCGCCAAAGCCGGATGAGGCGTCGAAGACGTTGGTGCTGTTGATCCAGACGGTGCCGGCCTTGAGCTGGCGCGCGACATCCAACGCCTGATTGACGCTCTCGCTCCAGACGCTCGCCGCCAGCCCGTAGGCGGTGTTGTTCGCCAGCGCGACGGCCTCGGCCGGCGTGCGAAACGTCAGCGTCACCAGCACGGGGCCGAAGATCTCGGTCTGGGCGATGGTGGCGGCGGGCGCGACCTCGGTGAAGAGCGTGGGCGGGTAGAAGCAGCCCTCGGTCGGGCAGGCCCAGCTTGGCTGCCACATGCGCGCGCCCTCGGCGACGCCAGTGCGCACCAGTCGCTCAATTGTCTCAAGCTGGGCAGGGCCGACGATGGCGCCGATGTCCACGGCTTTATCCAGCGGATCGCCCACGCGCAGCTTCTCCATGCGCGCGCGCAGCTTGGCGATCAGCTTGTCGGCGACGCTCTCCTGCACGAGCAGACGCGAGCCGGCGCAGCAGACCTGCCCCTGGTTGAACCAGATCGCGTCCACTACGCCCTCGACGGCTGAGTCCAGGTCGGCATCGTCGAAGACCACGAACGGCGACTTGCCGCCCAGCTCCAGCGAGAGCTTTTTGCCGCTGCCCGCCGTCGCTCGCCGCAGGATGCGCCCGACCTTAGTCGAGCCGGTGAAGGCCACTTTGTCCACGTCGGGGTGGCGCGCGATGCGCTCGCCCATCCTGCCGTCGCCGGTGAGGATGTTCACCACGCCCGGCGGCAGGCCGATCTTCTCGATCAGCTCCGCGAAGGCGACGGCGGTGATGGACGTGTAGCCGGCCGGCTTCAGCACAACGGTGTTGCCCGCCGCCAGCGCCGGCGCGATCTTCCAGGCCAGCATCAGCAGCGGGAAGTTCCAGGGGATGATCTGGCCGACGACGCCCACCGGGCGCATCTCCGGCAGCTCGCGCGCCATGAGCTGCGCCCAGCCGGCGTAGTAGGAGAAGTGCCGCGCCAGCAGCGGCACATCAATATCGCGCGTCTCGCGGATGGGCTTGCCGTTGTCCATCGTTTCGAGCACAGCCAGCAGGCGCGCATGCTTCTGCACCTGGCGCGCGATGGCGTAGAGATAGCGGGCGCGCGCATGCCCCGGCAGCGCGCTCCATGCGGGGAAGGCTGCCCGCGCCGCCGCCACGGCCGCGTCCACGTCCGCCTCGCCCGCCTTCGCCACCTGAATGAGCGGGCGATTCGTGGCGGGGTTGACGCTCTCGAAATACTCGCCGCTGGACGGCTCGCGCCACGCGCCGCCAATGAAGAGGCGCAGGTGCGGCCGGTGCGCATCCAGCCAGTCCGCCGCCGGCTGGGCGGACTCCGGCGCGGGGCCGTAGCTCATTGTCTCGAAGATCTCGGCGACGGTGGGGGTGGTGGTCGGGATGGTCGGGGTGGTCATGGCGTATTCTCCGCGAGAAGTCAAGGAATGGCCCATACATGGCAAGACGAATGTGCGGCCAGGTTCAGCGCGCTTGGTCCATCACTCCGTCTTCACCTTGTCAGGATCTTCGCGCAAAAGCTCATGCACGCTGATGCCGAGCGCGGCGGCAATCTTGTGGATGTTGGCGAAGCTGATGCGTTCCCCGGCCTCGGCCCGGGTGATGGTTGGGCGACTCACACCTGATCGCTCTGCCAGATCAAGCTGACTTAGCGCCTGATACATCCTCCAGGCTCGCAAGTATGGCAGAGCAATCCCCCGATCAGCTCTATCCGCCATCAACACATGCCCTCCGCACGGGCCGCTCTGGCAGCCATTTCCGCAATCCATTCACCGATGGGTAATTCTATCACCAACGCCAGACGTCCCCTGTGTTTGCTCTTGACCGGCGAGGTGCAAAATCATATCATGTCGTCATCATCGGTGAATCACCTCGGTTCAGATGGGCGACGAGGACATATCTCATGCGGTTCAGGGGGAGCCATGATGGCTCCCCCTGAACCGCGGCTCGCCTCAAAAGCGCGCATCGAGCGCGCCCGCCGGCCGTGACACCTGACGCCGCTATGAGCCCCCGTTCCCGCCTCATCCCAGGCCGTGCTCGCGCGCCCAGAGCGCGGCCTGGGTGCGGTCGCGCAGGCCCAGCTTGCTTAAGATGCTGGAGACGTGGTTCTTCACCGTTCCCTCAGTGATGAAGAGCGCCTCGCCGATCTCGCGGTTGCTGTCACCGCGGCCCAGGTAGCCGAGAATCTCGCGCTCGCGCTCCGTCAGCTCGTCCACCGGCATGCCACTAACGGCATGCCCCGGTAACGGCATGCCCCGGCGCGGGCTGTGGCTGCGCCGTATGATGCGCGGGCGCGGGCGGGATCGCGGCGGTGTCCGATCCCACGGGCAGGCGGCGGTAGACCCAGAGCCAGGCGAGAGTGCCAGCCGTCAACAGCGCGACGCCGAGCAGTGTCGGGCGGGGGCGGTGAGCCAGGCGAGCAGGTAGCCGACGGCGACGGCAATGAAGGCGGCCGCGTTCATCAGGCTGCCCAGCTCGCGGTCGGAGTATTGCTCGGCGCCTTGTTTGACGTCTTGCTCGCCGGCGTCCCCGGCCGGCATCGGTGTTCGCATGACGTTCTCCATGCGACGACGCGCTCGCGTGCTCCCATTGCCCATCGCCGTCCCTGCCCGTCGCGCGCCGCTCCCGCTCATTATATATGCGCGTGGGCAGCCTCTATCCGGCCGCTTGTCATATACACGGCCCACCGCGCCGCTCTCGCGCATGACCTGCGTCACGGGTGGCAGGCATGGCATCACTGGCGCGACACTTGCGGGAGTCGCCAGGAGTCGCCAGGAGTCGCCAGGAGTCGCCAGGAGTCGCCAGGAGTCGCGGTGGACCCGCCAGCGCTTGGCATCTGGACGGCTCGGATGGTCGTGGCATGGGTGCCATAGCACGTAGCCTATCGTGTGTGAGGATTCGGCTGTGAGGATTCGGCCAGTGCGGGCGTATCTCCATAGGTGTTCGGGGCGATGCACGGACGCGAGCCGCGTGGTGGACGGCGCCCAGTCGCACGGACGCGAGCCGCATTCGGCGCGCAGACAGTGTGCAAGCGCGGCGGTCAAGCCGCGTGCGAAGCCGTTACACGCCGACCGTCGCCACAGGTATCTCGCGCGATGCTATGCAAAGGCGTTGCAAAAGTGCGTCATGGCGCGGCGTTGTGATGCCGGCGTGAGCGGGCGACACACCCACTCGCGACATGACTCCCCGCGTCCGTCGCGGGATGGAAGTGGGCGGCACTACTGGCACGCCGGGCGGCACGAATTGCATGGTATGAAAAGTAAAGTCAGCAGGGAATCTGACGCTATCAGCCGCTGCTTCAGCAAGCAAAGCATGGCGTGCCTGATCAAAAGTCAGGTGTTCACCTGATAGCGATCTGTGATGGGCCTGTGTATACTACGGTCGGCAATGAACAAAATCTGTGCATCAGCACGTTCGCCCGCGAGCAACAGCACAATGGCGTGCGCCGCGGGAGCCGAGCCGGGTCCGCTGCGAGATCCGGTGAGAGGAGTGCGCGAGATGGCCGTCATGCAACCAGACATGCTCGAAGCGACCGCTGAGCGGCTTTTGCGGGAAGCGTTCGAGCGGGCCGAGCCGGCGGCTGCTCCGGCGAAGGTTTCAGCGGCGGCAGAGGATGTGGAGCCGACCGACGCGGAGCTGGCCGAGCTGAGCGCCGAGGAAGAGGATGCGCTCTACGGTAAGGGCGCCGGTCGCTACGGTGGCGCCGACGGCAGCGAGGATGCCTTCCAGAGCTATCTGCACGACATCCGCGGGCTCTCGCTGCTCTCGCATGAGGAGGAGATCATCCTCGCCAAGCGCGGCCAGGCTGGCGACACACGCGCCCGGCGCCGGCTCGTCGAGGCGAACCTGCGGCTCGTGATCGCCATTGCCCGTCGCTACACCAACTCCGGCGTGCCGCTTATCGATCTCATCCAAGAGGGCAATCTCGGCTTGATGCGCGCCGCCGAGAAGTTCGACTGGCGCCGCGGCTGCCACTTTGGCACCTACGCGACGTGGTGGATTCGCCAGGCGATCAGCCGCGCGGCCGGTGAGCAGTCGCGGCTGATCCACCTGCCGGAGCACGTCGCCACCCGGCTGCGTAAAGTGCGGCGTGTCGCCTCACAACTCTCACAGGAGAACGGCGGCGATCCGCTGCCGGAGCAGATCGCTGAGGCCACCGGCATGCAGGTCGAAGAGGTGGATGACCTGCTGCACGTCACCGAACAGCCTGTCTCGCTCGACTCCCCCGCCGACTCGGACAACCGCCTCTCGCTGGCCGACACGCTCGAAGATCCAGGCATCCAGGCCCCGGCGGATATCGCCTCGCAGCATCTCCTGGGCGAAGAGCTGCATCGCGCCCTCTCCACCCTCACGTCGCGCGAACGGTCGGTCGTCATCCTGCGCTACGGCATCGGCGACGGGCGCAGCCGCACGCTGCTGGAAGTCGGCAAAGAGCTGGGCATCTCACGCGAGCGCGTGCGTCAGCTCGAAATGGTGGCGCTGGCGAAGCTGCGCATGGCGACATCGGCCCAGGGCTTGCGCGAGCTAGCGTAGCGCGCATACCTACACGTAGGCGCATTCGATGCATGGGAGATGGTCTAACGGCTATCTCCCATTTTCATACTGTTCCTTCTGTTTCTTCCGTCTGTCGGAGGTCGAGCGCGAGTGGCCGTGCGTACTCCCGTTTCCAGGAGTGGTCTTCCGCCTATCTTCTCCCGCATCGCCCGCATCGCCTTCGTCTCGCTGCCGATTGGACACGGTCTCGCTGAGGACGATCTGTCCATATTCCTGGCAGGCAATAACGACTCAACACCGGGCAACATCACGCCTCAGGCAGCCGCGCCCGCGCGGCGAGCTGCGCGTAGGCTTTTTGCGCCCGCGCCGCCGCGTGGCCGGCGGCGGTTGCGCTCGTCTCCGCACGCGCCAACGCCTGCGCGTCCTGTGCGTCTCTGAATGCGCGCCAGCGGGCGGGGTCCATGGCGAGCGTGCGCCAGCGCAGCGCCTCACAGCGCGCCGTCAGCTCTTCGACCACCGCCTTGCGCCAGGTGGTGTAGCCATGCTCGCCCGTTCCCGGCGTGCGCGCCAGCCGGTCGAGCGCGTCCAGCGCGGCGGCGCGTAGGTGCGCGGCCCGCTCCTCCATCTCGCTCAGCGCTTCCACGCTCGCCACGATCATGAGTGAGCCGTCCCGCGCCTCGCGCTCGGCGAAGGCCGCCGCCCATTCGCCCGCGAGCGTGTCCCATGCGGCCAGCGCCCGCCGCGCATCGCTGAGAGCCGCGGTGATGGCCGCCGCATGCGTGGCGATGGTGGTCGCGCCCACAGCTCTGCGCCGGTTGATCGCGCCGGCCAATGCCTGCTCTAGCGCCGTCAGCGCCGCGACGATGGCATCACGCGCGGCGGCTGCCGTCGCCGCGCGGCGCTCCGCTTCCCGCTGTTCCGCAGTGCGCTCCCGGTCGTAGTGTGTGTGCCGCTGGCTCAGCCACGCGCGCAGCTCCGCCCGCGCCCACAGCTCGACATGCAGGCGTGGCGCCAGCTCGTATGCCGCCGCCGTCGCCTCGGCAGGCGTGATCAGCAGGCATGCCCCCGCGGGATCGCCCGCCAGATGCGCCGCCGCCTGTCGCACCTCAACCTCGCCCAGCCACCATCCGACGGGCAAACGTGGCGCCAGCGCGATCACCGGCGCCTCGCCATCGCCACGCTGCCCATGCCACACGGCCGCGCCGCCGCGCACCTGGCGCTCGACACGCACGCCATCCTGCTCGAGCAGCCACGCGACGAACGATTCCCACGTCGCGTCCGTCATACGGTCGAGCACATCCACGGTCAGCTCACCCTCATCGCCGGCGCGCTCGTCACGGGCGGGCGGGTCGGGCCGCGGCGTCGCGCCGGACGCGCAGGCGGCGCAAGCATCGCCATCCGCATCAGCCGTACAGGCGGCGCAGGTGACGTGCCCATTGGGGCAGAGCCGGCCGGAGGCGCGCCGCGCGCCGCAACGGGCGCAGGCCGGAGGCGCCACCCAGGCACGGCCCAGATCCACGGCGAGGGCCAGCTCCGCGCCGCCCGCGAAGCGCACCAATACCTCGGCCATCGGCACGGTGAGCTCCGCCGCACTCTCCATCTCTGCCGTCACATCCACCGCGAACAGCTCGCGCAGCCGCTCCCGCTCCTGGGCCAGCGCGGCGTCAATCTGGCCGGCCGCTGTAGGCGATTCCCGTCGTAGTCGCGCGTGCGCGCTCGTCACGTCGTCCCATTGCCGGCGGTACTCGTCCATCCAGCGCAGGCGCGCGAATGCGGCAGTTGCGCCCGCCACGGACGCGACACGCGCCGCGCCAAGGTCGAGCACGTGCGCGATAGCTTCCGCGTCCAGGGCATCATCGGCGTCCGTCGCGCGCGCCAGGTATGGCGGCGCGAGCACGGGCACGTCCGCACCCGTCGCGACATCCACCGCAAGCCGCGGCCATTCTTCGCGCCGTCCCTGGCGGTCGCTGGTAGCAATGCGATAGCTCAGCTCCATTTGCGCCGCGTCCCACCGCCGCAGCACACGCGCGTCCCGGATAGCGCCCGCACCGTCGAGCACGAGCCGCCCCTCACGCGCCGGGCAGCGATCGCAGCGGGAGGCGTCGCGCCCATCGCCACCGCTGCCCATCTCGCGCGTGCAATGCAGGCAATCGGGCGCCGGCGCGGCGAGTGCGGAGCGCGCCAGTTGGACGGGATCGCCTGTCGGCTCCAGCCGTAGCGAGACCCAGCGCCCCTGCTCCGCCGCGCGCGCCGTCATCTCGGCCAGTGCCGCACCCCCCTCGATGAGCAGCTCCACATCGTGGGCATCCGCCGCCGCGCGCGCCGGGCTGGCCGTATAGCGGACGCGCGCGCCATCAGGCATCACCGCTGTGAGCAGGTCCGCCGCCGCCAGCCGCACCTGCGCGCCGCTGGCGACGAGGTAGTCACGCGCGAAGGCCAGCAACGGCGCAAGCGGCTCGCTCGCCGCCACATCGTCCTCGCGCGCATGCCGCGCCGGCAGAAGCGCGGTCGCGGTCGCGGCGGCACTGGTGTGTACCTCGGCCGGCCGGGTCTTGCGGCGCCAGAAGGGCCACTTCATCCCAGCACCCCCTCGGTCAGCGACTCGGCGTCGCGCTGGCGGTCGCGCGCGTCGCTCAGCTCTTGGCCCAGCGCGGCCACCTCGACGGTCAGCCGCTCGCGCGTGCCGCTGGTCAACAGCGCCTCCAGGATGCGCTCCTCCACGTCGAGCTCGCCGTCGTGTGCCTCGGCCAGCACCGTTTCCAGCGCGCCGACCGTCATCGTGAACAGGTTGATCTTCTCGTAGAGCAGCCGCAGCACGTACTCATCCACCGTGTCGCGCAGGGCGAAGTTGTGGACGGCGACATCGCGCGACTGGCCGAGGCGGTGGACGCGGCCGATGCGCTGCTCGATGCGCATCGGGTTCCAGTGCAGGTCATAGTTGACCACGATGCGGCAGCGCCGCTGGAGGTTGAGGCCCTCCGCGCCCGCGTCCGTCGCGATCAGCGCATCCAGCGCGCCGCCGTTGAAACGCTCGACCAGCTCCTCACGATCGGCACGCGAGAGCGCGCCGACGTAGCACTCCACGGCTTGCCCCCGCCCGCGCAACACCGCGCGCAACCGCTCCGCCGTCTGTAAGCGCAGCGTGAAGATCAGCGCCGGCTCGCCGCGCAGCGCATCCAGCAAGGCGAGCAGCAGCCGCTCTTTCGCGCTTTCCACCCGCTCGCAGCGCTCTGCCAGCGCCAGCAGCGCGTCGCGCTCGTCCGGGTGCCGTTCGGCGCGCCGACGCAACGACCAGGCGATGGCGCGCGGGCTGCTGGAAAGAGATTGCTGCAACGCCAGAATCTCGCGGATGAGCGCGCCGCGGTTCGCCTTCGCGGCCTGGCCGCCGCGCTCGGCGGTGGGAGCCGCGTGCGCGGCGCGTGCGGCGGACGGCGGCAGCCGGCGATAGAGCGCGCGCAGATAGGTCGTCACCTCAGCCACCATCGCGTCCTCGTCCGGCGCCATCGCGACGGTATGCGTCTCGACATGGCGCGCGGTGAAGGCGATCGTGGTCTCGGCGCGGCGTGTCCGGCAGGTCACGTCATGCACCGCTTCGCGTAGCGCGGCGACACGCCCCAACTTCACCACGCGCGCGGTGCCGGGGTCCGCGACATACTCGGCCTCAAATTCGCGTGGCGTGCCGAAGACGCCGGGGCGGACGAGGTCCACCAGGCTGTACAGGTCGGTCAACTTGTTGGCGACCGGCGTCGCCGTGAGCAGCAGCCGCCAGCGCGTGCGCAGCAGCGCGACGGCGCGCCGTCGCTTGGAGGCGGGGTTCGCCAGCAGATGCGCTTCGTCCACGACCAACAGATCCCACGAGCGCGCGCCCACGCGCTCGAAGGAGCGCACAAACTGTGGCAGCGAGCAGATCACGCGATCGTCGTGGGCAAAGCCGCGAAAGCGCTTCTCGTCGGTCAACACGAAATCGGCGTCGAACCGCTCGCGCAGCTCCGCCTGCCACTGTGCGAGCAGCGCCTTGGGCGCCAGCACGAGCGCCGAGCGGATGATGCCGCGCAGCGCCAGCTCTTTATAGACCAGACCAGCTTCGATAGTCTTCCCCAACCCGACCTCGTCCGCCAGAATCGCCGCCGGCGCCAGCTCGCGCAGCACCCGCTCCACCACGCGCGTCTGATATGGCAACGGCTCCACCCGCTCGCGCAACACCCGTGGGGCAAGCAGCGTATCGAAGGCTGCTGGCGCGCGCAGCTCACGGGCGCGCAGCGCCAGCGCATACCAGCGCGCGGACCCCGCCGCATGGTCGTTGGATGGCGCGGCGGCGGCAGCGGCGGCGGTGACGGCGAGACGCGACGCCAGGCCATGCGGATCGCGCACAGACACACGCACAGGCAGATCGGAGAGATCGGAGAGATCGGAGAGATCGGTTGGGGCAAGCGTGGCGGGTGGAATGGGCATGGGCGTGTTGGGCTGGCTCATTGGCTCACCTGCGCAACCTACATGGATACGGAGATACGGAGACATGGGCTGCCGCTCCAAGCGAGGGCACGCGCGTGAGTATATCACGGCCAAGCGGGCACCCAGGCAGGCAGTACCGGTAGGCGGATCGTGCAACCTATGCAACCTGGGCGTTTCTGAGCGTTTTCAAAAGAATCTACCCTGTGGTAGGACATCCTGTAACTTTAGCACCTCCTTGCTCGTATTGAACATGAGATCGGTCGGAGATGGTCTGATCGGCTCGGCAGATAGACCGGCTCTGTGAGCCGGCGACCCGCGACCGGACCCGCCAAGCGCCGGCCCGCGCGTGTGCCGGCTCGGCCCTTCGTACGGCACTGGTCGCGATCGCACACAGTTGGGGGAGCGCAGATATGGCTGAGAACACTATCACCAGGACACGAGGCAAGCGCGGACCGGCTGCGGGCACGCCGGAAGCGCGCCGCGGCGGCGAGGCTGTCCGCGCCAAGTATGGCCGCGACTTCTTCTCGCGGATCGGCAAGAAGGGCGGCGACACGGTGCGCCGCGAGCACGGCCCGGATTTCTATGCCGAGATCGGGCGTAAGGGTGGCGAGTCCACCAAGGCGCGGCAGGGCGCCGATTTCTACGCCCGCATCGGCAAGAAGGGCGGGGAATCTAATCGTGGCAAGCCCGTGCCGCGGCAGTAAGCCCACTCGCTAACCGCCACAGCTACCCTCGGTAGCGACATCAGCCACCATCGCGTCAAGTGTTGAGGACAGCGCGGGGATCAGCGCATCTCGATCCTGCCCATGTCCTTGACCTTGGCGCGGCGGTGGCCGTTTCTGTTCGCGGAACGTGGCACACTTTGCTTCTACAGACCGGATGCGTCGCGGTGTTGCCCCATGGCGCCGGAGGATGCCGGCGAGTGCCATGGATGCGCAGTCTGATGCTCACCCGACGCTCACATGTCCATCACATATCCGTGGCCGGTAGCTATCCCCCGCATCATGTCGCTCCATGGACCGTAGACTATGGATGAAAGACGCATCCTCGCGACTGGATGCATCTGAGCGGATGGGGAGGCTGCTGATGAGCATGCGTCGCTGGCGCGCGAGGCGAACGTACGTCCTGCTGCCCGTTCTCCTGCTGCTGGCGGCCGGCCTCAGCGCCGCCATGCCCACACAGGTCTCCGCGGCCCCACGGGCTGACTGTGTTGGACCCGTCGCCGGAAGACATATCTACGACTGCGCCAATCTGCTCACAACCGCGGAGATCGCGAACCTGGAGGCCCAGGCCGCGGCGGTCGAGCGCGCTGGCGCACCCACGGTCGTGTACCTGCAAGTGCGCGACGCCACGGCGGAGCAAACATTGAGCGACGCTATCGATCTCATGAACCGCTGGAACGTGGAGTCGCGGCCCGGCGCCCACGACGGCTTCGTGATGCTCTTCGATTTGCGACCGGGGGATCTCCGGCACGGCCAGGTGGCGCTCTATGCTGGAGAAAAGCACTACCAGCATGGGAATCTGCCGCAAGCGGAGCTGGATCGCATTCGCACGGACGTGATGACGCCGCTCTTACAGAACGAGCAGACAGCGGCGGGCATCGCCGCGGGATTGCAGATGGTGGCGCATGATCTACAGTATGGTCCACCCCCGCCACCGGCCTATCGCGTCGCGGCGGTCGCCATCGGCCGCATCCCCTTCAACGTGCTGGCGGCGCTGTTCGCGATTGCGATGGCGCTGCTGCTTGTGCGCGTCAGGCGCCAGCCGCCGATGAGCAGCGCGGCCGGTGAGGTGGGGCTGGGGCCGCTGGCATCGCTGGCATCGCTGGCATCGCTGGCATCGCCCGGCGAGCTGCCTCCGGCCGAGGCGGGCGCGCTCATCAAAGGACGGATCGCCGATGCACAGATCGAGGCAACGATCCTCGACTTCGCGCAGCGGGGCTTGCTCGTGCTTGAGCCCGCCGGTGACACGAAGGCGCGCATACGGCTGGTGGGTGAGGGCCGGGGGCTGTCCGGCTACGAGCGGGACGTGTGGAACGAGCTGGCGACCCAGGCGGACGACGGACGCCGCACGATCTCGAACGATGATCTCGCGGCCCTCCGCGCTGGCTGGGGCGGGGCAAAGGCGCACCTGCGCCGCGAGCTGATCGAGCGGGGCTGGTACGATCCGGATGCCGCCGCCACGCGCCGCCGGCCGCTCTACATCGCTGGCGCACTCGGAATGGTTGGAGCCGCCGCCGCGCTGCTGTTGATCATCCTCTCTCAGGAGGGGTGGGCGACAATCGGCCTCGTTATC
Organism: Ktedonobacterales bacterium; assembly: GCA_025935195.1. Classification (GTDB taxonomy): domain Bacteria; phylum Chloroflexota; class Ktedonobacteria; order Ktedonobacterales; family JADMIN01; genus JAICVS01. The sequence goes on from JAICVS010000086.1 coordinate 16,599, forward strand.
TTCCTCGTAGCAGGCGTGGGCGCGTTCGTCCGCGGCTACCAGGTGCCCGATACCACAGTCGAAGGCGAGATCGCCGCGGCGCCCTGGCGCGGGTATCGTGAGAGCGTGATGGATCGCGCCTATGAGCCGAAGCTCGACACCGACCTCCCCTATATCGTGGCCTTGGAGATCGTGGGCAAGCTAGCGCCCCGACTGAAAGCGGCGAGCGAGCGCGGGTATTCGCCCTCCTGGTTCCGCGCGGGAAGAGATACGGAGACGCGAGCGGGCGGCGGCCGGATGGCGCAAACCGTCGGGTTCTATCCGTATTGGATCGTGTTCCATTCGGCCGTCACGCCTGCTTCCCACGGCAGCGCCGGCGGCAGCGCGAGTGGCGGCTACTCCGGTGCGGGAGCCGCCGGAGGCGGTGGCGGTTCTTCCGGTGGGTTCTAGCACTGGCGAGACAGTCATGCGCGGCCGTTGCTCTACCTGCTCGCCTCACCCCGGCGAATCGTCACGCGATGCCACGCGCTATTCAGATAGCCTTTGAAGTTCCAGAGCGTGCCGGGGTTCTCCGGCTGGCCGGTGTCATCCTCATCCCAGGCGCGGACGACGAGCTGCCGCGTGTCCGCTCGCACCGGCACGTCCGCCTCCCACAACCGCCAGCTCCACTCACCCTGGTCTGGCGCGAGCGCCGCTTCAATCCACGGCTCGTGCCCGTCGCATGATACCTCAACGCGCGCAATGCCTCGCCCGCCCGCGTACGCATAGCCGCGCACCACCGCACGCTCGCCCTCGACCAGCGCCCCCTCCGCCGGCTCACAGATCACGCTGGTGAGCGGCGCGTCATACAGCATCGTGCCGCGCGACCAGTCGGCGCTCTCGGCGCTCACGTCAGGTGGGAAGAGCTTGTAGGCCTGGCGCTGAAAATAGTTGTCGGACGGCTCGGCCCGCACGTCAATGTTGGTCAGCCACTTCACGCTGCGCGCGCCAATGTAGCCGGGCACGAGCGCGCGCAGCGGAAAGCCGTGGATCGGCGTCAGCGGGGCGTCGTTCATCGCATAGGCGAGCAATACCTCTGGCCGCCGCGCCTTCTCCAGCGGGATAGAGCCGCCAAAGCCGAACGTGCGGCCCCCCTTCTCGATCTCGTCTAAGCCGGTGAAGGCCACATGACGCGCCTCCGCGCTGACCCCGGCGGCCGCCAGCACCTCGGCGAGCGCGAGGCCCTCCCAGACGGCGTTGCCAATCGCCTCCGCACTCCAGAGCAGCTCGCCGGGGATCGGCTTGACGCCGGCAAGCTCGCCGCGACGATTGCCCGCGCATTCGAGCGTCGCGGCAGCCGTGCGCCGCGGGAAGCGCTGGCGCAGATCGTCGAGCGAGAGGCGCAGTGGCGTCCGCACCATCCCCGTGACGGTCAGGGCCCACTCCTCCGGCCGTACCACCGGCAGGGTGCCGTGGTTGCGCACGTAGAACAGCTCATCTGGGGTGATGAATGTGCGGCATAGGTGGTCGAGCGATGGGCCGGCGTTGAGCGGATGCTCTTGCAGGACGCGCAGCGTGGGATTCTGCTCGAACGGGAGCATTGCGTCCTCCCCCTCAAACTGATGGTTCCTCTCCAGAGGCGGTGGATGACGAGATGGCGATTGGGCAGATCATAAAGATGCGGCCGTGTGCTGTGCAACACGGCCGCAACAAGGCACATAGTCTGGCACGCGGCCTTAGCCGTTGACCACCTGGCCCTTATGGGCAATGATGGCGCCCAAGACCTCGCCCTTTTCGCGCTCCGGCACGCCGAAGTAGCCCAGGGAGGCGGCAATCTCTTTGCCCACCTTGTCGAACTCGTCTGAGGTGAGGTGCAGGTTCTCATGCGCGGAGTGCATATCTTTGCCGGTGTAGTGGAACGGCCATCCGGCGATCTCGCAGACCCAGAGCGTCCGCATGAATTTGAGGGCTGGTAGCCTGCCCGACTGGTTCCATTTCGCCAGTTGCGGGTTGACGTTGAGCTTGGGATTCTTGATGATTTCGTCGCTGAAGCGATCAACCACCTGGGTGATGGCGTTGACGCCGCCAAGCCGGTCGTACAGACTCTGCTCTGCCATCGTTATTCTCCGTTATTCACCTGCGCGGGCTGGGCGCGCACCCACGAGGCGTTATGGGAGGCGGTCCGTTTGGCGCTCGACGCGATTACCCCTGCGGATGCGCGCGCGCGGTTCGCCCATGTCGGCTACGTCCTGCCTGCTCCAGCATAGTGAAAGATGCTCATAAGACAGCGGGAATGCCGGACGCGCTGGCGCGTCCGGCATTCTGTTGCGCGCGGAAAGTGAAACACTGCGCCAGCCGTTGCGCAACGTTAGAGATACAGAGCGCGTGAGCGGCGCACGCGACCCGGCCGGCGGGGCCGGCTGGTGAAGGAGCGGCGTGGGTGACGGGGGGTGTTGAAGGGCTTGGTTTTCGCCCCTCAGCTTCCTCCCCGCCCGCGTGATACCATCAACCGCACGGGGTATTAAGCGGATACACTATCACGAAAGGGCGGAAAAGGGGCATGAAACCCGCATGCCGTTACGACCTCGCGGCGGTGGACGTGTACCCTTGCGTCACCTCGCCCTTGTGCGCCGCGAACGCGCCAAGCACCTCCCCCTTCTCGCGCTCGGGCACGTGGAAGGCGTCCAGGGTACGCGCGAGCTCGGCCGCAACCTCGTCGAACTCCGCGGGAGAGATGCGCAGGGTACGATGGGCTTCCTCGAGCGCGAGGGCATCGTGGCCCAGCCGCGTCGCGGAATATTGGAAGGGGCCCCCTGACACAGCGCAGAC